>DIVK01000060.1:1236-95306 GCA_002422455.1 Rhodoferax sp. UBA6134
TCGATCGGCGGTGTCGGAAACATCATGCCGCCCTCCCGGTCGACATGGCCGCTGAGGAAGTTGAGCGCATACAACAGCCAGTTGCACAGGGCGCCGAACTCCTGCGTGCAGGAACCGATGCGGCCATAGACTGCGGCGCGCCCGGCCTGCCCGATGGCGCGGGCCAGCTCGCGTATTTTCGCCGCAGCGATGCCGGTCTTGTGCGCCACGCGCTCGGGCGTGAATTCGGCAACCGCATCGCGCAGGGTTTCCAGGCCATCGACCCAGGGGGCGAGTTCGCGCAGGCGCACCCGGTCTTCGGCGAACAGCACCTGTGCCATCGCCGCGAGCAGGAAGACGTCGGTGCCGGGGCGGATGAACAGGTGTTCGTCGGCCAGCTTGGCCGTTTCGCTGCGGCGTGGATCAATCACCACGACACGGCCGCCGCGCCGGCGGACGCCGCCGATGCGCGCCATGACATCGCCGCCGCTGATGAAACTGCCCTGGGAGGCCGCCGGATTGCCGCCGACGATGAGCAAAAAATCGCAGCGGTCAAGGTCGGGGATTGGCAGCAGCAACTGATGGCCGAGCATTTCCAGACTGGCCAGCATCATCGGCAACTGGTCGACCGAGGTGGCGCTGAAGACCTGCGCGCCCTTGATCGCATCGAGCAAGCCCGGCACCATCAGCAGCGCGGGGGTGTGTACCGTCGGGTTGCCGAAGTAGGCGGCAAGCGCTGCGGCGCCGTGGTTGGCGCGGATGCGTTGCAGGTGGTCGGCGACGGTGGCGAAGGCTTCATCCCAGCCGATTTCGACCCAGCCCGTGGCCGTGCGCTTGATCGGCGCGCGCAGTCGTGCCGGGTCGCTGTGGATGTCTTGCAGGGCCACTGCCTTGGGGCAGATATGGCCGGCCGAGAGCGGGTTGGCCGGGTCGCCCCGGATGGCGAGAATCTTGCCGTCCGCATGGGTGATGGCCAGGCCGCACATGGCTTCGCAAAGCGGACAGGTTCGGTGGTGGGTGGCGGCCTCGGTCATGGCGAACGGGTTTGCGGTGGCGGCGAAGAGGGCTTGCGCCATCATAGTTCACACCGACGGTCGTTGCCGCACAATCCGACCACCTCCTGTTGTGCGGGCATCGGCGCAGGCTTATGGCCATTCGCGTGTGGTTTCAACTTGAGCACAGCACCAGGGAGTGGGCACTCTTTGACTCGGGTCTCGACGGCAAGCTCAGCCTGGCTCCCCGGGCTTGGGCCGGTCCGACAGGCGATCCAGCACCGAGGTGATCAGGTCGATGGGCATCGGGAAAATGATGGTGGAGCTTTTTTCCCCGGCAATCGCCGTGAACGTCTGCAGGTAGCGCAACTGCATCGCCTGCGGCGCCTGCGCCAGCTTCTGCGCCGCCTCCAGCAGCTTGGCGGACGCCTGCAACTCGCCTTCGGCGTGGATGATCTTGGCGCGCTGCTCGCGCTCGGCTTCGGCCTGCTTGGCGATGGCGCGAATCATGCTTTCGTTCAAGTCAACATGCTTGATCTCGACGTTGGCGACCTTGATGCCCCAGGCGTCGGTCTGCACGTCAAGCACCTGCTGCAGTGCCTGGTTGATCTTCTCGCGCTCGGCCAGCAACTGGTCGGGTTCGTGCTTGCCGAGGATGGCACGCAGGGTGGTTTGCGCCAACTCTGAAGTGGCCTTCATGTAATTCTCGACCTGGATGATCGCGAGCTGCGGATCCACCACGCGAGCGTACACCACCGCGTTGACCTTGACCGAGACGTTGTCACGCGTGATGACGTCCTGCTCGGGCACGTCCATCACCACGGTGCGCAGATCCACGCGCACCATCTGCTGGATGCCGGGGATCAGGATGATCAGGCCCGGACCCTTGACCTTCCAGAAGCGCCCCAACTGGAACACCACGCCGCTTCCAGCTTGAATTCCAGGGTGTACTTGCCCCGTGATTGCCCGTCTTTTCTCTTGCTCATCTCGTCTTCTCCAATTACTGAAATTTTCCATCAGCTATGGAGTACGTTTTTCGGGGGCAAGGTCACTATGTGCCTACCCGGCAGACAGGTAGTCATGTGCGGCTGACTTGCGAGTCACCAGCGCAGCATCACGTCACTGTTCCTTTGCATGACCCGCTGCGTATTGGCACCTTGGCGGCCATTTTGGCCGCCGTTGCTCACGCCCATGGTTTGACCCGCGATGAATTGCAGCAACGTCTTTTCGCGTGACCGGGGTTCGCCCGTCAATGATGACGGGCGCGGATTGAAACATTGCCGGCTCGCTGGCTTGGTTCGCCAGCCGCACACTGGTTCGCCGGACGGATACAAGTCAGCCCGAGTACATCCCGGATTTCGTGGTGGCGCTGGACGACATCACGCTGATGATCGAGACGAAGAAGGCCAAAGAGGTGGCCGAGGCCCAGGAGTCCGGGACCGAAGTGAAGGCGAAGGCTGGTCAGGTGGTGATCTGGTGCAAGAACGCATCGGCCTACGCCGCCAAAGTCGGCGGCAAGCCGTGGGCTTATCTGCTGATATCGCATGACGCAGTTGCGCCGAACATGACGCTTCAGGGATTGCGAGCCAGATTCTTGATCTGACAAATCTGTGAATGTTCCGTGTTGCTGGATACTACAGGTGAACGAACAGCTCAGCCGCACTGTCCGACATAGCCACAGGCGGTGCAGAAATCGCAACCGTCCTTGTGGATGACGGTGGGGTTGCCGCACTCCGGGCACACTTTGCCGGCCATGGTGTTTGGCGTCCCCTGGTGTTTGGGGGCGTCGAGCACGCCCATGTCGCGCAGCGGAAAACCCTCTTCGTTCAGTACGCCCAGCATGGCATAGCGGTGAATGATCAACCGCGCGATGTAGGCCACTGTGGAGGGCCAGGTCTGCTGGCGACGTTCGCTATGCGGCAAGCCTGGCACGAAGGCCATGAAGTGGCCCAGCGGTTCGGCGTAGTTGAGCAGCTTGCGCAGTTTCATGCCGATCCAGGCCGGGTCAATCACCCGCATGTCGAGCGACAGCAGCCGGGCCAGTCCATCGAACGCGCGCGGGTAGTTGCCTGAAAAGCCGAGGGCGCACGGCCGGGTGACGCTGGCGCCGTCATGGCCCGTCAGGTTGACTTCTTTCAGCGTGACGGTAAAGGCTTCTCCGGTGGCGGGGTTGTCCACGTCCACGGACCACGCCAGCGTGCCGGACGGGCCTGTTTTCGGCTCGTCGCGGCTGAACATGGCGTCCAGCACGGGGGTGGGAACCTGGGTGTCGGTGTCGGCCAGGGCCTTGAGCTGGTCGCAGCGCCAGCGGATGACGGCCGCGGTGGCGGCCACCACGCCCGGGAACAGGCGGTGTTCACCATGCGGTGGAAACGGCATTTCAAACGAGTGCTCCTCGGCTACCGTGGCCAGCGCGTCGAGTTTGAGTTGCAGCCACGCCGGGTCGTTGGCGCGCAGGTCCATGGACAGGGTTTTGGCGAGTGCGCCCAAACCGCGCGGCTGCTCGGCGCCATTGACCCAGACCTCGAACGGTTTGGCCGCGCCGCCTTCTTCCGGCACCAGTTCGCCCACGAACAAGGCAAAGTCTCCGAACGGGTGATGCACCATGAACGTCCACGCCGGGTTGCCTGCGGGCAGTTCGGGGCGGCCCGGCCAGCGCAGCGAAGACAGCACGGGGGTGGGCAGGCGTTCCAGCGACAGGCGCTGGTTGACGCCATCAAGCTGCAAGGGCGCTGCCGTGGCCGGTGCCGCAGGTGACGTGACGCTCAGGACCGATCCCAGCACCGAGTTGGGGCGGTAGGTGGCCAGGCCTTTCAGACCCGACAGCCAGGCTTGCTGGTACAGGTTTTGAAATTCGGCATAAGGGTAATCCGCCGGGACGTTGACGGTTTTGGAAATGGCGGTGTCGATGAAGGGCGCCACGGCGGCCACCATCGCCTCATGCGCCTGCGCGCTCATGTCCAGTGCCGTGACGAAGGCGGGCGTGAGCGCGGCATCTTCGCCATGCAGGTGGCGGTACAGACGCCAGGCGTGATCTTCCACCGCATATTCCTTGAGGCTGCCGTCAGCCATGCGTTTTTTGCGGGTGTAGCGCCAGCTGAACGCCGGCTCGATGCCGTTGCTGGCGTTGTCGGCAAAGGCCAGGCTGATGGTGCCGGTGGGCGCGATGGACAGCAGGTGCGAGTTGCGCAGGCCGTGGGCGCGAATGCGGTCCTTGAGGGGTTGCGGCAAGCGCGAAGCAAAGGTCTGGCCGCTCAGGTACAGGTCGGCATTGAACAGCGGAAAGGCGCCGCGCTCGCGCGCCAGCTCTACCGAAGCTTCATAGGCTGTGTTGCGCATCATTTCAGCAATGTGCCGCGCCATGTCACGTGCCGCGGACGTGTCGTAGCGCAGGTTGAGCATGATCAGCGCATCGCCCAGCCCGGTAAAGCCCAGGCCGACACGGCGTTTGTTGCGCGCTTCTTCCTGCTGTTGCGGCAAGGGCCAGACGGTGACGTCCAGCACGTTGTCCAGCATGCGAACGGCGGTGCGGCACAGCTCGGTGAACGCGGCCTGGTCGAAGCATGCACTGTCTTCGAAGGGATGAACGACAAACCGGGTCAGGTCAATGGAGCCCAGGCAACAGCAGCCGTAGGGCGGCAGGGGTTGTTCGGCGCACGGGTTGGTGCTGGCAATCGTCTCGCAGTACGACAGGTTGTTGTCGCGGTTGATGTGGTCCAGAAACAGGACGCCGGGCTCGGCGTGGTCGTAGGTGCAGCGCATGATCTGGTCCCACAACGCGCGCGCCTGCACCGTGCGGTAAACCCACAAGCCGCTGTCCTTTGCCTGGTAAGCGCCGGCCGCTTTTTGGGCGACACCGGGTTCGGCCCGGTGAACCAGTGCGAACTCGCTGTCTTGTTGCACCGCCCGCATGAAGGCGTCGCTGACACCCACGGAGATATTGAAGTTCTTCAGATCCCCCGCGTCCTTGGCGTGGATGAACTCTTCAATATCAGGGTGATCGCAGCGCAGAACCCCCATTTGCGCGCCGCGCCGGGCGCCGGCCGACTCGACGGTTTCGCAGGAGCGGTCGAACACGCGCATGTAGCTGACCGGCCCGGAGGCGCTGCTCTGGGTGCTGCCGACCCAGGCGCCGCGCGGGCGGATGCGCGAGAAGTCGTAGCCGACGCCGCCGCCGCGGCGCATGGTTTCCGCAGCCTCGGTCAGCGCCGTGTAGATGCCGGGGTGGCCGTCTTCGGTGTGCGAAATGGAGTCGCCCACGGGTTGTACAAAGCAGTTGATCAGCGTGGCGGCCAGGTCCGTGCCGGCGGCGGACTGGATGCGTCCGGCCGGCAAGAAGCCCTGTTGCAAGGTTTGCAGGAAGCGGCCTTCCCACTGTTTGCGCTGCGCCGGCGCCTCAAGTTGAGCCAGGGCCCGCGCCACCCGCTGATTGACGTCGAAGATGCTTTGTTCCGTTCCCTTGCTGTACTTTTCACGCAGGATTTCTTCACTGATGAGTTGAGGGGGGAGGGCAAGGACTGCCGGGACGGGTTTGTGAATTTGGTCGGACATAACGTGCTTCCTGCGAGGGGTCTGGGGCATCCTACGGCTGTGCCACACCGTTGCATTTGATCTGCAACAAACCTGGGGGAATCAGACTTTCAGGGCCATCCTTCCGCTTCAAGGCTTTGCTGAACAAGTCTCTCCGTTCGGCCTGAGCCTGTCGAAGGCTTCTGCAAGTTGTTGATTTGCAGAAGCCTTCGACAGGCTCAGCGCGAACGGACTTATTCAGCATTGCCTCAAATACAGGGACAAGGGTACATCCGTGGGAAGAATCGCGCCGGTTTGGCCACAATCGGGTCATGGTTTTCGTGGCCGGACTTTCCGGGCGCTCTCAGCCATCCTGACCATCAAGGCGCGCCTGCATCAGCCAGGGCGTGTAAATGACCAGGTAGAGGGTGAAGGCGACCATCCATGCCGTCGCCGCGCCAACCAGTGCGATGCGCAGAAGATCGGGCGACAGCAGCGGCAAGAACACGCGCAGCACGGCGGCGAGCATCACCAGCGCGTAGGCCGCGACCTCATGGCCCGATGCCTTCAACTGCCGGCCGGTGTGGCCGCGCGCCGTGCGCGTGATCATGCCGATGATGAGGCCGCCGGTGGCGCCGACGGCCAGGGCATGCAGACCGGCCGAGACCGGCACCACCCCCATCTGGGCCAGCGCCAGCAGGCCCAGCCCGAGGGGAATCCAGGCGTAGGCAGCATGCAGGATCCAGAGGATGGGGCGGTCGCGGGTGACCAGGGGCTGCCATCGCCACAGCCGGTGCAGATGCAGCCCGGCGGCCAACGCCAGGGCGATCAGCGTGACCCGGTTCGGTGCCGCGAACACCCACAGCGCCAGCCCCAGCGCGGTCAGCAGCAGGGTGAGTCGTTCGAGCTTCGGGTTCGCCGTGAGTTTCAGGCCTGGCGTGGCGCTCATGGTGAAGGCCGGGATGACGCGTCCGGCCATCACGCATTCGATCATGACGATGAGTGCCAGCCCCGCGTGCAGCGCGATCAGGGGAGAGGCCGCGAGGCTTTGCGTCACGGCGAGATGAAAGGCGACATTGCTCACGGACAGCAGGATGAGTATTCCCGCCAGCGGCAGGTTGCGGCGGTTGCGCGCCCGCAGCAGAAGATTGAGAAATATCACCGCCACGACGGGCAGGAACATCCCGTCCAGCACTGCGTACACCGGATAGGGCGCGGCCAGGGCTGCGATGCGGGCGGTCAGCCACAGTGTGACCAGGGCGCCGAGCAAGGCGCCGCGCGGCGTGGCCAGCCCCGTCCAGGCTTTGCCGGCCGTCATCAGGAAGCCCGCAATGATCGCTGAGGCGAAGCCGAACAGCATTTCGTGCGCGTGCCACAGCAGGGGCGGGATGGCCGGCGTCAGCGACAGGTGGCCAAGGAACATCGCGATCCACAGCGGCACGGCCAGCGCGGTGAAGAGCGCGGCGCCCAGGTAAAAGGGACGAAAGCCCAGACGCAGCAAGGGCAGACTCCGTGGAGCCGAGGCGGCGGGCAACGGGTGGCCGGGTGGCGAGGGGGGCGTCATGGCGTTTGTTGGTTATTGGAGCAAAGGTGTTTCAGCCGCGCTGAGATCGACACCCTCCACCATGGCCTGGCCGGCCAGCAGGCGAAGGTACTGGCGCAGCGCAGTGACGTAGGTTTTTTGCCTGAGGGCCATCGCAACGGCGCCGCGGACGGTTTCAAACGGCTGATCGACGCCGGGTTCGCGCGCCAGGACTTCCACCACATGCAGGCCAAAACGGGAGTGAACGAGGCGCGGCAAAACGCCCACTTCAGCGTGGCCGAACAGCTCCCTGGAAAATTCCGGCGCGCAGTCTTCCGTGGTGAGCCAGCCCAGGTCGCCGCCTTGCGCGCCACTGGGGCAGTTGGACAGGGTGGCCGCGGCATTGGCAAAGCCATCGACCTTGCTTCCATCATGGCAGCGCACGTCCAGCAGGGTCGCCTCTGCGCGGTTGCGCAATGCCACCACGTCAACCCCCTGTGTCACCGCGAACAGGATGTGGCGCACCTGAACCCGTTCACCGGTGCTGTAGCTGCTTTGGTGGGCCGCGTGATGACGCCGGCAGGCTTCTTCGGAGGGCTCGGGAATGGCCAGGTTCTGCGCCAGCAGTGTTTCGATGGCGCTGGCAGCGTCTTCGCTGAGCACGCCATCGGTGCCCGGTGTGTCGCTGGCGGGCAGCAAGCCCTGGCTTTGGGCAGTCTGGCGCAGCAGTTCACAGCAGGCACGTTGTCGCAATTCATCGGCTGAAAGTGTCTCATCAGGGCTGTTGAGCGCGACGCCGTTGATGCGGGCGATCTCAGGTTTTACAGGGGTCAGGGTCGTCATGACTCGTTTCTCCTCAGACGCCTGCGCCGGGGCGGCGCGGCTGGTTCTGGCCCGAAGGCACGTTCAACCGGCGGCTGCGCACCACCTGGTAGGGGCGCGCCAGGTAGGCGACGGTGCCAAACCCGCTCCACACATGCACCAGCCGGGTGAACGGAAAGATCAGGAAGATGCTCATGCCCAGGGCCATGTGGGTCTTGAAAATCCAGCCGGCACCGGCCAGCAGCTCGGGCGCGCCTGAGCGAAAGGTCACGATGCGCTGAGCCCATTCGGCCAGGCGCAGCATCATGCCGCCGTCCAGGTGCTGCGCCGACAGCGGGATGGTGGCCAGGCCAAGCACCAGTTGCAGCCACAACAGGACCAGCAGCATGATGTCGCTGGTCTTGCTGGTGGCGCGAATGCGGGGCTCGGTCAGGCGGCGATGCAGCAGCAGGGTGACACCGATGAAACCGAGCAGTCCGGCGATGCCCCCCGAGACCATGGCCACCAGTTGCTTGGCGCCGGCGCCGATGAAGCTTTCGTACACAAAGTGCGGCGTCAGCATGCCGAAGAAGTGACCGAAGAACAGGAACAGCACGCCGATGTGGAACAGGTTGCTGCCCCAGCGCAACTGCCCCCTCTTGAGCAGTTCTGATGAATCGCTCTTCCACGTGTACTGCTCGCGGTCGAAACGGATCAGGCTGCCCAGAAAAAAGACAGTCAGGCAGATGTAGGGGTACAAGCCGAACAGGAAGTTGTCGAAGGCGTTCATGTGGAGGCTCCTTGAGGCATGACGGCCGCCGCTTGGGCGCGTGCCGCTTCATTCCGGACAATGTGGATGGGCTGCGGCTGGCCGGGTTTGGCCTGACCCCTGGACGAGCAGCCGTCAAAGACCACGGGCTCTTCCCAGGCGGCATCGAGCTCTTCATCGGGCACCACCTTGACGGCGTGCGCTTTCTCACCCGCGCATTCCAGCAGGGCGCCGAGGACGCTGGCGTAGGCGCTTTGCCGCTGTTGCAGGGCGTTGAAGATGGCATTGAAGATGTGCGCCATTTCACCCAGAAAGGCACGGGCCTCTTTCGGCGGTTGGGTGGAGACGAACTCCAGCACCACGGGCAGGTAGTCGGGCATTTCTCCGGGCGCGAGAAACAGGCCGGCTTTTTCGTAGGTTTGCGCCAGATCGATCATGGCCGGACCGCGGTCGCGCGAGTCGCCATGCACATGCTCGAACAGGTGCAGCGAGGTGGCGCGGCCGCGGTCGAAGAGTTGCACGTAGTCGGCCTCGACCTCGATCGGGTCACGCCCGGACAGGTTGCGCATCAGCGCCTGGAGTTCCGCCAGGCGGGCGGCGCCCAGCGTGCGATCGCTCTGCAGCGCGGCTTGCAGCTCGCCCAGGTGGGCGCGCAGCTCCGCGTCGGGGTAGGACAGCAGGCGCGCGAGCACGCGCAGGGTCAACGTTGCGTTATTGGGCATTTTTGTATTCCTCAGGGATGTGCCGAATCCATCCGTTCGCGTTGAGCTTGTCGAAACGCTGCGGTGAACAGTACTTGGGACTCTGGCGTTTGTGCGAGGCCTTCGACAAGCTCAGGCCGAACGGAATTTACGTACTTCATGGCCCTATACCTCCGCCTTGATGGGAATGGTGCGTTTTTTGCTGCCGCCGAACAGGCTGGCTTCGCTGGCGCCGTCCGAGCAACCGTTGCCAAACGAGAAGCCGCAGCCGCCGCGCAGGTCGAAGGTGTTTTCGGCGTACTCGCGGTGCGTGCTGGGGATGACGAAGCGGTCTTCGTAGTTGGCAATTGCCATCACGTGGTACATCTCTTCCACCTGGCCTTGAGTCATTTGAACCTGATCGAGGGCGGCGGTGTTGATGCGGCCATCCACATGCTTTTCGCGCTGATAGGCGCGCATGGCCAGCAGACGCTCCAGCGCGCGTTCCACTGGCAGCGTGTCGCCGGCGGTCAGCAGGTTGGCCAGGTACTTGACCGGGATGCGCAACTGCCTGACATCCGGAATTTCGCCGTTTGTGCCAATGTGGCCGGCATTGGCCGCGGCGCTGATGGGGGAGAGCGGCGGCACGTACCAGACCATGGGCAGGGTTCGGTATTCCGGGTGCAGCGGCAGCGCCACTTTCCAGTCCACCGCCATCTTGTAGACCGGGCTCTTGCGGGCCGATTCCATCCAAGCGTCCGGAATGCCGTCGATGCGTGCCTGCGCTATCACCTTGGGATCGTTCGGGTCGAGGAAGATGTCCAACTGGGCCTGGTACAGGTCGCGGTCGTGTTCCACGCTGGCGGCTTCCTGAATCCGGTCGGCATCGTACAAGAGAACGCCGAGGTAGCGGATGCGGCCGACGCAGGTCTCCGAGCACACGGTGGGCTGGCCCGCTTCGATGCGCGGATAGCAAAAAGTGCATTTTTCGGCCTTGCCCGATTTCCAGTTGTAGTAAATCTTTTTGTAGGGGCAGCCGCTGACGCACATGCGCCAGCCGCGGCACTTGTCCTGGTCGACCAGCACGATGCCATCTTCCTCGCGCTTGTAGATCGAGCCCGAGGGACAGGAGGCCACGCACGCCGGGTTCAGGCAGTGCTCGCACAGGCGCGGCAAATACATCATGAAGGTGTTTTCGAATTCACCGTAGATGTCCTTCTGGATGTCGTCGAAGTTCTTGTCCTTGCCGCGCTTGGAGAACTCGCCGCCGAGGATTTCCTCCCAGTTCGGGCCCCACTCGATCTTTTCCATGCGCTGGCCGGTGATGAGTGAACGCGGCCGGGCCGTGGGTGCGGCCTTGCTTTCGGGCGCCGATTGCAGGTGGTCGTAGTCGAAGGTGAAGGGCTCGTAGTAGTCGTCGATCTGCGGCAGATTCGGGTTGGCGAAGATGCGCATGAGCAGCTTCCACCTGGCACCCTGGCGCGGCTCGATCTGGCCGTTGGCCAGGCGCTTCCAGCCGCCGTTCCACTTGTCCTGGTTTTCCCACTCCTTGGGGTAACCGATGCCGGGCTTGGTCTCGACGTTGTTGAACCAGGTGTATTCCATGCCCGGACGGCTGGTCCAGACGTTTTTGCAGGTGACGGAACAAGTGTGGCAACCGATGCACTTGTCCAGGTTGAGTACCATGCCGATTTGAGCGCGGATTTTCATGCTGTTGCTCCAAACATTTCGATGAGATCGGCTCGCATGTCTCCGTTCGCCCTGAGCCTGTCGAAGGGCATTGCGCATGGCACCAGGGCTTCGACAAGCTCAGCCCGAACGGGGTGGAGAGTGGTGTGCCTTTTCATGCTGTTGCTCCTGTTTTCGTGATCGCCGGCGTATCCAGCCAATCCACCTTGTTCATCTTGCGCACCACCACGAACTCGTCGCGGTTGGTGCCGATGGTGCCGTAGTAGTTGAAGCCGTAGCTGAACTGGGCGTAGCCGCCGATCATGTGCGTGGGCTTGAGCACGATGCGCGTGACCGAGTTGTGGATGCCGCCGCGCATGCCGGTGATTTCCGAACCGGGGGTGTTGATGATTTTTTCCTGCGCGTGGTACATCATCACCATGCCGTTGTTCACCCGCTGGCTCACCACCGCACGCGCCGCGATGGCACCGTTGATGTTGAACAGTTCGACCCAGTCGTTGTCCACGATGCCGGCGCTCCTGGCGTCGTCTTCGCTCAGCCAGATCACCGGGCCGCCACGATTGAGCGTGAGCATCATCAGGTTGTCGCTGTAGGTGGAGTGGATGCCCCACTTCTGGTGCGGCGTGATGAAGTTGAGCAAAATCTCGGTGTTGCCGTTGGGCTTGATGCCGTGGATGCCGGCCGTGGTCTTGAGGTCCACCGGCGGGCGGTAGCTGGAGAAATTCTCGCCGAAGGCCGTCATCCACGGGTGGTCCAGATAGAACTGCTGGCGCCCGGTCAGGGTGCGCCAGGGGATCAGCTCATGCACATTGGTGTAGCCGGCGTTGTAGGACACGGTCTCGGATTCGATGCCGCTCCAGGTCGGGCTGGAGATGATCTTGCGCGGCTGCGCCTGAATGTCGCGGAAGCGAATTTTTTCGTCCTCACGGTGCAGCGCCAGGTGCGTGTGGTCGATGCCGGTTTGTTTGGACAGTGCGCCCCAGGCTTTCACTGCGACGTGACCGTTGGTCTCCGGCGCCAGTTGCAGCACCACTTCGCAGGCGTCGATGTCGGTTTCGATCCTGGGCATGCCGCAGGTGGCGCCCTCGGCCGTGACCAGGCCGTTGAGTTCGCCCAGTTGCTTGACCTCAACCTGCGTGTTCCAGGCGATGCCCTTGCCGCCGTTGCCGACCTTGCCCATCAGCGGCCCCAGGGCGGTGAAGCGCTTGTACAGATTGGGGTAGTCGCGCTCGACCACCGCCATGTTGGGCGCGGTCTTGCCGGGAATCAGCTCGCACTCGCCTTTCTTCCACTCCTTCACGCCGAAGGGCTGGGCCAGCTCGGCCGGCGAGTCGTGCATCAGCGGTGTCAGCACCATCTCGCGTTCCACCCCCAGGTGGCCGACGCACAGTTCGCTGAACTTCCTGGCGAAGCCCTTGTAGATGTCCCAGTCGCTCTTGCTCTGCCAGGCCGGGTCCACCGCCGTGCTCAAGGGGTGGATGAAGGGGTGCATGTCGCTGGTGTTGAGGTCGTTCTTCTCGTACCAGGTGGCGGTGGGCAGCACGATGTCCGAGTACAGACAGGTGGTGCTCATGCGGAAGTCCAGCGTGACCAGCAGGTCCAGCTTGCCCTCCGGGGCTTGGTCGTGCCAGACCACTTCCGTGGGTAACCCCGATCGGGCTGAGCTTGTCGAAGCCCCTTGCCGAGCATGCCCTTCGACAGGCTCAGGGCGAACGGTTTCTTCTCCTAAATCCTTGCCCTGCACGCCGTGGCTGGTGCCCAGCAGGTGCTTGAGGAAGTACTCGTGGCCCTTGCCGCTGGAGCCCAGCAGGTTGGAGCGCCAGACAAACATGTTGCGCGGCCAGTTGGCCGGGTGGTCCGGGTCTTCGCAACTCATCTTGAGCGTGCCATCCTTCAAGCTCTTGACGGCGTAGTCCTTCGGATCCATGCCGGCGGCGGCGGCGTCTTTTACCACCTGCATGGGGTTGGTCTGCAACTGCGGGGCGCTGGGCAGCCAGCCCATGCGTTCGGCGCGCACGTTGTAGTCGATCATGCTGCCGCCGTAAAGCTGCTTGTCGGCCAGCGGTGAGAGCACCTCCTCCATGCCCAGCTTCTCGTAGCGCCACTGATCGGTGTGGGCGTAGAAGAAGCTGGTGGAATTCATCTGGCGCGGCGGGCGGATCCAGTCCAGCGCGAAGGCCAGTGGCAGCCACCCGGTTTGCGGGCGCAGCTTTTCCTGGCCCACATAGTGCGCCCAGCCGCCGCCGCTCTGGCCGATGCAGCCGCACATCATCAGCATGTTGATGATGCCGCGGTAGTTCATGTCGCTGTGGTACCAGTGGTTCATGGCCGCGCCGATGATGACCATGGACTTGCCGCGGGTCTTGTCGGCGTTGTCGGCAAACTGGCGCGCCACGGTGATGAGCTGATCACGCGGCACGCCGGTGATCTTTTCCTGCCAGGCCGGGGTGTAGGGTGTGTCGTCGTCGTAGTTCCTGGCCGCCAGTTCGCCGTCCAGCCCGCGCGCGACACCGTAATTGGCCGCCTGCAGGTCGAACACGGTGGCCACCAGGGCCTCGCGCTTGTCGCCTTCCTTGCCCAGCGAGATGCGCGTCACCGGCACGGTGCGCACCAGCACGTTGCTGGCCGCGGCGCCCGTGGTGTTGTTGGGGAAGTGCTCGTGCTCGATGCCGCCGAAGTAGGGGAAGCCGATCTTGGCGATTTCGGTCGTGGCGCAGCCCTCCAGCGCCGAGAGCCTGAGTTTGACGTCGTTGCCGTGGCGCGCTTCCTTGGCTTGCAGGTTCCATTGGCCGGCATCGGTCCGGCCGTCCGGACCCCAGCGGAAACCGATGGCCCCCTGGGGCAGCACCACCTTGCCGTCTTCGTTGAAGGCGACGGTTTTCCACTCGGGGTTGTTGGCCTGGCCCAGCTTGCCGTTGAAGTCGCTGGCGCGCACATAGCGGTCGGGCACCATGACGATCTCGCCGCTGGGCAACTGCTGCTCCTTGAGCAGCACCAGCATGGGCAGGTCGGTGTAGCGGCGGGCGTAGTCGTCGAAATAGGCAGATCGGTAGCCCCCCTGTGTGCCTGCCGGCGCTTCCACCCCGGGGAGGGCGGACGAGCTTGGGGCGGCCCGGCGCTCGTCCCGCTCGCCGAAGTAGAACTCCTTCATGATGACGTGGCCCATGGCCATGGCCACAGCGGCGTCGGTGCCCTGTTTGGGGTGCATCCAGATGTCGGAGAGTTTGGCGACTTCCGAGTAGTCGGGCGTGACGGCCACGGTCTTGGCGCCCTTGTAGCGCACCTCGGTGAAGAAGTGGGCGTCGGGGGTGCGCGTCTGCGGCACGTTGGAGCCCCAGGCGATGATGTAGCTGGAGTTGTACCAGTCGGCCGATTCGGGCACGTCGGTCTGCTCGCCCCAGATTTGCGGGCTGGCGGGGGGGAGGTCGCAGTACCAGTCGTAGAAGCTCATGCAGACGCCGCCCAGCAGGCTCAGGTAGCGCGAGCCGGCGGCGTAGCTGACCATGGACATGGCCGGGATGGGCGAGAAGCCGATCACGCGGTCCGGGCCGTGTTTCTTGACGGTGTAGATGTTCGCCGCGGCGATCATCTCGTTGACCTCGTCCCAGCTGGAACGCACGAAGCCGCCCAGGCCGCGCACGCTCTGGTATTCGCGTCGCTTGGCGTTGCTCTCGGCAATGGAAGCCCAGGCATCCACCGGCTCGTGCAAGAGGCGGGCCTCGCGCCAGAGTTTGAGCAGACGCCCGCGCACCAGCGGGTACTTGACGCGGTTGGCGCTGTACAGGTACCAGCTGTAGCTGGCGCCGCGGGCGCAGCCGCGCGGCTCGTGGTTGGGCATGTCCCAGCGGGTGCGGGGGTAGTCGGTCTGCTGGGTTTCCCAGGTGACGATGCCGCCCTTGACGTAGATCTTCCACGAGCAGGAGCCCGTGCAGTTGACGCCGTGGGTGGAACGCACGATCTTGTCGTGGGCCCAGCGGTCGCGGTAGGCGTCTTCCCAGGTACGGTCTTCACCGGTGGTGACACCGTGGTCCTTGGAGAAGGACTCCCGGGGTTGCGAGAAGTAGCTCAGTCGGTCGAGAAAATGGCTCATGTTGGCGCTCCTTTTTGACTCCGTTCGCCCTGAGCTTGTCGAAGGGCTTGTACGAAAGCTCGCTGGCTTCGACAGGCTCAGCCCGAACGGAATGGATGGTTGATGGTGCTCAGGGGTTCTTCACGTAGGCGTTCGCGCGCAGGTAGAACCACCAGTTCAGCACCAGGCACAGGGCGTAGAAGACGGCGAAGCCGTACATGGCGTACTGCGGCGTGCCGGCCTTGATCTGGGCGCCGATTACCACCGGGGCGACGAAGGCGCCGTAGGCGGCGATGGCCGAGGTCCAGCCCAGCACCGGACCGGCCTGGGTGCGATCGAAGATCACCGCGATGGTGCGGAAGGTTGAGCCGTTGCCGATGCCGGTGGCGGTGAACAGCAGCACGAACAGCACCATGAAGGTCAGGAAGTACTGTTCGGGCGTGGCCGACTGGTAGGCTTGCAGCATGACGTAGCCCACCGCGGCCGAGGCCACGACCATGATGGCCGAGATGATCTGCGTGACGATGGAGCCGCCGACCTTGTCCGATATCCAGCCGCCGATGGGGCGCACGGCGGCGCCGACGAAGGGACCGATCCAGGCGTAGGTCAAGGCCGACGGCGCGTTGGGGTTCTTGGCATGGACCCAGGCGTTGGTGGCCACGTCGAAGACGTGGGTGCTGCCGAAGATCACCGTGATGGACAGCGGCAGGGCCATGGAGAAGCCGATGAAACTGCCGAAGGTCACGATGTACAGCGCCGTCATGGACCAGGTGTGCTTGTCTTTGAAGATGGCGAACTGCTTGGCTATGTTCTCCTTCATGGTGCCGAAGGCCGTGAGCTTCATCACCAGCAGGGTGCTGACGATGATCAGCGGCATGGCCAGCCACATGTTCAGCAGGCCCAGGCCGGTGGGCGCCGGCAGGTAAAGGTAGAGGCCCACACCGGCCGGCAGGAAGGACAGGGTGTAGAGCCAGATGATCTTGATGAAGGCGCTGATCGTGCTGCCCAGGCTGTTGTCCACGCCCGGTGTCACCGTTTTCAGATTGTTCATGCCGAACCAGCACAGCACCGACAGCGGTACCAGCGAGAGCAGCCAGGCAAAGCCGGCGTTCTGAATGTAGGTCGGTGTGCCGGCGGCGATCTTGCCGAAGATCCAGCCGCTGTCCTTCACCAGCGTCATGGCCTCGCCGCCGAAGGGGCCGAACAGGCTCATGGTCATGACGAAGGGGATGACGACCTGCATGGTCGTCACACCGAAATTGCCCAGGCCGGCGTTCAGGCCCAGGGCCGTGCCCTGCAGGCGCTTGGGGAAGAAGGTGCCGATATTGGACATGGAGCTGGCAAAGTTGCCGCCGCCCACGCCCGACCACAGGGCCATGAGCTGGAAGGCCCACAGCGGCCAGTCTTTATGTTGGAGCGCGATGCCGGTGCCGATGGCCGGCGCCAGCAGCATGGCGGTGGTCAGGAAGATGGTGTTGCGCCCGCCGGCCAGCCGGATCAGGAAGCTGGCCGGGATGCGCATGGTGGCGCCGGCCAGGCCCGCGATGGCCGTCAGTGTGAAGAGTTCGGCCTGGGCGAAGGGGAAACCCAGGTTGAGCATCTGCACGGTGATGATGCCCCACATGCCCCAGATGGCGAAGCCGCACAGCAGGGCCGGCACCGAGATCCAGAGGTTGCGGTAGGCGATGTGCTTGCCGGTGCTTTCCCAGAACTGCTCGTCTTCGGGGCGCCAGTCGGTGAGGGTGGCGCCCGATGCCTTGGTGGTGGTGTTCATGATGGTTCCTGGTGAAGGGGTGAGGTGTCAGCCCTTGAGGCTGAAAGCGGTGGCGTGGGCGCCCATGACTTCGGTGCGACGCACTTCGGTCCAGTACATCCAGATCAGCGAGACCCAGACCACGCCGTACATCAGCATGAAGGCACTGGAGCGGATGCCGGTGATGTCGAGCAGGGCGCCGAACAGGATGGGAAGCACGAAACCGCCCAGACCGCCGGCCAGGCCGACGATGCCGCTGATGGCGCCGATGTTGCCGCCATAGTCGTCGCTGATGTACTTGAACACGCTGGCCTTGCCAAAGGCAAAGGCGATGCCCAGGATGAACATCAGGCCGGTGAAGGCGTAGACATTCAGGCCAATATGAAAAGTCCTGGGGCCGTTGACGGTGGCGACCGTGAAGTCGAACTGCGGATAGCTCAGCAAAAACAGGCAGATCCAGCTCACCCACATCACCCACCAGGTCACGCTGTGGGCACCGTATTTGTCGGACAGCCAGCCGCCCACCGCCCGCAGCACGCCGCCGGGCAGCGAGAAGCAGGCGGCAAGCAGGGCGGCGGCGCGGATGTCCAGGCCGTATTCACCCACGTAGTACTGCACCATCCACAGCGACAGGGCCACATAGCCGCCGAACACGATGCTGTAGTACTGGCAGTACTTCAGGACCTTGGGATCCTTCAGGGACCTGATCTGGTCCTTGAATTTGACGTTGCTGGGCACCAGGTGGGCCGGGTCGCTGTAGCTGAAAAACCAGAACAGGACAACGGTTCCCAGCATGATCGCGGCGTACACCTGTGGCACCAGGGTCCAGCCAAAGGCCACCACCAGTGCCGGTGCGATGAACTTGTTGACGGCTGCCCCCGAGTTGCCGGCGCCATAGACACCCATCGCAAACCCCTGCTGGCCTTTGGGAAACCAGCGCGCCACGTAAGGCGTGCCGACTGAAAACGATCCGCCCGCCAACCCCACGAACAAGCCGATGATCAGAAAATGCCAGTAGGCGGTGGCGTAGCTCATCAACCAGATGGCCGGCACCGTCAACGCCATCAGCAGGGTCATCACGAGGCGTCCCCCGTATCTGTCGGTCCAGATGCCCAGTGGCACCCGGATCAGTGAGCCGGTCAACACGGGTGTTGCCGTCAGAAGTCCGAATTCCGTGGCATTGAGTCCCAGCGCCTTTTTGATCGGTATGCCGATCACGCCAAACATCATCCACACCATGAAGCACACGGTAAATGCCAGTGTGCTGACGATCAGCACCGAGAGTGCCTGTCCTTTTCGTATCATGTCAAAACCCCTTTGCGCATGGCATAACGTTAAGGTGGAAGGACCTTTTCCGGCATCCCCCTGAAGGAGTGGTGATCAAGGTAAATGGAACTACCCGTCACACCCGCAGCATAGTTCCGAAGAACTATGGGAGCATGGTTATCGCGATGGTTTGCGTTAAATCAAGGCAGGCCGTTTTCGCTGGCCATAACGGCAGCGTGGACCCGTGAACTGACGTTGAGCTTGCGCAAGACATGTTGCACATGGATCTTGACGGTGGTTTCGGCAATGCCGTGTGCGCGTGCAATTTCCTTGTTGCTGGCACCGCGTGCGATGCCCCGCAAAATGTCGAGTTCACGTGGCGACAGGTGGGCAAAGAGGGCATTCCCGTTGGCCGCCTCGGCTGCGGGCGGCGTCGATCCTTCGCCGGTGGCGCCCGTGCCTTCGCTTGCAGGGGCGCCCATGGTGGCGCCGCGGTAGGCTGCCACCAGCTTGCTGGTCATCTCCGGCGCCACGACATGGGCGCCCTGCATCGCCTGCTGGATGGCGGCGGTCAATGCATCACCTTCGATGGTTTTTAGCAGGTAGCCGGCCGCGCCGCCACGTAACGCTGCGGCGAGGTCGTTTTCATCTTCGCTCACGGTCAGCATCAGGATGCGGGCGCCGGGCGCCGCTTCAAGCAGGGCTGGCAGGACATCGACGCCACTGACACCAGGCAAGTGGTTGTCCAGCAAGATGAGATCGGGTTGAAGCTCCTGGGCTTTTCGCAGTGCCTGGCCTGCATCCGCCGCATCGCCGACGACGTTTAAACGCGCGTCGCGCGCCAACAGCGCCGTCAAGCCACGCCGAAACAGGGTGTGGTCATCCACCACCAGAATGCGAACCAGCGGAGAATCTGGTGGTGGCGCGATCGGCTTCATCATGTTGCGACAGCGTTGGCCTTGTGTGTGACCAGTGACGCCACGGGCATCGGGTGGGCCGGTGACGGTAAAGTGACAATGACGGAGCTGCCGTGGCCAGGGGTGGAGATCATGTCCAGCTTGGCGCCAATGCGCTGGGCGCGTTCCGCCATGATGCGAAGACCGACATGGGTTTCGTCGAGGTGGTCGTTGCCGGGCCTGAAGCCGATGCCGTCGTCACGCACCTCAAAGCGCCACGCGGGCTGTTGCTGCACGTCGAGCCAGACTTGTGAGGCGCGGGCATGCTTGCGCACGTTGGACAGGGCTTCCTGAACGATGTGCAACACCTGGACTTGCAGGTCGGGTGACAAGGGCATGCCTTGCCCCTGCATGGATAAAGATGCTTTCATGCCACTTTGATGTTCAAATTTTCGCAGCGTGGTGGCCAGTGCGGGTTCGATGTCTTCGGTGTTGGTGCGGGTGCGAAAGTGCAGCAGCAGTTCGCGGACATCGCTGTAACTCTCGCGCACGCCGACGTCAATTTCCTTCAGTACCTGTTTTATTTCGGCGGTGTCGCCGGCCTGCACCGCGTCGCGCATCAGTTGCACCTGAATTTTCAGAAAGGCGAGAGATTGGGCAATCGAGTCGTGCAGCTCTCGGGCCAGCAAGTTCCGCTCTTGCGATACGGCGGCTTCTTTTTCGAGGGCATTGAGACGCAGGTTTTCCATGGCGCTGGCCAGGTGGCTGCCGAGTGCTTCGAGCAGGGAACGTTCCGCCGTCGAGGGGCTGACTCTGGCATGGAAGAACAGGTCCACCTCTCCCATCAAGCGATCGTGCAGATGCACCGGGATGCTGAGCACCGTTTCAAAGCCGGCTTTGGCGCAATGCTGAAGTGGCATCCTGTTTCCGGCCTGGATCGGAATAACGCGCAATCCAGTCTCGGGAGAGGATTTTGCGCAATGGCAGTCATTTTTGTCGATGCACAGCTCGGCATCGACCATGGTGCTGGGCAGGCCATGGGCCGCCAGCATCAGGTAACGCTGGTTGGCCTGGTCCGACCAGCGCAGTGCGACACCATCTGCGCGGGCGATCCGGGCGATGCTTTTGATAAAGCCTTGTGCCAATTCGTCCAGCGAGGTGGCTTTTGCGACCAGGGCGGTCACCTCGTACAGGCTTTCCAGCCGCTCATGTTTTTCTTCGAGCTGGGCGGTTTTTTCCGCCACTTTGTGTTCCAGGTGGCGGTACATGGACTGCAAGTGTTCAGCCATGCCGTTGAAGCCGTCCGCCAGGGTGCCGAATTCGTCACTGGTCACGCGTTCTACACGGGCGTCAAAATCGCCCCGCTGGATTTTTTCAATGGCCTGCTTGAGCTGACCGACCGGCTCCAGCACAAAAAGATATCCGGTGAGAAGTAAAACCGCCGCGCCCAGTATGGCCATCGTCAACATGGTCATCTGCAGCAGGTGAAGTATGGCAGTCCAGTGGGCCAGGTGGGACTCTATGCCTGTGACCAGGGCATTGATGCGTGAAGAAAAGGCAATCGTTTCGGTGCGCAAGTCGTGCAAAGAGCGTGGTTTGGCGCTGCTCCAGTGCGCCTGGTAGAGCAGCCAGTCCTGTGCAACCTTTTCAAACAGAGCGCGCACCGTGTCGTCCCAGGGTACGAACAGCGGGCGCTCAGGGTCGCCACTGCGCAGGAGGGCCAGACTTTGGTCAAATTCCCTGACCTGTCCGGCCAGGGCGCCGGTTTCCCCCGTTCCGACGGACAGGGCAATCCGGTAGGCCTGCATCCGCATCCGGCCCGCTTCGTTGACGGCGGCAGCGCCGCCGTCGAGCTGCCATGAAACCCACAGCGTGGCCGCGGTGGAGAGTAGCGCCAGCAGCAGGAAGGGCGCGCCGACCAGTGCCAGCTTGGCACCCAGGCTCCACTGTTTGTTCGGCGCCATGCCCTGGTTCCGACGGCCCCTGCCGCGTTCAGGACACGCGTTCGAAAATGGCGGCGATGCCCTGGCCGCCGCCGATGCACATGGTGACCAGTGCGTAGCGGCCGTTGATACGTTCCAGTTCGTACAGCGCCTTGACGGTGATCAGCGCGCCGGTGGCGCCAATCGGGTGCCCCAGCGAAATGCCCGAACCGTTGGGGTTGACCTTGGCCGGGTCCAGGCCCAGGTCGCGTGTGACGGCACAGGCCTGCGCGGCAAAGGCTTCGTTGGCTTCGATCACGTCGAGGTCGTTCACGCTCAGACCGGCTTTTTTCAGGGCCAGTTGCGTGGCCGGTACCGGGCCGATGCCCATGTATTTGGGGTCCACGCCGGCGTGCGCGTAAGCCACCAGGCGCGCCATGGGCTTGAGGCCGCGCGCCTTGGCGGTGCCGGCTTCCATCAGCACGACGGCAGCGGCGGCATCATTGATGCCCGAGGCGTTGCCGGCCGTGACGGTGCCGTTTTCTTTCAAAAACGCGGGTTTGAGCTTGGCCATGTCCGCCAATGAGCAATTGGGGCGGAAATGTTCGTCGGTGGCGTAGGCCACGTCACCCTTTTTGCTTTTGAGCATGACGGGAACGATCTGAGCCTTGAAGTAGCCGGCCTCGGTCGCGCGTTGTGCCCGGTTGTGGCTTTCGACCGCCAGTGCGTCCTGCTCTTCACGGCTGATGCCCCACTTGGCCGCGATGTTTTCGGCGGTAACGCCCATGTGGATGGTGTGGAAGGGGTCGTGCAGCGCGCCGATCATCATGTCCACCATCTTGGTGTCGCCCATGCGGGCGCCCCAGCGCATGTTCAGGCTGGCAAAGGGCGCGCGGCTCATGTTTTCGGCGCCGCCACCGATGGCGATGTCGGCGTCGCCCAGCAGAATGCTCTGGCTGGCCGATACGATGGCCTGCAGGCCCGAGCCGCACAGACGGTTGACGTTGAACGCGGGCGTGCCCTCGGCGCAGCCGCCGTTGATGGCTGCTACGCGGGAGAGGTACATGTCTTTGGGCTCGGTGTTGACGACGTGGCCAAACACCACGTGGCCGACGTCAGCCCCGGCCACGTTGACCCGCGCCAGCGACTCGCGCACCACTTGCGCGGCCAGCTCGGTCGGCGCAATGTCCTTGAGACTGCCGCCAAACGTACCAATGGCGGTGCGCACACCGCTGACTACAACAACTTCACGGCTCATGGGGGGTTCCTAAATTGAAAAGCTGGAAAAAGGTCGCAGTGCGCGACCCGAGGGGTGGCAATCTTAGATGATTTCACCTCAGTGCAGGCGACAGCATGCCGGCTCGGGCCGGCCGGTCATCGATGGGCGAACCATCAGGCGCTCAGTCGCGGACGTCGCCGATCGGGTCACGGCCAAAGTCGGGCCGCGCCAGGTAGGCCAGCACACGGCTTGCCGCCGCGGCGGGTGACGTGAGCTGGCCGCTGGCCTTGAGCTCAAAAAAATGGCCTTGGTCCGGGAAGTCTGACGCGTCAGCGCCGCGCAACTGCTGCTGCATGTCGGTGTCGATCACGCCGGGCGCCAGTGAGCAGACTTTGGCGCCATGGACTTTGCGGGCCTCGTCCAGCGCCAGGCAGCGTGTGAAGTGGTCCATGCCGGCCTTGGCGGCGCAATAGCCCGCCTGGGAGGCCATGGCCCGCCGGCCCAGCCCGGAGGAGATGTTGAGGACCTTGCGCGGCAGCTTCCACGTTTGCGTCGCCCGCAAAAATGCGGCAGTGAGCAGCATGGGTGCCTCCAGGCCCACCCGCAGCGCCCGCGCCAGGTCCGCCGGATCGGCGTCGCTCAGGGGCGCAAGGCGCGGCATGACGCCCGCGTTGTTGATCAATGTGGCGCCGTCAAACGAGCCGGCCGGGCGGCTGCCCAGCCACCGCGCCAGCCTGGCCGCCGCCGCCACGCCGTCTTCCAGGTCCAGCGCCCATTGCTCAAGGCTGGCGCCCAGTGGGGCGGCACGGGCTGCCAGCGTTTCGTTGGTGTGGCGGGAGATGCACAGGACAAAGTGCCGGGCAGACAGCAGTTGTTCGGCCATGGCCAGTCCCATGCCGCGTGATGCGCCGGTGAGCAGGTAGAGATGTCGGGTCATGCCGTATGGTACTCAAACGTCTGCTGCCGCCGGGCGCTTATGGCCCGAGCATCCGGCGTGTCTCGACCCAGGCGTCAAACTGCGCGGCGCTCACCGCGCCGAGTGCCAGCGCTGCTTCGCGCAGCGTGAGGTTCTGGCTGTGGGCATGCCTGGCAATTTGCGCCGCACGGTCGTAGCCGATGTGCGGCGTCAGCGCGGTGACAAGCATCAGGGAGGCCTGCAGCAGTTGCTCCAGACGTGTTTCATTGGCCGAGATGCCGGCCACGCAGTGGCGGGCGAAGCTTTGCATGGCGTCGGCCAGCAGACGCACGCTGTCGAGCGTGTCCAGCGCAATCAGCGGCTTGTAGACGTTGAGCTCAAAATGCCCCTGGCTCGCGGCGAAACCGATGGCCGCGTCGTGGCCCATCACCTGGGCGCAGACCATGGTCAGCGCCTCGACCTGGGTCGGGTTGACCTTGCCGGGCATGATCGAGCTGCCGGGCTCGTTCTCAGGTAACTGCAATTCGCCCAGCCCGGCGCGCGGCCCGCTGCCCATCAGGCGGATGTCATTGCCGATCTTGGTCAAGGCAATCGCCAGCATCTTCAGGCTGGCATGAAATGCCACCAGTGCCTCATGGCCGGCCATCGCGGCGAACAGGTTGCCGGCCTGCACCAGCGGCAGGTCAAGCTGCGCGGCCAGCAGGGCTGCCACGCGTGCGCCAAACTCCGGGTGCGTGTTCAGACCGGTGCCGACCGCCGTGCCGCCAATGGCCAGCGTGTGCAGCGCCCCCAGCGCGTGCTGCATGGTCGTCTGGCACAGCGCGAGCTGCGCCTCGTAGCCGCCAAACTCCTGGCCCAGCGTCACCGGCGTGGCGTCCTGCAGGTGCGTGCGCCCGATCTTGATGATGCCTTCAAAGGCAAGCGCCCTGGCCGCCAGTGCGGTGCGCAATTCATTCAGCGCCGGCAGCAGACGCTGCTGTACCTGCAGCGCGACGGCGATATGCATGGCGCTGGGAAAGACATCGTTGGACGACTGCCCGAGATTCACCTCGTCATTGGGGTGAACCTTGTGTCCTGCGTCCACGCCGAGCGAGCGTGAGGCGAGGGTGGCCACCACTTCGTTGACGTTCATGTTGCTCTGCGTGCCCGAGCCGGTTTGCCACACCGAGAGCGGGAATTCGGCGTCGAACTCGCCCGCCGCCACACGCTGTGCCGCATCGGCAATGGCGTGCGCCCGGGTTTCGTCGAGCAGGCGCAGATCGCGGTGTACACAGGCGGCCGCCCATTTGATCCAGGCCAGGGCGTGGATCAGTGCCGGCGGCATGCGCTGCTCGCCAATGGCGAAGAAGCGCAGGCTGCGTGCCGTCTGGGCACCCCACAAGGCGCCGGCGGGCACGTCGATGGGGCCGAAGCTGTCGGATTCGGTTCGGGTGTGGCTCATGGGATCCCCCTCTTTCGCAACACTGCTGATCCGGTGAATTATGAACAAATGCAGGCGGCCGCGGGGGCCGGGTAGGCGCGGCAGAATGCCCGGGCGTTGCCCGGTTCAAAACGGCGCCGTGCTGACAAAGCGCATGGGCTGGGCGCTTACCGGGTGCCACAGCTCCAGCGAGTGGGCGTGCAGCTGCAGGCGAGCGGCCTTGGCCTGTACGCGCGGACTGCCGTACAGGGTGTCGCCCGCAATGGCGTGCCCCAGGGCCAGCAGATGCACGCGCAACTGGTGCGAGCGCCCGGTCACAGGCTCCAGTTCGAGCCGGGTGGTCTCGTTCGCTGCGTTGTGCGACAGCACGCGCCAGCGTGTCACGCTGGGCTTGCCGCGTTGCTGGTCAATGACGCGGCGGGGCCGGTGGGGCCAGTCCACGATGATCGGCAGGTCGATGACGCCCCAGGGCTCGGGCGGCGGCGCCAGGTGTCCGTCCACGATTGCGACGTAGCGCTTGTTGACGTTGCGACTGGCGAAGGCGTCATTCAGGGCGCGTTGTGCGACGCCGCCGCGCGCCAGCACCATCACGCCCGAGGTCGCCATGTCAAGGCGGTGTACGATCAGGGCATCCGGGAACTGGCACTGCGCCCGTGTGCTCAGACAGTCCTGTTTGTCTGCTCCGCGCCCCGGCACCGACAGCAGGCCGGCGGGCTTGTCCAGCACCAGCATGGCCGCGTCGGCGTACAGCACCGGCAGCTCAGCCGGAGGCATCGCCGGATTGCAGCAGTTGCTGCAGGGTCTCGCACATCTCGTCGACGTCGTTGGGCTTGTGGATCAGGGCACGCGCACCCTCACGGAGTGCCTCCTGCTCAATCTCGGGCGTGACATAGCCGGACGCCAGCGCCACCGGCAGCTCGGGGCGGATCAAACGGGCCGCGCGCAACAGGTCAATGCCGCAGTAGCCCGGCATGTTGTAGTCGCTCACCAGCAGGTCAAAGGCCAGCGGTCGCTCGCGCAATGCCGCAGCCGCCAGCCGTGGGTCGGTGAAGGTGCTGACGACAAAGCCCTTGCGCGTCAGCGCGCGTTCGACCAGAAACACCAGCGCCTCATCGTCGTCCACATACATGACGTGCTGGCCCATGCCCCGCACTGCCTTGGGCGGCGGCGTTTCGGTCACGGCGGGCAGGGTCGCCTCGGTGTCGGCCGGAAAATACAGTGTGAATACGGTTCCGGCGCCGGGTGTGCTCTGCACGTCCACCGTGCCCAGGTGGGTGCGCATGATGCCGTGAACGACGGCCAGGCCCAGGCCCGTTCCCTGGCCCACCGGTTTGGTGGTGAAGAACGGCTCGAACACGCGCTGCAGCGTATCCGTATCAATGCCGTTGCCGGTGTCGCGCACCGCCAGGCTGACGTGCTTGCCACGCACCCCGCTGCGGCGCTCGACCTGCTCCGCGTCCGGTTGCAGGTTGTGCCCCAGCTCAATGTTGACCGTGCCGCGCTGCGCGCCAATGGCCTGAATGGCATTGGTGCACAGGTTGAGCAGGGCTTGTTCCACCTGGGTGGCGTCGGCCAGGACGGGCGGGGTGGCCGGATCGATGTTCACCTGCATTTCCACCGTGGGCGGCAGGGTGACCTTGAGCAGGCGCACGGTTTCCTGCAGCACGTCGGCCAGTTGAATCGGCACCCGTTTGGGCGATTCATTGCGGCTGAAGGCCAGGATTTGCCGCACCAGGTCGCGCGCCCGCCGTGCCGCCTTGTCAATCTCGTTCAGGCTGACCACTGCGGGCGACGCCGCGCCCGCATCCTGCCGGGCCAGATCGACATTGCCCAGAATGGCGCTGATGATGTTGTTGAAATCGTGCGCAATGCCGCCGGCCATGGTGCCCACTGCCTGCATCTTGTGGGACTCCCGCAACTGGGACTCCAGCGCGTTGCGGTGTGCCTCGATTTTTTTGCGGGCGGTGAGGTCGCGCGCGAAAATGGTGGTGGTGTCGCCGTCAGGGTGACGCTCAAAAGAGACGCTGACTTCAATGGCCACGCTGCTTCCGCCCGCCGTGAGCCCCGTCATCTCCCCCAGTTGCGCGTGCGTGGTGAGCTGGGTGTACGACAAGGTCTCAACCGCATCGGGCAGGAAGCGGGCCAGCGGACTGCCGAGGGCCTCGGCCGGCGGACACTGGAAGAGGGCTGCCGCCGTGGGGTTGAAGATGCTGATGCGCTGGTCCTTGTCGACGCAAATGATGGCGTCGAGCGAGGAGTTGATGATGGACGCAAGCCGGTTTTTGCTCAGTTGCAGTTCTTCATTTCGTTCCTGCAGCGCGCGCGCGCTGGCCTGCAAGGCGCGCCGCTCGGCCAGCAAGGGGCTCTGGTCGATGATGGCGCAGATGAAGTGCGCCAGTTCGTCTTGCGTGTTCTCGATGCGCGCGATGTGCAGGTCGCCGGTGAAAACTCCGCCGGAACCGCACGAGAACACCACTTCGGTGGTCTCGCTGGTGCCGCTCGCATGGGCATTTGTGAACGCATGGGCGACTTTGTCGACGTGCTCGGCGCTGACCAGCGGCAATAAAAAATTCAGCGGCGGATCGTGTTCCAGCGGCCGGAAAAGACGCAGTGCCATGGCGTTGCTCTCCAGCACCAGGCCGTTTTCATCCACCACCATCAAGGCCAGCGGCACGTTGGAAAACAGGGTCAGAAATCGCTCGGACGCGCCTTCGGCGGCGGTTTGGCTGTAGCGTAGCGCCTTGTTCTGTATTTCCAGTTCGGCCTGGTAGTTGCGCAGGTCTTCGACCATCTGCTGCAGCGAAAAGCCTGCGGCCAGAATACCCTGCGGGCTGGAATTTCCGCGCCGGGCGGGAGGCCGTTTGGGGGGGGGGGCTTCCTGCGCTTGAACAGGCTTCTCATTGGGGTCATCGTTTCCCGTATTGAACTGCAAGCCGCGCGGCTACCGGTTAGATAACGCTCACGCTCATCGGGTGGGGGCGTTTTTCAGTTTGCCGCGCACAGGTACCACGGTGGTGACAGTGGGGCGCACGGCATCCGGCGACACCGGTTTGGGCGGTGCGGTGTCTTTTTTCGGCTTTTTCACCATTTTTTGGCTTTGCTGACCTTTTGCCATTTCACACTCCTGACAGTTACAGACCCAGCCATTTGAATGCTGGTTGGAAGGTTTGATTATCTGCCTGCGGGTGCCGGTTTGGGAGCGGCCGTGCGAAAAACGGGGTGTTTTCGCAATCAACCGGCTCACGGCCATGCCCCCGTGAACGTCGGCACGGTTTGGCGCGTGACTCGAAATGCACTGCCGCCTTGGGTCGTTGTTGGGCAGTCTTGTGGGACGAGTTGGACAAACCATGGAGCAGTGAGCATGCCGATTGCGGTGACAATCCGGTTCCGTTTTTACTTTTTGTTTGGCAAGTTCCAATTCTTTTTCATGTCCGATACGTCCAATATTGAGGTCCGGCCCGCTACGTTGCGCGATGCCAAGGCCATTGCCGAAATTCATGTCAGTGCCCGCCAGGCGGCGTTCAAGGCCGTGGTGCCTGGTGAAAAACTGCCGCCCCTGTCGCTGGAGAAGAGCCAGGCTTATTGGCGCGAAGCCATTGAGTTCGCCGAGCCGCAGGTGTATGTGGCGCTTGATGAGGGCAGGGTGGTCGGCTTTGTCGGCTTTGACCGCTCGCGCGACAAGGGCACGCCGTCCACCACGGGCGAAATCTGGGCGATTTATGTCGCTACCACGCACTGGGGGCAGGGTGTTGGCCTGGCGCTGTGGGACGCGGCCCGCGAGGGTTTGCTGGAAGAGGGATGCACCAAGGTGACGGTCTGGTTGCCGTTGGGGGACGAGCGCGCCTTGCGCTTTCATGACCTGGCCGGTTTCAAGCGCGAGATGACCAGCATCAAAACCGTGCCCATGGGGACGGTGCGGGTGGAGGAAATCCGGATGAAACGGGACCTGAGCTGACCGATGGCCAGCAGCCTGCTTGCGCTGATTGACGACATTGCCACGGTGCTGGACGACGTGGCCGTGCTGACCCAGGTCGCAGCCAAAAAAACGGCGGGGGTGCTGGGCGATGACCTGGCGCTGAACGCCCAGCAGGTGGCCGGGGTCAGGGCGGAGCGGGAACTGCCGGTGGTTTGGGCGGTGTGCAAGGGATCCTTCCTCAACAAAACGATTCTGGTGCCGGCGGCACTGACCATCAGCACGCTGGCGTCCTGGGCCGTCACCCCGCTGCTGATGCTGGGCGGCGTCTTTCTCTGCTTTGAGGGATTTGAAAAATTGGCGCACAGGTTTTTGCACAGCGGGGCCGACGACGCGGCACACCATGCCGAGCTGGTGCGCGCGCTGGCAGACCCGGCGGTGGACCTGGTGGCGCTGGAGCGGGAAAAAATCAGAGGGGCGGTCCGCACCGATTTTATTTTGTCGGCCGAGATCATTGCCATCACATTGGGAACGGTGCAGGCCAGCCCGTTGCTCACGCAGGTGACGGTGTTGGGCGGCATCGCGGTCTTGATGACGGTGGGCGTCTACGGTTTGGTGGCATGCATTGTCAAGCTCGATGACGCCGGCCTTTACTTCAGCCAGCAAGCCGGCGACGGCGTGGCGGTGCGGCTGCAACGCAGTGCCGGGCGGGGCATTCTCAAGGCGGCGCCGTACCTCATGAAGGGGCTGTCGGTTGCCGGTACGGCGGCCATGTTTTTGGTCGGGGGCGGCATTTTGACGCACGGCATGCCAACACTTCATCGCTGGATCGAACACCTGAGCCAGGGCGCGGGCGTGACCTTGCAGGCACCCGTGGCGCTGGCGCTGGATGCCGGCGCAGGCATTGTGACGGGCGCTCTGGTGTTGGCTTTCGTCGGTCTGGTCAAGCGCTTCACTAGGGTTTTCCCTGAGTATTGACGCGGCCCAACCCTTTGGGTGTGAGCGTTTGAAGCTATTCAAAACATAGCAAGCTGGGTACACTGAAAAACGTTGCCTGGTACGTCGGGTACGCCCCGGGCCGCTTACTGGAGGATGCTTGATTGTGAAAATGTTGAGACTGCCGCGTGCCAAGGTACAGATCGGTACTCTCCTGCCATGGAGCGTGCGTGACGCGCAAGGTCAGTTGCTGCTGTCGAAGGGGCATGTTGTCGAGAGTGAGCATCAGCTCGAGCAGTTGCTCGAGCGCGGGGCCTTTGTGGACGCGGAGGAGGTCAGGGCCGCGGCAGGGGTGGCCGAGCCGAAGCGGCCCAAGGCCACGCTGGTGGCACCGCCCAACCTGTTTGACCTGTGGGATCAGACTACGGATGCTTTGCACAAGTTGCTGACCGACGTGGTTCAGGAGCCTGATTTTGCCGGGCGCATGGAGCAGTTTGCGCGGCACGTCGTGGAGCTGGTCGATCTCAATCCTGACATTGCCATCTACCGCTGTGTTCGCCAGGAACATGCCAAGAATTTCTACTACGGGTACGCCCATTCGGTGCATACCGCTACGCTGTGCATTTTGATGGCCCGGCATCTGAAATGGCCGGCGCACCGCATGATGAGTCTGGTCAAGGCGGCACTCAGCATGAATATGACGATTCTGGACTTGCAGGGGCAGATGGCGGGGCAGGACGTGCCCATGAAAGACAAGCAGCGGGCGGCCATTCACGAACATCCAGTGCAGGTTGTTGCGCTGCTTGAGCAAGCCGGTATTGCCGATGCCGACTGGCTGGCGGCCGTGCGGCAACATCATGAGCGGCCGGACGGAAGCGGTTATCCACTCGGGTGCGAAGACGTCTGCGAGATGGCGGTGGCGCTGCGGGTGGCCGACGTGTTGATGGCCAAAATCAGCCCGCGTGTCCTGCGCACGGCGCTCTCGCCGCAGGAGGCGGTGCGCCAGCTCTATCGGGAGGATAAGGGCGGCCCGCTGTCGACGGCCATCATCAAGGAGTTTGGCATTTACCCGCCCGGTGATTTTGTCAGGCTCGCCTCGGGTGAATTGGGCATCGTGGTGCAACGGACGGACAACGCGCGGGCGCCGGTCGTGGCCTCCATCACGGACACGGCCGGTCACCCCGTGGTGCGCACGCTGCGCCATGACACCAAGGAGCCCGGCTTTGCGATTGTGGGCAACGTGGTTGACAAGTCGATGCTCACGCGTTTGCCGCCGGAGCGTTTGTATGGTTTTTCCGTGGCGTGATGGCGCCGGGTCTCAGGTTTGGGACCGCATGCGGTCCTTTGCCACGAAATACTTGCGCGCGTAGGCTACCAGTTGCGCATCGCTCGGATGGTCCACGGTTTCCACGCCGATCACCTTGCTTGCCATGCCGTGGTCATGGGCATGAATATGCTTGATCAGTTGCAGCTTGGCATGGGCCGGGCCAACCACCAGAATTTCCTGTGCATCCTTCAGGGCCTCGACGATGCCGTGATAGTAGGCCGGGTCTTCGGCCTGGCGTCCGGCGCCCACGACGCCGCCCTTGGCGTGTAAACGGGTGTGGGGTTTGGCGGGGTGAATCACGGATTTCTCCACGTCGTCCGGGCTGACGTGCATCACGTGGGCCTCGGAGTGGTCGAGCCAGACGACGGCATGGTAATGAGACATGTTCTTCCTTTTCAGTTTGATGGGGCTTCAGCTTAGGCGGTTGCGGGCAGGGTGTATTGAGCAGGGTCAAGACTGTTCGATTTCTGCCTGTCTCGGCATTCTCTCATTCCCTCCGTTCTTCAGGGCCATTCGGTTCGCGTTCCTGGAGAGACTGTCTGGAATGCACGATCGATGACAGTGTCGCGTACGGGCGCGATGCGTTGCGCCGTGCGTTCAGATAGAATGCGCCGCCATGTCCAGTCGGCTTCGCGCGATCCTTTTGTTGCTGCCCATTTTATGGCAGCTGTTGCCTGTGCTCAGTCCCCTGAGCGTGGTAGAGCGGGCCGTCGAACTGGAACACGCAGCGCTCCATTGGCAGGACACTGATCATCATCACCATGATGGTGATCAGTCATTTCACGTGGATGACACTGGTGGAGCTTCCATGCATTTTCATGCGGATGGTGAGTTCAACACCGCGGGCCCGCTGACCACGGGCTGGTCTCGCGTGGCAGCAGGCCAGCCGCCATCTCCGGACATGGACGAGGAATCCTTTTTTCCATCGGCTCATCTTGAAGGCCCCCTGCGGCCCCCCAGACGCACCGCCTGAGGCTGGTCAGCGCCCGCTCCTGGGCGCTTGCATTCCTTCCCCGACCTGCCGGCCGTTCGCCTGAACAGGCGCTGCTGCCCTGAGCGTCGTGTCCTTCCATAGATTTGAAAAAAAGGTGGTTTTCATGAGTGCCGTAGCGAAAGTGTGGCGTCCTGATTCAAGACTGACGGATCGCGTTGACCTGTCTGTTGTGGTTCCCATTTACAACGAGCGCCCGGTGCTCCCCCTGCTCTACAGGCGGTTGCGCAGCGTGCTGGACCCGTTGGAAACAAGCTATGAGATCGTGCTGGTTGACGATGGCAGCAGCGACGGCAGCGGTGATGCCCTGCTTGAACTGGCGGCGACCAGCTCAGTGGTCAAGGTTGTTCGCCTGAGCCGCAATTTCGGCAAGGAGGCTGCCCTGACTGCGGGGCTGGACCAGACGTGCGGCGAGGCGGTGATCATCCTGGATGCAGACTTGCAGGATCCGCCGGAACTCATTTCGCAGATGCTGGCCGCGTTTCGCAATGGCTCCGACATTGTCTGCATGCGACGGCGTTCCCGCGCGGGTGAGACCTGGATCAAGCGTCTCAGTGCGCATCTTTTTTACCGTTTGTTAAACCGCATCAGCCAGGTTGAAATTCCTGAGGATACGGGCGATTTTCGTCTGATGAGCCGGCGTGTTGTCAACGCCTTGCAACTTTTGCCGGAGCGAAATCGCTACATGAAGGGGTTGTTTGCCTGGGTTGGCTTTCCCACGCACGTGATTGAGTATGACCGTGAGGCCCGCGCTGCCGGTTCGACCAAATGGGGTGCGCTGGGGCTCTTCGGGCTGGCGTTCGAGGGAATTACGTCGTTTTCGGTGGCGCCATTGCGTTGGGCCACCGGTCTGGGGTTGCTGGTCGCGCTGCTTGGTACTTCGTTCGGACTCTGGATCGTGGTCAATACCCTGATGTTTGGCAATCCCGTCGGGGGCTATCCATCCCTGATCGCCGTGATCACCTTCATGGGCGGCATTCAGTTGTTGTCCATCGGACTGGTCGGTGAATACGTCGGTAAAGTCTATTCCGAAACCAAGCAACGTCCCCTTTATGTGATTCGGGATGTCATCAGAAAAACTGCTGTGTCCGCAGATACAGCCCTTCTGCCGGAGCGCAAGTTTCATGTTGCATCGAATTAACGGCTGGTGGTGGCTGCTGGGCGCCGTCCTGGGCCTGCGTTTGCTGGGCATGGTATGGCTTCCGTTTGCAGACACCACCGAACCGCGTTACGCTGAAATCTCCCGTTTGATGGTCACTACCGGTGACTGGATCACGCCCTGGTTCGCACCGGGCATTCCCTTCTGGGGCAAACCGCCGCTTGCTTTCTGGAGCGAGGCCGCTTCGTTCAAATTGCTGGGCGTCAACGAATTTGCGGCCCGGCTGCCGTCCTGGCTGGCCACCTTGGGAACGCTGGCTTTGATCCATGTCCATGCCCGTTCCTTTTTCGGTGCGCGCGTTGCCCGATGGTCGCTTCTCGTCTACAGCACTTGTGCGTTGGTGTACGTCGCCGCCGGTGCCGTGCTTATGGACCCTTTTTTGGCACTCGCCACCACCTGGGCCATGGTGGCCTTCGCCATGGCGACGCGGCAGCCCACCTGGCCGTGGCAGTACGGTTTTTTTGTGGCCCTTGCCGTCGGTCTTCTGGCCAAGGGGCCGTTGATGCTGGTACTGGTGGCCGGACCCTTGATTCCCTGGCTGGCGTGGCATCCATCTGCGCGGGAGTCCTGCAAGACCTTGCCCTGGTTTTCCGGACTGGCACTCATGTTGGCATTGAGCGCGCCCTGGTACGTTTTGGCGGAACTGAAAACTCCCGGCTTTCTGAATTATTTTCTGGTTGGCGAGCATTTCCTGCGTTTCGTCGATTCTGGCTGGGCCGGTGACCTGTATGGCAATGCCCATGAACGGATGAAAGGCGCAATCTGGCTGGACGTGTTGTTGGCTTCCTTTCCGTGGGGCGTTGTGGCTCTGGGTGTGCTGCTGCGCCGGGTTGTTGATCCGGCCGGACGACGCGCGCTCGGGCAAGCGCTGCAAGATCCGGGCAAGACTTATTTGCTCGCCTGGGCGTTGTTTACCCCCGTATTCTTTACGTTCGCGGGCAATATTTTGTGGACCTATGTACTGCCCGGGCTGGCTGCCTTCAGCATCCTGACGGCCATTGCACTGGCCGAGTGGCAGGAAAAAAGAAAACTCAACCGGCGCATGTTGTACGCGCTTGCCAGTCTCTGTCCCTTACTGATATCTGCTTACATGGTCCTGGTCGTGGCTCAGCCGCAGCGCTTGAAAACCGAGAAGGAACTCGTCGCCCATGCTGTACGGCATATGCAGCCTGGAGAGCGGCTGGCCTTTCTGGGGGCGACGCCATTCTCGGCAACGTTTTATTCCCGGGGTCAGGCCAGCTCCATCACAAGTGAAGACCTGGCCGCCACGGTGAGTCGCCCCACTGGGCTGTACCTCGCTGTGCCCAGGGCCGAATTTGATCAGGTGTCAAAGAGCCTGAACATGCCGCTCACCAAAGTATTCGAGAGTCAACGGTATATATTGACGATCGTTTCCCATCAATCACCGGGATATTGAAAGTCGGCGTGTATCATGATCAGGGAAGGGGAACATTTTGACGAAATCCCGTCCTGCAGGGTAGGGCAAAAACGCCCTGTGCAATGAGCCGGGGTCTATAAATAAATGCGCAGGTTGCCACGAACCATTCTGTCGTTGATGTTGCTGCTCTTCCTGCTGGCAAGCTTGGGTGCGCGCGGGTTTCATTCGAAAGAGTTGCTTCACGACCTGGAGCACCATGGTCAAAACAGCAATGCAATTCTGGATTGCGCCCACGAAGCAACTGCGCCTGACAACGGTGAAAAAGCACAGTCTGAACCGTTCGACGAAGCCGAACATCATCTGTTTCATTCCGTCAGCACGCAGTACCTGCTGGCAAGCGCCATAGGAAATTTCTCCTGGGATGCCTCCGCTCCGATATTGGTGCCGGCTTCGGATGCCCCCAAGCTGCCAGCGGCTGAGCTTGAGCCGCCCTACCGGCCACCCCGAAGCCTGACCCTCACCTGACCGCGCCTGCGTCGCGGAGTCGCTTGCGTTTTTTCTTCCGGCTCATCCGGACTGCGTTGCCATGCCTGGCACGTTTTCAGATATTTCTTGAGGTTTCGTCATGAACATGAATCGTTCGTTCTTTCCGGCTCGCGTCAGCGCCTGTGCCATGGCGGTGCTCTGCACCTTGACAATCACAGCACAGGCGGCAGACCGGCCCGCGAAATTTGTTGTGGCCAGCAGTCAGGTGCAGGCCTTGGGCATCCAGACGATGCCATTGCAAAACCAGGCAGAGTCGGTGCGAACCAGTTACCCGGCGCAGGTTGTGATGCCGCCGAATGCAGAGCGGGTCATCAGTTCGCCGGTGGCGGGGTTGATCCTGCAGTTGCTGGTGCAGCCTAACCAGATGGTGCGCGCTGGCGCGCCCTTGGTCCGTATTGCCAGCCCGGAACTCGGGCAGTTGCAGTTGCAGCTGCTTCAGGCCGGTGCCCGCGCCACGCTGGCCCGGCAGGCGGCCCAGCGGGAAAAGGATCTTTTTGACGAGGGGCTGATCGCGCAGCGCCGCGTGCAGGAGGCGCAAGCGGCCATGCAGGAGGCCGAGGCGACGCTGAAACAGGCCAAAACCGCCTTGCGTCTGGGCGGCATGCCGCTGGCCACCATCGACCGTGTGGCGGCATCCGGCAACCCCCAGGACAGCCTGGTGCTGAGCGCAACGCAGGCCGGTGTGGTGACCGAAATCAAGGTCAAGCCGGGTCAGCGGGTCGACGCCAGCACGCCCTTGCTGCACCTGGCGCAGACCGGCACGCTGTGGCTTGAAATCCAGGTGCCGGTGGCTGACAGCGGCGGTTGGGCGCCGGGTACCCCACTGAAGGCGCCGGGACGCGACATCACGGCGCGGATTCTGAGCAGTGGTGCCACGGTTGCCGCCGACAGTCAGATGGTGGTGATGCGGGCCGTGGTTCAGGGCAAGGTTGGCCAGGTGCGGCCGGGCGAGCTGTTGAGCGTCGAGTTGCCAGTGGCGGCCACGGCGGGCGGATGGGATCTACCGTTATCCGCCGTGGCGCATGACGACGATCAGGCCTATGTATTCGTGCGCACGCCGGATGGGTTTGAAGCGAGACCTGTCAAGGTCGTGGCCAGTGCCGCTCAGCGGGTCCGGGTGCAGGGTCCGGTCAAGGCGGGCGAGCAGGTCGCGGTCAGCGGTGTGGTGGCACTCAAGGGCGCCTGGTTGAATGACAGGGAGAGTAAGTGATGCTGGCCCGTCTTGTTCAATTTTCGCTGGCGCAACGCTTGTTTGTTCTGCTGGCAACCCTGATGGTGGCCGGCGCGGGCTGGTATGCCTTGCGCGGATTGCCGATCGACGCCTTCCCGGACGTCTCCAGCACGCAGGTCAAGGTCATCATGAAAGCGCCCGGCATGACACCGGAAGAGGTCGAGAGCCGCATCGCGGTGCCGATCGAGGTGGAAATGCTCGGCATCCCGAAAACCAGAATTCTGCGCTCGGTCACCAAGTACGGTCTGGTGGACGTGACGATCGACTTCGAGGACGGTACCGACATTTACTGGGCACGCCAGCAGGTGAGCGAGCGCCTGAGCGGGCTGAGTGACAGCCTGCCTGCCGGCATCTCCGGCGGCATGGCGCCGGTCACGACCCCGCTCGGCGAGATGTACATGTTCACGGTGGAGAGCGAGGCGATGTCCCTGGCCGAGCGGCGCAGCCTGCTGGACTGGGTCATCCGGCCCGCGCTGCGAACCGTGCCCGGCGTTGCCGATGTCAACGCCTTGGGTGGTGTCGTCCGGGCCTACGAGGTGGTGCCCGACCCTGTGCGCATGGCAGCCAGCGGTGTGACGATCACGCAGTTGAAGGAAGCGGTCGAGGCGAACAATCGCAACGATGGCGCCGGCCGGCTGGGTGAGGGGGACGAAGTGCTGCTGGTCCGCAGCGAGGGGAGCATCATCAGTCTGGAAGATATGCGCGCCATCGTGGTGACCATGAAGGACGGCGCCCCGGTTCGCCTGGGCAATCTGGCCGAAGTCAAGATCGGCACAGTGACCCGTTATGGTGTTGTGACGCAGAGCGGTCGTGGCGAGGCCGTGCAAGGGCTGGTACTGGGCCTGGCCGGTGCCAACGCGAAGATGGTGGTGGAAGGGGTGCGCAAGAAGCTGGAAGAACTGCAGCCGACCTTGCCGCCCGGCGTCGAGATCAAGACTTTCTATGACCGCGCTTCGCTGGTTTCCAAGGCGGTGAATGCTGTCTCGTCCGCCCTGATCGAAGCAACGGTACTGGTGATCGTTCTGCTCGGCCTGTTTCTGGGCAACATCCGTGCGGCACTGACGGTGGCCCTGGTGCTCCCTCTGGCGGCCCTGATCACGTTTATCCTGATGCGCGCCTTCGGCATGTCGGCCAACCTGATGAGCCTGGGCGGCCTGGCCATTGCCATTGGCATGCTGGTGGATGCGGCAGTGGTGGTGGTGGAGAACATCGTGCAGCGTCTGGCGACCGATCCCACGGCCGGCAAGTTGCCCCGGCTGCACACGATCTACCGGGCGGTGCGTGAAGTGGCGGTGCCGGTCACAGCCGGGATTTTGATCATCATCACCGTCTTTCTGCCTTTGCTCACATTGCAGGGCCTGGAAGGCAAATACTTTGTGCCGGTGGCGCTAACCATCGTTTTTGCCCTGGCCGGTTCGCTGCTGCTGTCATTGACCGTGATTCCCGTGCTCGCCTCCTATTTGCTGCGCGAGGTCAGGCATGAAGACCCGTGGTTGCCGCGCAAGCTGCTGATGCTTTACGAACCGGCGCTGGTCTGGGGCCTGCAACGGCAGCGCATCGTCGCCGCGGTGGCGGTGGCGATGCTGCTGGCCGCCGGCGTGATCTACACCCAGGTGGGCAAGACCTTCATGCCGACGATGGATGAGGGCGACCTGATCGTCGGCATCGAGAAACTGCCATCGGTCAGTCTGGAGCAAAGCGCCGAGCTCGACCTGAGAATCCATCGCGCCCTCATGCAGGCCATACCGGAAGTGCATGGCATCGTCGCCCGTGCCGGCTCCGATGAAATCGGCCTCGATCCGATGGGGCTGAACCAGACCGACACCTACCTGCTGCTGAAGCCGCAAGGTGAGTGGCGCATGAAGAACAAGGAAGCGCTGATGGACGAAGTGCGCAAGGTGCTCGACCCCATGCCCGGCATCCAGTACAGCTTCACGCAGCCGATTGAAATGCGGGTGTCGGAAATGATCATCGGTGTACGCGGCGACCTGGCCGTCAAGATTTTCGGCCCCGACCTGGACAAGCTGAACCAGTATGCGAGCCAGGTGGAGGCGTTGCTCAAGACCGTTCCCGGCAACCAGGACGTGTACACGGTGCAAAACGATGGCGTGCAGTACCTGCGGGTGGCTGTGGACCGCTTGCAGGCCGGACGTCTCGGCTTGAGCGTCGAGGAAATCCAGGATGCCTTGCGCATGCAGATTGAAGGTCAGCGCGCGGGTGTCGTCATTGAGGGCAATCGCCGCACACCCATTGTCTTGCGTGGCGCCGAGAGCATCCGGATGTCGCCGGCCGATTTTGGTGCCATGCGCATCACGACCAAGGAGGGCCATACGATTGCCTTGACCAGCGTCGCCAAGCTTGAACGCGCCGCCGGCCCGGTCAAGATTGACCGCGAAATGGGCAGCCGCTACAGCGTGGTTATCGCCAACGTGGCTGGTCGGGACCTGGTGGGCTTTGTGGAGGAGGCGAAGGCGCTGGTGGTTCAAAAAGTGCCGCTGGACACGGGCTACCGCATCAGCTGGGGCGGCCAGTTCGAAAACCAGCAGCGCGCCGCAGCCCGGCTGACGGTGGTTGTTCCGGTCGCGCTCGGATTGATTTTCGTGCTGCTGTTTTCAACCTTCCGTTCCGTGCGCCAGGCCCTGCTCATTCTGAGCATCATCCCGTTCGCGCTGGTGGGTGGCATCGTTGCCCTGTGGGCGACGGGCGAATACCTGTCGGTGCCCGCGTCGGTGGGCTTCATCGCCTTGCTGGGCATCACGGTTCTCAATGGCGTGGTCCTGGTGAGCTACTTCAATCAGTTGCAGAGCGAGGGCATGAGGCTGGGTGAGGTCGTTGTGCAGGGCGCCAAGCGCCGGCTGCGGCCGGTGCTGATGACGGCTTCCATCACCGCCTTTGGTTTGATTCCGTTGTTGTTTGCAACTGGCCCGGGGTCTGAAATACAGAGGCCACTGGCCATTGTGGTGATTGGCGGCCTGATCACGGCCACTGCACTGACCTTGATGCTGCTTCCCATTCTGTATTTGCGTTTTGCGTTCCCGAAACGAGAGGTTTCAGATGTCTGAACTTTGTTTGACCATTCTTTGTCCGTCAGCCGTTGAGGAAAAACTGCTCGACCTGCTCCTGCTTTCGCCCAGCGTGGCCGTCTTTACGAGCGCATCGACGGCGGCCCATGGCCTGGCCACCGGCAGTCTCAGTCAGACCGAACAGGTGCTCGGGCGCGCGTTTGCGATCCAGGTGCAGGTCGTCATCCCTGATGCTGAAAGGCAGGCGTTGCTGGGGCGCCTGCAGGCGCAATTCGCCGGTGCGGGCCTGCGTTATTGGATTACCCCCGTGGTTGAAATCGGAGAAATAACATGATGAAGAAATTGTTTCTCGCGCTGCTGCTTGCGCTGGCGGGCGCCGTCCAGGCACTGGAGCCACCGAATGTTGCCGGACTTTTGCCGACCGCAGTCGCGCGCGCGCTGCTGGAGCAGGACCCGCGCGTGGCCGCTGCGCTGGCCGGCCGGGAAGTGGCACGGCAGGAGGCCGGCATACTGGACAAGTCGCCTTACGAATGGATTGCCAAAGCGCAAGGGCAACAGCGATCGATTGATGCCGGTGAGGGCTGGCGTGAATGGAATGTCGGCCTTGAACGGACGTTCAGACTGTCGGGCAAGGGTTCGGCCGATCGCAAGCTGGGCACGGCCACCATGGAGGAGTTTGAGGCACGTTATGGCGTGGCTTTGCAGGAGTCTGCCCGGGAACTGGTGTCGCTCTGGGTGGATTGGCTGGCTGCGGAGCGCGGGCGCGAATTGGCTGCGGTCAATCTCAGGTCGGTTCAGGAGAATCTGGCGGCAGTGGAGAAACGCGTCCGCGCCGGCGACGTGTCAAAACTGGACCTCAACCTTGCCAGCGCTGAGTTGGCGGAGCAAAAGCGCATGGACAACGATGCCAGTACCCAGGCGTCTGCAGCTTGGTCGCGATTGTCTGTCCGCTTTCCCGGCATCAGCCGTCAAGCCATGGCATTGCCTTCTCCGGGGTTGATTGCAGGGGACGATGTGCAGTGGCGCGAGCGAATCATGGCCACCAGTGATGAGGTGAAGCTGGCACAAATGCAGATGCGGATCGCGCAGGCGCAGGCCGAGCGCGCGCAGGCAGACCGGGTTCCTGATCCGACTTTCGGTGTTTACACTGCTTCGGAAGGCGGTGGCCGGGAGCGGGTGTCTGGCATCACCCTCAGCATTCCCTTTTCTGGCGGACTGCGCAACTTACACAGTGCCAGAGCCCTCGCAGCCGTCGAGGTGGCACGCAATGCCGTTGACCTCAAGCGGCGTGAGATGGAAACCGGGATCGCCGCCGCCTTGATCACGGCACGCGGCGCGTATGAAAGTCTGCGCATGGCCAACGAGAGCGCTGACGCCATGCGGGAAAACGCCAGACTGGTGCAACGCGCCTACGCGCTTGGTGAAGGGGACTTGCAAAGTCTGCTGTTGGCGCGCCGCCAGGCCATCTTGGCAGCCACGAGCGCCTTGCAAGCTCACGCAGCCGCTTTGAAGGGGTATTACGAACTGTTGATTGATGCTCGCCTTATTTGGGACATGGATCGCAAGTAACGCTGTGCGGAGCTTCAACGATCGGACTGGTTCAACTAGGACTTGAAGCTTCAGTTTTCGGGGGGGGGGGGCGGCGTTGCTCCCCCTTTCTTTTTGTGAAGCTCTCCCGAGAGCGTTCTATTTTTCATATTTCAAAAAAATGATTTCATAATATGAGAAATTTCCAATTTAACTTCATCGTTTTTTCTCAAGAAGAAAAAATAGTTTTCGTATTGCGGAATTATTTTTGCAACTTATTGATTTAATTAAATTAAAAATATGTCTTCTATAAGACATAAGATTAAAAACGAGTCTTATAGAAGACTTAGAATTGCACTCGAAGTACCTGTCTTGCGTGGCAAGCGGTGCAAACTGTTTCAACCAACTCAAGGAGTGATCTCATGTCGCAAAATGCCGCCGGACAATTGAGCCGCGAACAACAAATCGCAGCCCTCGAAAAAGATTGGGCCACCAACCCCCGCTGGAAGCTGGTCAAGCGCGGTTACAGCGCCGCTGACGTGGTGCGTCTGCGCGGCAGCCTGCAGCCCGAATACACGCTGGCCAGGCGCGGCGCCGAGAAGCTGTGGGACAAGGTTAACGGTGGCGCCAAGAAGGGCTATGTCAACGCCTTCGGCGCCATCTCCGCCGGTCAGGCCATGCAGCAGGCCAAGGCTGGTCTGGAAGCCGTGTACCTGTCGGGCTGGCAAGTGGCCGCCGACGGCAACACCTCCGAGACCATGTACCCCGACCAGTCGCTGTACGCCTATGATTCGGTGCCCACCATGGTGCGCCGCATCAACAATACCTTCAAACGCGCGGACGAAATTCAGTGGAGCCGAGGCGTCAACCCCGGTGACAAGGAGTTCATCGACTACTTTTTGCCGATCGTGGCCGACGCCGAAGCCGGCTTCGGCGGTGTGTTGAACGCGTTCGAGCTGATGAAAAACATGATCACGGCAGGCGCTGCCGGTGTGCATTTCGAAGACCAGCTGGCTGCGGTGAAGAAATGCGGTCACATGGGTGGCAAGGTGCTGGTGCCCACGCAGGAAGCCGTTGAAAAACTGATTTCTGCCCGCTTTGCTGCCGACGTGATGGGCGTGTCCACCATTGTGCTGGCCCGTACCGATGCCGAAGCGGCCAATCTGATCACTTCTGACCATGATGCCAACGACAAGCCCTTCCTGACCGGCGAGCGCACTCAGGAAGGCTTCTACCGCGTCAAGAACGGTCTGGAGCAAGCCATCAGCCGTGGCGTGGCCTACGCCCCCTACGCTGACCTGGTGTGGTGCGAAACCGGTGTGCCGGACATCGGCTTCGCTCGTGAATTCGCGCAAGCTGTGCATGCTGCCTGTCCCGGCAAGTTGCTGTCATACAACTGCTCGCCTTCCTTCAACTGGAAGAAGAACCTCAATGACAGCCAGATCGCTTCGTTCCAGGAAGACCTGTCGGCGCTGGGCTACAAGTACCAGTTCATCACGCTGGCCGGTATCCACATCAACTGGTTCAACACCTTCCAGTTTGCCCATGCTTACGCTCGCGGCGAAGGCATGAAGCACTACACCAACATGGTGCAGGAGCCCGAGTTCGCCGCCCGCGAAAAGGGTTACACCTTTGTGTCGCATCAGCAGGAGGTGGGTGCAGGCTACTTCGACGACGTGACCACCGTGATTCAGGGTGGTTCTTCCAGCGTGAAGGCGCTGACCGGTTCTACCGAAGAAGAGCAGTTCCACTGAGTCAGGGGTCTGACCGGAGCGGCGTAAAATTGCGCCGCTCCGGCTTCCACTCTTCAAAGCGCGGCTTGTCCGCGCTTTTGTATTTTCAGTTTTCAAAAATCATGATTCAAATTACGCTTCCAGATGGTTCCTTGCGCGAATATCCCGGTTCGGTGACGGTGGCCGAGGTGGCTGCCTCCATCGGGACGGGGCTGGCCAAGGCGGCGCTGGCTGGCAAGGTGGACGGCAAGGTAGTTGACACCAGTCACCTGATCGATGCAAACAGCGCGCTGTCCATCGTCACGGCCAGGGACGCCGATGGCCTGGATGTCGTTCGTCACTCTACGGCGCATCTGCTGGCTTATGCCGTCAAGGAGCTGTTCCCGGACGCGCAGGTAACGATCGGCCCGGTGATTGAGCATGGTTTTTTCTACGACTTCTCCTACAAACGTCCCTTCACGCCAGAAGACCTGGTTGCCATTGAGAAGAAGATGGTCGAGTTGGCGGCGAAAGACGAGCCCGTCACCCGTCGTGTGCTGCCGCGTGATGAGGCTGTGGCCTACTTCAAGGGGCTGGGTGAGCATTACAAGGCGGAGATCATTGCCAGCATCCCCGCCAATGAAGACGTGTCACTGTACCGTGAAGGCAAGTTCGAGGACTTGTGTCGCGGGCCGCACGTGCCCAGTACCGGCAAGCTCAAGTTCTTCAAACTGATGAAGCTCGCCGGCGCGTACTGGCGCGGCGACCATCGCAATGAAATGCTGCAGCGCATCTACGGCACGGCCTGGGCCACCAAGGATGAGTTGCAGCAACACTTGACCATGCTGGAAGAGGCCGAAAAGCGCGACCACCGCAAGCTGGGCCGCGAGTTGGATCTGTTCCACATTGACGAGCATGCGCCGGGTCTGGTGTTCTGGCACCCCAAGGGATGGACGTTGTGGCAAGGCGTGGAGCAGTACATGCGTCAGGTCTATCGCGACAACGGTTACCAGGAGGTCAAGGGCCCGCAAATCATCGACAAGGGCTTGTGGGAAAAGTCGGGGCACTGGGACAAGTACCGTGACAACATGTTCATCACGGAGTCTGAAAAACGCGAATACGCATTGAAGCCGATGAACTGTCCGGGCCACATCCTGATCTACAAACAGGGCATCAAGAGCTACCGTGATCTGCCGTTGCGGTATGGTGAATTTGGCAACTGCCACCGCAATGAACCGTCGGGTGGTTTGCACGGCATCATGCGTGTGCGCGGCTTCACACAGGACGATGGCCACATTTTCTGTACCGAAGACCAGATACTGGACGAGTGTGCCGCGTTTACCCAATTGCTGCAAAAGGTTTACAAGGACTTTGGCTTTACCAACATCGTGTACAAGGTCGCAACGCGTCCTGAACAGCGTATTGGTTCCGACGAATACTGGGACAGGACCGAACAGGTGCTGATGGAGAGCTTGCGCCGCTCGGGTTGTGAGTTTGAAGTGGCTGCGGGCGAGGGCGCATTTTATGCGCCCAAGATCGAATATGCGTTGAAGGACGCTTTGGGCCGACAGTGGCAATGCGGAACCATTCAGATCGACAGCAATATGCCGGAGCGCCTGGAGGCAGAGTATGTGGGTGAAGATGGTGCTCGCCACCGTCCGGTCATGTTGCATCGCGCCATCGTCGGCAGTCTGGAGCGTTTCATCGGAATTCTGATCGAGGAAAGCGCAGGGGCGTTGCCAACCTGGCTGGCTCCGGTGCAGGTGGCGGTGCTCAATATCACCGATGCGCAGGCTGATTATTGTCGCGATATTGTTGAAAAGTTGAAAAATTCGCTGCCGAATCAAGAGCTTAGAGTGGTGGCCGATCTGCGCAACGAGAAAATTACGTATAAAATACGGGAGCATTCAATGCAGAAGCTGCCTTATATCCTCGTCGCGGGCGACAAGGAGAAGGCAGCGGGTACCGTTGCAGTGCGCGCCCGGGGTGGTCAAGACCTCGGTGTGATGTCCCTCGATGCATTCGTGCAAAAAATCGCCGGTGACATCACTCACAAGTCTGTCGTCTAGGCTGGTATCAAGCGAGGCGGCAATTTGTTTTCGCGTGCGGGCGGTTTTAGCTACATACCTTGTAGAGAAATTTGTGAAGGATTAAGCCATCGCTACTGAATTTCGTGATCGCCGTCACCGCGAAGAACGCAAACATCGCCTGAACCGGGAAATCATGGCTCCGGAAGTTCGACTCTCCGGGGTTGAAAATGAGCCGCTCGGCGTGGTTGGCCTGACGGAGGCGCTGCGGATGGCGGGTGACCTGGATGTGGATCTGGTCGAAATTTCCGCCACGGCGGTTCCACCGGTCTGCCGTTTGATGGATTACGGCAAGTTCAAGTACCAGGAGCAGAAGAAAGCGGCGGAAGCGAAGGCCAAGCAGACGGTTATCGAGATCAAGGAAGTCAAGTTCCGTCCAGGTACGGACGATGGTGACTACAACATAAAGATGCGTAACATCAGGCGCTTTTTGGCCGAGGGTGACAAGTGCAAGATCACTTTGCGGTTTCGGGGGCGCGAGATTACGCACCAGGAAATCGGCATGGCCTTGCTGAACCGTATCCGCACTGAGTTGGGTGATTCGATCCTGATCGAGCAGTTTCCCAAGCTTGAGGGGCGGCAGATGATCATGATGATCGCGCCGGGCAAGAAGAAGGTTGCGGCCAAACCTGCAGCAGAGGCTGTGCCGAGCGCGGCATCGTAAACTTGACGCACTGGCTTGCATGGTCGGTGCGTTGTGGAGAGTGGCGAGCTTATACTCGCCGTCCAAGCGGTGCCTTGAGAGGCGCTGCTTAAAAGTGGCTCGGGGCCAACAAGGTTGCAAATAGTTTGCAGACGCCTCACGAGCACAACGAAGAAGGAGCATGAATATGCCCAAAATGAAGACCAAGAGCGCAGCGAAAAAACGCTTCCGCGTTCGTCCGGGTGGCACCGTCAAGCGCGGTCAAGCCTTCAAGCGTCACATTCTGACCAAGAAGACCACCAAAAATAAACGCCAATTGCGCGGTTCAGCAGCTGTTCATGAGACCAATATGGGTCACATGGCGCAGATGCTGCCCGGCCGTGGTATTTAATTAACGACGAACAAGGAGTAATCACATGCCTCGCGTCAAACGTGGTGTAACGGCTCGCGCCCGCCACAAAAAAGTTTTAGCCCTTGCAAAAGGTTTCCGCGGCCGCCGCGGTAATGTTTTCCGCATCGCCAAGGAAGCGGTGATGAAAGCCGGGCAATATGCCTATCGTGACCGTCGCACCAAAAAGCGGGTCTTCCGTCAGTTGTGGATTGCCCGTATCAATGCGGCTGCGCGTCAGTGTGGCATGACCTACAGTCAGTTTGCCAACGGCCTGAAGAAAGCGAACATCGAGATCGACCGAAAAGTGCTGTCGGACATCGCTGTACATGACATGGCTGCATTTGCCGGTATCGTGGAGCAAGTCAAGGCCAAGCTGGCTGCTTGAATTCACGATAATTTGCTATTTTTAGATAGCGAATACGTGCTTGAAAACAAGGGCTAGAGCTTGAAAAGGCGCTAGCCCTTGTTTCATTGAAGCCGCAGTTTCAGAGAATACCTGCTTGTAGGCGAGTTACGTCGGAACCATAAGAGAATTCATGAACGAGTTGAACGTTGTCGTTGAGCGCGCCAGGACTGCCTTTGCGCAGGCTGTCACACCGGCGGACCTGGAAAACGCCAAGGCCTTGTTTCTTGGCAAGTCGGGGCGCATCACCGAGCTGATGAAGGGCATGGCTGCCCTGACGGTGGATGAAAAGAAGTCACGTGGCGCGGCTATCAATCTTGCCAAGCAGGCGATTGAGGCGGCCTTGAATCATCGGCGCCAGGCCCTTGCTGATGCTGAATTGCAGGCGCAACTCCAGGCTGAGGCGCTGGACGTCACCCTGCCGGGCCGCCGGCGCGGGCAGGGTGGTTTGCATCCGGTGTCGCTCACACTGGAACGGATCGAAGCCATCTTTGGCTCAATGGGCTTTGCCGTGGCCGAGGGCCCCGAAATCGAGACCGACTGGTTCAACTTCACTGCCTTGAACACGCCACAGGATCACCCCGCGCGTTCGATGCACGACACCTTCTACGTTGAGGGTGGTTCTGTCAACGCCCCCAATCTTTTGCGCACCCACACCAGTCCGATGCAGATTCGCTATGCCGTGCAGCATGTCAAACAGCATCGTGCGGCGATGGCCGGTGGCTCGGTTAATGAGGAGTTGTTCTCGGGCTCCATGCCCGAAATTCGCGTTATCGCACCCGGCCGCACCTACCGTGTTGACAGTGATGCCACCCATTCGCCCATGTTCCACCAGTGCGAAGGCTTGTGGGTGGGGGAAAACGTCAGCTTCAAAGACCTCAAGTTCGTCTTTACCGACTTTTGCCGTACGTTCTTTGAGTCGGATGATTTGGTATTGCGATTCCGGCCCAGTTTTTTCCCGTTCACCGAGCCGAGTGCCGAGATTGACATCCAGTTTCAGCGCGGTCCGCTTGCGGGGCGTTGGCTGGAAGTGGCCGGCTCGGGCCAGGTGCATCCCAACGTGATTCGCAACATGGGGCTGGACCCGGAAAAATACATTGGTTTTGCTTTTGGCATGGGGCCGGACCGGCTCACCATGCTGCGCTACGGTGTGAATGATTTGCGCCTGTTTTTTGACGGTGACATTCGTTTCCTGTCGCAATTCCAGTAATCCACGAACCAGCCCCTCGTCATGCAATTTCCTGAATCCTGGTTGCGCGAATTTTGCAACCCACCCCTGTCCACCGAGCAGCTTGCCGAGACACTTACCATGGCAGGTCTGGAAGTTGAAGAACTCAAGCCGGTCGCGCCACCGTTTACGAACGTCGTCGTGGCAGAGATCAGGCAAGCCGTTCAACATCCCAACGCGGATCGTCTGCGCGTGTGCAAGGTCGATGTCGGCCAGGCGGAGTTGCTCGATATCGTGTGCGGGGCACCCAATGCCCGTGTGGGCATCAAGGTGCCGTGTGCCTTGGTCGGTGCCGAGTTGCCGGCGGGGGAAGACGGTACACCTTTCCTGATCAAGCTTGGCAAGCTGCGGGGTGTGGAGAGTCAGGGCATGCTGTGTTCCGCCCGGGAGTTAAAACTGTCCGAAGATCAGGCGGGCCTGCTGGAGTTGGCCGAAGATGCGCCTGTAGGTCAAGACATTCGCGCGTACCTGAACCTCGACGATACCCTGTTCACCCTCAAGCTCACGCCCAACCTGGCGCATTGTCTGAGTGTATATGGTGTGGCGCGTGAAGTGTCGGCCTTGACCGGCGCACCATTGAAGACGCTTCGATTCCCTGCCGTCGGTGTCGCCAGCGCAGACCGGTTGCCGGTCAGGGTCAGCGCGCCTGATCTGTGCGGACGTTTCTCCGGCCGCATTGTGCGCCACCTCAATCCCCGGGCCAGCACCCCGCAATGGATGGTGGATCGGCTGGCGCGCTGCGGCCAGCGCAGCGTCACGACATTGGTGGACATTTCCAACTACGTGATGTTCGAGTTGGGACGCCCCTCGCATATTTTCGATCTGGAAAAAATTCACGGTGGCCTGGACGTGCGCTGGGGCAAACCCGGCGAACAGCTCAAGCTTCTCAATGGCAGCACGGTTACGCTGGATGAGCGGGTTGGCGTGATTGCCGATGACCGGCAAGTGGAGTCGCTCGCGGGCATCATGGGCGGCGACGCGACGGCGGTGTCTGACGACACGCAGCACGTTTATGTGGAGGCGGCCTTCTGGTGGCCAAAATCCATCGCAGGCCGTTCGCGTCGCTTCAATTTTTCAACCGAGGCGGGCCACCGGTTCGAACGCGGAGTGGACCCGGGCCAGACCGTGGAGCACGTCGAGCGCATCACGCAGTTGATTCTTGATATTTGCGGTACGGCCACCACGGTGTGTGGCCCCATCGACGATCTGCAGGTGAATATGCCTGCTGCCGTCGCGGTCAACCTGCGCGTGGCACGTGCCAGCAAGGTTATCGGCATGCCGCTCACGCAGGCGCAATGTACTGACGCGCTGACGCGCCTGGGGCTGTCTGTCACGCAAAGTGACGGCATCCTCACCGTGCTGCCACCAGCGTACCGCTTTGACCTGCAAATTGAAGAAGACCTGATCGAGGAGGTGGCGCGCATGGTGGGGTACAACAACCTGCCGCAGACACCGCCGCTGGGGCCGATCACCGCCAAAATTCGCCCGGAGGCGCAGCGCAGTCCGTTTGCCGTGCGCCGTGCCATCGCTGCATTGGGTTATCAGGAAACCATCAACTTCAGTTTCGTTGAAGAGCGCTGGGAGCATGAGATTGGTGGCAACCCCAACCCTATCAAGTTACTCAACCCGATCGCCAGCCAAATGAGTGTGATGCGCTCGTCTTTGTTGGGTTCGCTGCTGCAAGTGTTGAAGTTCAACCTTGATCGCAAAGCCCAGCGTGTGCGAGTATTTGAGCTGGGACGCGTTTTCTTGCGCGATGCCAGCGTCGAAAATACCGACTCCACCGTTGCGGGCTTTCGTCAACCCATGCGCGTGGCGGGTATGGCGTGCGGCGGTGCCGACGCGCTGCAATGGGGATGCAAGGACCTGGATGCCGATTTCTTTGACGTTAAAGGCGATGTAGAAGCATTGTTGGCGCCGTGCAAACCGACCTTTGTGCCCGGCGAGCATCCCGCCATGCATCCGGGGCGCTGTGCCCGCGTCTTGCTGGCGGGTGTGGCGATTGGTTTCGTCGGTGAGTTGCATCCCAGGTGGCGTCAAACTTACGATCTGGCGCACGCGCCCATCATGTTTGAGCTGGAGCTTGACGCCGTGCTGCAGCGCGAGGTGCCGGTGTTCAAGGCTGTGGTCAAGCACCAGGCCGTGGAGCGTGACATTGCCTTGATGATGGATGAGTCAGTTACCCATGCCGCATTGATGGCTGCGGTCTGGGCCGCACCCACGACAGGGCTGCTGCGAGATGCCGCCCTGTTTGATATCTATCGCCCCAAGACCGCCAGGGACCCGGGCGGGGCTGTCGTGCCATGTCACGAGAAGAGTATGGCTGTGCGCCTGACACTCAACAGCGAAGATGCCACTTTGACGGAAGAACAAATCGACGCTGCAGTACAAGCGGTGGTGGGCTCGTTGATGGACACACTGGGTGCGCGTCAACGTGCCTGAGCCCTTACGTTCCAACCCTAAAAGAAGCGAGGACGGAATGGACATCACCGTTGAAAGTCTGGAAACTCCCGCGCTGACCAAGGCGCAGCTGGCTGAATTGTTGTTTGAGAAAATTGGCTTGAACAAACGTGAATCAAAGGACATGATCGATGCGTTTTTTGACCTAATTTCCGATACCCTTGTCGGTGGAGCCGATGTCAAGATATCCGGTTTTGGCAATTTTCAGATCCGGACCAAGGCGCCGCGCCCGGGGCGAAATCCTCGAACCGGCGAAACGATCCCCATTCAGGCGCGTCGTGTGGTGACCTTTCATGCCAGTCACAAACTCAAAGAACAAATTCAGGAGGATGGCTGTACGATTCCGGCACTTCAAGACTGATTTTTCATTGTCAATATCCAGGCGACCTGCGGCTTTACATGCTACAGCAACCTAAAGTACCCTGAAAGCTTTCGTTCCTACCGCATTGATTTCAATGGAGAAAGCCTTACCATCCATACCTGCTAAGCGCTACTTCACCATCGGTGAAGTGGGTGACTTGTGCGGTGTCAAACCTCACGTGCTACGGTACTGGGAGCAGGAGTTTACGCAACTCCGCCCCATGAAACGGCGTGGTAATCGCCGCTATTACCAGCATCATGAGGTGTTGATGATCCGTCGTATCCGCGACTTGCTTTACGACCAGGGTTTTACCATCAGTGGTGCTCGCAACAAGATGCAGGAAATCCTGCAGGCTGAACGTGACAAAAAAAGCCATGCTGGGACATTGCAGGTTGACGTTAAAGTCAGCGACTCCGAATTGGAGAAGATCAAGAATGCTCGCATCCCCGCACCGGATGGGTCTGCTACGGATCAGTGGCAGTTCGTACGGCAAGAACTGATTGAAATTCGCAACTTCTTGTCGTTGGCGGACCAGATTTGATCTTCTGCGGTTACAATAAAAGGGATCGGTGTGTGGCGCAGCCTGGTAGCGCACTTGCATGGGGTGCAAGGGGTCGAAGGTTCGAATCCTTTCACACCGACCAGTAAAATAGGGGGACAGATTTTGCTCTGTGGCCCCTTTCTTTTTGTTTGTTTCTGTTGAATTCCTGGCGGTGATTGGTACGGAATGCACTGAGCCGCTGAATTGGCGGCTGGAAGTTTTACCGTGTATTTCGAAATAGCGTTTTATGCCATTGCCTGATAATCAAACTCCTCGAAAAGAGATTCACGCCAGACAGATAACCTGCAAGGGATATCAGCGGGAAGACGGTCTATGGGATGTCGATGCGCATATTGTTGACGCGAAAACGTACGCTGTGGACAATGCTCACCGGGGCACAGTAAACCCGGGAGAGCCCATTCATGAGATGTGGATTCGCCTGACGGTTGACGTGGAACTCCTTGTTCACGATTGTATTGCCGTGACGGATCACTCCCCTTATGGATACTGTGGTGATATTACGGGGATTTTTAAAAAATTAATTGGTGAAACAATCGCCCCTGGTTGGAATCGACGCGTTAAGGAACTGGTGGCGGGTGTGCAGGGCTGTACGCATTTGGCCGATCTCGTTGGCCCGGCTACAACTACTATCTATCAAAGCATGGCGGGTATCAGTAAAGGAAAATGCGAGGCGGAAAAATCAAAACCGTTTTATATTGACGGCTGCCATGTTTGGGCGAGCGATGGAGATCAAGTGCTGAAATTTCATCCGGAATTCCATGCGGGGAAAACGGAAAAGCAACGTTAGAATTTTAAAACCTATAGGAGACAAAAATGAACACTTCACTCTATGCACTTGCCGGATTTGCCGGATGGACTTTGTTGCTTGCCTTTTTATTGCTGAATATGAGGGGTTATTATGCTTTCCTGAGTGGTAACAAAATAGCCCTGAACAAATTCTCTCCGGATGGAAATGACGTGCCAGGATTTGGAAAGAGGCTCACACGTGCCCATCTGAACTGCCTTGAAATGCTGCCCATTTTCGCCAGTCTTGTTGTGGTTGCTTCTTTGTCAAGTCAATTGGCCGTTATGGAGACCACAGCTCTGTATGTGCTTTATGCCCGCATAGCCCAGTCAACGGTACACATGATTTCAACCAGTTTGGTTGCTGTCCTTTTGCGTGCGACTTTTTGGGTTATTCAACTGGGTCTGCTCTCGTCCTATGCCTACCAGTTGCTCAAGCCTGTGTTGGGCTAGTGTCCTGAGTTAGAAATTCGCAGACAAAAGCGCTCGATGCTGGCCAGAATGACGTCGGCGGATTTCGTCCAGATAAACGGCTTGGGCTCGGCGTTATTGATTTTGAGGTAGGCGCGAATGGCATCTTCGAGCTCGCGGGTCGAACGATGCGTGCCACGACGAATCTGTTTTTCGGTCAGGGTTGCGAACCAGCGTTCGACTTGATTGAGCCAGGACGCCGAGGTTGGCGTGAAATGAACCTGAAAGCGCGGATGGCGCGCAAACCAGTTGCGGATGGTTGACGTCTTATGCGTGCCGTAGTTGTCCATCACGAGATGAATATCCAGATCCGTGGGAACGGATGCCTCAATCGTGCGCAGGAATTTCAAGAATTCGCTGCTGCGATGGCGTCGGTGCAATTCCCCTATGACCTTGCCAGTCGCGATGTCGAGGGCAGCAAACAAAGTTGTCGTGCCATGACGCTCGTAGTCGTGGGTGCGTCGCTCAGCGACGCCGGGCGCCAGCGGCAAAATGGGCTGCGTGCGGTCGAGCGCCTGAATCTGGCTTTTTTCATCGACGCACAGCACCATGGCCTTCAGCGGCGGATCAATGTACAGGCCCACGATGTCGCGGGTCTTCTCGACAAACAAGGGGTCGGTGGAGAGTTTGAACGTCTCTTGACGGTGAGGCTGCAAACCGAAAGCGCGCCAAATCCGGCTAACCGCTGTTTGCGACAGCTTCGCCTCGCGTGCCATCATCCGCGTGCTCCAATGGGTGGCATTCATCGGCGCTCCTTCGAGCGTCTTGGCGATGACGGCGTCCACACGCGCGTCGTCTATCGTGCGCGGTGCCCCTGAACGCGGCGCGTCCAGCAAACCATCGAGCCGCGATTGCACAAAGCGACCGCGCCACTTGCACACAGTCTGCGGTGCGACCGCGAGCTTGAGCGCGACGGCTTTGTTCTCGGCGCCAGCCGAGCATGCAAGGATGATCCGCGAACGCAAGGCCAGCGCTTGCGCGGTCTTGCGCCGCCTGGCCCACGCCTGCAACTGTTCTCGTTCTGATTCGTTCAACACCAACTGCGCTTTTGGTCGACCTGCCATGTGAGCCTCGCTGTCGTGAATTCGATATTCACAACATAGTCGATATTCAAAATAATTCAACTAATTTCTAACTCAGGACACTAGATGGACGTAGAGTTTATTCATCCTTACCGAGAGCGGTGCGGAATTTTTCCAACCGGGCATCGTAGTCGACAGCGTCACCGTAATCCAGAAACTGCTTGTAGCGGGCGTGTGTGCCCAGAATCTTACGGGCGTGTTTGATTGGGCAAAAATACTGTTCGGTGCGTGCCAGAATCTCGGTCGTGTAGGCCATGAGCCCATTGCCATATTCGCAGTAGGTGCAGTGGAATTTTTCGATGAAGTTAAGATGGGCAAGGTGACGCCGATCAAACATCATGTAGTTGGCGCGGCGCACCTTGGTCACACCGTAAACCGGGAAACTGGTCCATTGGTAGAAGCTGACGCACAGGTCCAGCATCAACAGCGGAAAAATCATGCTGTAAATGATGGGCCCGGTAATCAAGTTTAGCGGGCGGTTGGTGACCAGCCAGCGGAAGAAATTTTTCTTGAGCTTTCGGTGTTCGGCCATTACCGAAGAATCGAACTCGATGCGTTTGCCCTTGACTTGGAAGAATATTTTGTTTTCTTGGTCCTTGATGACTGCGTGCAAGTCATCTTCAAGTGCCTCCATTTGGGCCAGTATCCGGGACACTCGTTCGTTCATGGGGTTCCTTTGCTGCAGGAGAGCGCTCGCCCGGTGGGGCGAGATGACAAAACGCAGCGGCTTTTTGCTTCAGACCCTGTTGTGGATCAATGTGTTGTGCTGCAGCACTGTAGCGTTTGAATTCGATTCAGTACGCGGTGGACTCCATTGCCGGCAGGCTGGCGGTTTCCTGTACATCGGTTGACACACGTCGGGCACCGTCAAAACGGTGGCTCCAGTACGCCAGCGCCATATCTTCTACCCGCACCTCGGAACCTGGTTTGGGAGAGTGGATGAACTTGCCTTCGCCGATGTAAATGCCAACGTGGCTGAAGGTGCGCCGCATGGTGTTGAAGAACACCAAGTCACCGGGTCGCAGGTCGGTCCGATCGATTTTTTGCGTGGCAGCAGCTTGCTGTTCCGCTTTGCGGGGGAGGATCAGGCCCACCGTTTGTTGATACATGGCTCGCACAAAACCGCTGCAATCAAAGCCGGTTTCCACTGTGTTGCCACCGCGCCGGTAGGGCACGCCCAGAAAGCCTAGGGCTGTGACGACCAGCTCCGACGCTTTCTCGCTGACGGAGTGTCGCACCTGATCGACTTGCTTCAACAGCCCCTTGTCCGCCAGGAATTGATCCATGTCATCGGCCGCGCCAGGGGGGAGTGCGTACGCATGGGCAGTAAAAAGAAGGGTGACGAGGATGGCGGAAATTCGCATGGCGGCTAGGATACTTGCAGTTCAAAGGCGCTGTCAAGCTTCAGACTACGCTGAACAAGTGCCCTCAAAACAGAGCACCCTGTTGTATTGAAGGCTGAAGGCGAGAAACCAAGATTACCCGAGTACGTCCAGCAGCCGGTCCAGCCCGCCGCTGTTGATCGCCACCATGGCCTGTTCGCGCACCTTCGGTTTGGCGTGGTAAGCCACCGACAAGCCTGCTTCGCCCATCATGGGCAGGTCGTTTGCGCCGTCGCCCATGGCAATGGCCTGGCTGGGCTGGATGCCCAGTTGCGCACAGGTTTCGAGCAGCATTTTGCGTTTTTCAGCGCCATCGCAAATATCGCCCCACGGCTGGTCAATCATGCGGCCGGTGAGCAAGCCGTTCTGTACGTCCAGCACGTTGGAGCGCATGTAGTCGATGCCCAGCCGTTCGCACACGCGGTTGGCAAAAAACGTGAAGCCGCCGGAGACCAGCAGCACTTTCATGCCTACCTTCTTGCAGGCGGCCACCAGCTCAGCGGCACCGGGGTTGAGCTGCAGGCGCTGTGCATAAACCTCTTCCATGCTGCGCAGGCTGACGCCTTTGAGCAAGGCCACGCGCCGGCGCAGGCTTTCCTTGAAGTCGGCGATTTCGCCGCGCATGGTGGCCTCGGTGATGGCCGCCACTTGCGGCTTGCGGCCAACGGCATCGGCAATTTCATCCACACATTCGATATTGATGAGGGTGGAGTCCATGTCGAAGGCGATCAACCTGAAGTCGTGAAGGTTCAGTGGCGGAGTGAAGCCCTGAATGACGAGGCCAGGGGAGAGTTCAGTGCGTTGCATGGAAATATCTACTATTGTCCTGATGGCTTCTTGTGAATGATTGACATGGGCTGGGTGCTTATTTGATATCCGAAACAAGCCGTTTCCAGGGGGCGATTTCGGGTTCAGCCCATGTCCGAGCATATGTCATACGGTTTCCAGCATCGGCGGCCCGAGGCTCCTGAGCACGTCCCGCACCATCTGCGCCCGGTCCTTGGCCTGCGGCAACTCGCGCTCGATGCGCAGCTTTTCATTGCCTGCCAGTTTGACGTGCTTGTTTTTCTGGATCATTGCAATGATCTTCATCGGGTCGATCGGCGGATTTTTCTTGAAGGTGATGATGATCACGCCTGGTGCGGCATCGACCTTGACCACGCCATAGGGTTTGGCCAATAGGCGCAGCCGGTGCATGTCGATCAGGGTTTGCGCCTGGGCCGGCAGTTTGCCAAAGCGATCGACGATTTCTTCGAGCAGCGTGTCGACCTGGTCCGTACTTTTGGCGGTGGCGAGTTTTTTGTAGAACGACAGGCGCAAATGCACGTCACCGCAGTAGTCGTCGGGCAGCAGGGCGGGGGCGTGCAGGTTGATGTCGGTGCTCACGTTGAGCGGACTGAGCAGATCGGGTTCGATACCGGCCTTGAGACAGCGCACCGCCTCACTCAGCATCTCGTTGTAGAGCTGAAAGCCCACTTCGAGCATGTTGCCGCTCTGGTTTTCGCCCAGCACCTCGCCGGCACCCCGAATCTCCAGGTCGTGCATGGCGAGGTAAAAACCGCTGCCCAATTCTTCCATTTGCTGAATCGCGTCGAGTCGTTGGCTGGCCTGTTTGGTCAGCCCTTCCAGATCGGGCACCATCAGATAGGCATAAGCTTGGTGGTGGCTGCGGCCGACGCGGCCGCGCAACTGGTGCAACTGCGCCAGGCCAAACTTGTCGGCACGGCTCATGACGATGGTATTGGCGCTGGGAACGTCGATACCGGTCTCGATGATGGTGGAGCACAGCAGCAGGTTGAAGCGCTGCGCCACAAAGTCGCGCATCACGGCCTCCAACTGACGTTCGGGCATCTGTCCGTGGGCCACGGCGATGCGGGCTTCGGGCAGCAGTTCTTCCAGCCGGGCGCGCCGGTTCTCGATGGTGTCGACTTCGTTGTGCAAGAAGTACACCTGGCCGCCGCGTTTGAGTTCGCGCAGTACGGCCTCGCGGATGACGCCGTTGCCTTCGGTGCGGACAAAGGTTTTGATGGCCAGACGGCGTTGCGGCGCGGTGGCGATTACGCTCAGGTCGCGCAGGCCTTCGAGCGCCATGCCCAAGGTACGGGGAATGGGGGTGGCGGTGAGCGTGAGCACGTCGACTTCGGCGCGTAGAGCCTTCATTTGCTCCTTGTGGCGCACGCCGAAGCGGTGCTCCTCGTCGATGATGAGCAGGCCCAGATCCTTGAATTTGGTGGACTCGCTCAGCAGCTTGTGGGTGCCGACCACGATGTCGATGGTGCCGTCGGCCAGGCCCTTCATGGCGGCGGTGATTTCCTTGGCGGAGCGAAAGCGGCTCATTTCCGCCACTTTGACTGGCCATTTGCTGAAGCGGTCGACCAGCGTCTGGTAGTGCTGTTCGGCCAGCAGTGTGGTGGGTGCCAGAAACGCCACCTGTTTGCCGCCCGTGACGGCGATGAAGGCGGCGCGCAGCGCCACCTCGGTCTTGCCAAAACCGACATCGCCGCAAATCAGGCGGTCCATCGGGCGCGGGCTGATCATGTCCTGAATCACGGCGTGGATGGCGGCATTCTGGTCGGCCGTTTCCTCAAAGCCGAAGTCGTTGGCAAAGGTCTCGTAGTCGCCCGGCGAATAGCGAAAGGCGTGGCCTTCGCGCGCGGCGCGGCGGGCGTAGATGTTGAGCAGTTCAGCAGCGGCGTCACGCACCTGTTCGGCGGCCTTGCGTTTGGCTTTTTCCCACACGCCGGAGCCCAGGCGGTGCAGCGGCGCTTCGTCGGCGCTGACGCCGGTGTAGCGGCTGATGAGTTGCAGCTGGCTGACCGGCACATACAGCGTGGCCTTGTCGGCGTATTCGAGGTGCAGGAACTCCTGCAGCTCGGGCTCGCCATTGGCTTGTCTGTTGCCCAGATCAAGGTGGATCAAGCCCCGGTAGCGGCCAATGCCGTGTGACGAATGGACCACGGGGTCGCCTACATTGAGCTCACTCAGGTCCTTGATCAGCGCTTCCACGTCGCTGATCTGCTCCTGTTTTTTACGGCGGCGGGTGGTGGGAGCGGCGGCAAAGAGCTCGGTTTCGGTCACGAAATCGATGCCTGCTGCCAGCCAGGAAAAGCCGGTGCTCAGGCTGGAGGTGGCAATGCCAACTTTCTCATCGCTGGCCTGGAATTCGGCGAGGGAATCGAAGGAGGGCGGGCTCAGGTGGCTGGCGTGCAGAAAGTCCAGCAGGCTGGTCTTGCGACCTTCGCTCTCGGCCAGCACCAGTATGCGCTGTTTCGTCTGGCGAATGTGCTCTTTCAGCCGTGTCAGCGGGTCGTCGGCACCGCGCACCGCGGTGAGGGGGGGAAGGGTGTCGAAGTCGGCATAGTCCGTTCGCCCTGAGCTTGTCGAAGGGCTTGCCGGAGCCTCGACCCCTTCGACAGTGCTCAGGACAGGCGGCTCAGCCCGAACGAATTTGATCGCCAACTGTGCATGCTGGTTGACCCGGGCATAAAACTGCTCAATGCCCAGGAACAGCGATTCTGGTGGCAGCACGGGCCGCTCGGGGTCGCCCTGCACCAGGCGATGGCGCTCTTTGGTGTCTTGCCAGAAATGCTGGAACGCGGGCTCTAGGTCGCCATGCAACACCACTGTCGCATCGGCGCCCAGGTAGTCAAACACGGTGGCGGTTTCTTCAAAGAACAGCGGCAGGTAGTACTCGATGCCGGCCGTGGCCACGCCATTGCCCATGTCTTTGTAGATGCGGCTTTTGGTCGGATCGCCTTCCAGAAACTCGCGCCAGCGGCTGCGAAAGCGCGCGCGCGCGTCGTCGTCCATCGGGAATTCGCGTCCCGGCAGCAGGCGCACCTCGGGTACCGGGTACAGGCTGCGCTGGCTGTCGGGATCGAAGGTGCGGATGCTGTCGATTTCGTCATCAAACAGGTCGACGCGATAGGGCATGGTGCTGCCCATGGGGAACAGGTCAATCAGCCCACCGCGCACTGCGTATTCACCGGGGCTGACCACTTGCGTCACGTGGCTGTAGCCGGCCAGGGTCAACTGGGCCTTGAGCCGGGCTTCGTCCAGTTTTTGCCTGACCTTGAAGTGAAAGGTGTAACCGGCCAGAAAACCAGGCGGCGCCAGCCGGTATAGAGCAGTGGTGGCGGGTACGATGACGACGTCGGCGCCGGTTTCACGGTCGCGCTGGCTGATGCGCCAGAGCGTGGCCAGCCGCTCGCTGATCAGGTCCTGGTGCGGTGAAAACGTGTCGTAGGGCAGGGTTTCCCAGTCGGGAAACAGCGCACAGCGCAAGTCGGGGGCGAAGAAGGCAATTTCATCGAGCAGGCGCTGCGCATCCGTGGCGTCGGCGGTGACGATGGCTGTCAGCTTGTGGCTGGCCTTTTCACGCTGCCCCAGCCGGGCGAGCAGCAGCGCATCGGCGGAGCCTGTTGGTCGCGGCAGGGTATAGCGTTTGCCGGGGTGCAGTTTGGGTAAATCCATGAATCGCCTGGTAAACAACGCATGCGGGTGCGTTGAGTTTGAACATACAAATACAAAACACCCCACGCGGTGAGGCGGGGGGTGTTGGACGGTCGTTGCAGCCATTTTAGAATGGGGCCACACCCATGATTGACCTGTTCCAACAAAATTCCGCCACCGGGATCCCTGACGATGCCCGTTTCTGGGCCTTGATTCCTTGCGCCGGCACCGGCGCACGTTCGGGCGCGCACGGTCCCAAACAGTATCAGTTGCTGGCCGGCCAGCCCATGGTGCTGCACACGCTGGCCGCCTTTGCCGGTGTCGCCCGGATTACCCGCACCGCCGTCGTGGTGGCCGCTGGTGATGATTTTTTCGAAGCCCGAAATGCAGCGTGTTTGGTAGCTTCGTGCGGTGGAGCTACGAGGGCTGCCAGCGTTTTCAATGGCCTTGAATTTTTGCTGCAACAGGGAGCCATGCCGCAGGATTGGGTCCTGGTACATGACGCGGCACGTTGTCTGGTCACGCCCGGCCAGATTGACGCCCTGATCGATGCCTGCGTGGCGGACGACGTTGGGGGGCTGCTGGCCCACAAACTGCCCGACACGCTGAAAAGCGAAGCCGGGGGCCGGGTGGCGGCTACCCTGGATCGCTGCGACAAATGGCTGGCCCAGACGCCGCAGATGTTTCGCATTGGCAGGCTGATGGACGCCTTGCAGCAAGCGGGGGGCAAGGTAACGGATGAGTCGAGTGCGATGGAGGCCATGGGTTTGCATCCTCTGCTGGTGCCGGGCAGCGCGCAGAATTTCAAGGTGACCTACCCCGAAGATTTTGCGCTGGCCGATGCGCTGTTGAACGCACGCTCCGGCGGTTCATTTCCGGCCTTAAGCTCGCATGACAGCCCTGGAAAAACACAGGGTTTTTAACAAAAAAGGCGAATGAAATGAATTTCAGAATCGGTGAAGGCTGGGACGTGCATGCCCTGGTGGCCGGGCGAAAGCTCATCATCGGGGGCGTGGAAGTTCCCTTTCATTTGGGGCTGCTCGGTCATTCCGATGCTGACGTGCTGCTGCACGCCATCACCGACGCCTTGCTGGGCGCTGCCGCGCTGGGCGATATCGGCACACATTTTCCGGACAACGACACACGCTTCGCGGACGCAGATTCGCTGCTGCTGTTGAGCGAGGCGGCCCGCCGTGTGCGGGAAAAAGGTTTTGAAATCGGCAACGTGGACAGCACCGTGATCGCGCAGGCGCCCAAACTGATGCCCTTCATCCCGGTCATGCGCGAGCGGATCGCGCTGGCGCTGACGCTGCCGGTGGAACAGGTCAACGTCAAGGCCAAAACGGCAGAAAAAATGGGCCCGGTCGGTCTGGGCCAGGCGATGCAGGCCCGGGCAGTGGTATTGCTGTGTCACGCGCCAATCCGTACGCTGTCATAATGCAGACATAAAAAATCCGGGGTCGGTCGGAGCCGCGGTTTTTGCATGTCTGCGCCGCGCAATCATCGGGGTACAGAGCAGATTCCCGCTTCCGGTTCACCTCATACATCGTTGGAATACCGAGGATTTCATCCATTCCGGGATCCTTGGTCAAATTGAGTTCTTCGCATGCGCACCAATCTGCCTGTTACCCAGCATGAATACCCCTTTCCATCGGGCCGGATGGTGGTTTCAACCACTGACCTGAAGGGGCGCATCACGCACTGCAACGAGGTTTTCATTGAGCTCAGCGGCTATACCAAGGAAGAGTTGCTGGGTCAGCCGCACAATCTGGTGCGCCACCCTGACGTGCCCGAGGAGGCTTTTCGTGACCTGTGGGACACCCTGGAGCAGGGAATGCCCTGGACCGGGGTGGTGAAAAACCGCCGCAAGAATGGCGATCACTATTGGGTGGTGGCCAACGTCACGCCGGTGATGGAGGGTGACCGACCGGTGGCCTATCTGTCGGTGCGTACCGAGCCCACCCGTGAGCAGATTCAGACCTTCGAGGGCTTGTTTGCGCTCATGCGCGCTGAACAACAGGCCGGCAAACTGGTACATCGCCTGCACCACGGTGCGTTGCACAAGCATACCTTGCGCGGGCGCATCGGCCGTGCATTGAGTCTGGGCGTCGATGCCCGGATCACCGCATTGGTCATGCTGATCGGTGGCGTGGGGACGGCGGCAGGCATCCTGGCCGCCGGTGGATTGGCGGCGGTGTCGGGTACTGCTTTGGTCAGCGCGTTGGCGCTTGTGATGGGCGCGAGCCTGCTCGGTGCCTGGCGTCTGCGCGCCATGACGACCCAGCCGCTGCAGCACTTGCTGAATTTTGCCAACCGCATGGCGGCGGGTGATTTGACCAAGGTTCTTGACGGCCAGCACGGCGGGGTGATGGGCCGTCTGGAGCGTGCGCTCAACCAGCTCAATGTGAATATCCGCTCCATTGTGAGTGATGCCCGCACCGAAGTGGTTCGCATGGGGGGCGCGACGGGCAACATTGCAGAAGGCAGTGGCGACTTGTCGGCACGCACCGATGCGCAGGCAGCCAGTCTGGAGCAGACTGCGGCTTCCATCGAGCAGATCACCGGCAATGTGCAGCAGACCGCCGAGGCGGCCCGGCAGGCGGCCCAGCTCGCCGCGCAATCGGCCCAGGTGACTGAGCGCAGTGGCCAGGCTGTGCAGGCGGTGACGCAGACCATGCAGGCCATCAATGAATCATCGAGCCGCATTGGCGAAATCATCCAGGTGATTGACGGCATTGCCTTTCAGACCAACATCCTGGCGCTCAATGCGGCAGTGGAAGCGGCACGTGCGGGCGAGCAGGGGCGCGGCTTTGCGGTGGTGGCCAGCGAGGTGCGCAGCCTGGCCGGACGTTCGGCGGCTGCAGCCAAAGAAATCAAGCAGCTGATCCAGGATTCGGCTGACAAGGTGGAGGCGGGCACCCGTCTGACTGACGACGCACGTGCCACGATGGAAGGAGCGGTGGATACAGCGCGCAAGGTTAGTTCCCTCATTGCAGGAATCCATACCACCACCACCGAGCAAAGTGGCGGTATCACGCAGATCAATGAGGCGCTGGCGCACCTCGATACCCTGACGCAGCAAAACTCCGCACTGGTGCATGATCTGGCCCACTCGGCCACGGCGCTGGACCTTCAATCTCGCGCTGTGGCGGATTCAATGCGCGTCTTCCGTCTGAGCCAGACTGATGCGGTAGACAGCCTCGACGCTGTGGCGCTGCGCCGCCAGATGAAACGAGCGAGCCCGGTGGCCGCAGCCGTGACGCCGACGATCGGGAGAAAACCATTGCGATTGCCGGCGTGAGTGAAGTACCGCTGGTTGCGGGCTCGCTGGCGTGAAGCGTTTTTGCTGGAATCCATTTGAAACATCCTGTGACCGACCTGCAACTCCCGCTGGGTTTTGATGCCGTTGACTTGCCTGCTGCGCGGGAGGTACGGTCCAAAACCCGAGCCAGACCGCGACGGGTTTTGGCGCCAGAGTCCGATGCCGTCCGGGATGTTGAAGCCATGGCGGCCCTGCTCGCGTGCCATCCCGACTATCGGGTTCTGCGCCGCCTGGTTCCCGTGCGGCATTTTGAACGCATGCCGCAGGGGCCGGTCATGCGGGTTCTGCTGCTCGATACGGAGACCACCGGCCTGGATCATGTCCGCGACAGCATCATTGAGCTGGCCATGTTGCGGGTTGATGTCGATACCGCGACGGGCTTGCCGGTGGGCGAGGTCGCGGTCTTCGATGGCCTCGAAGACCCCGGCGTGCCCATTTCCAGTGAAATTCAGGCCATAACCGGCATTTCCAGCGCGATGGTTCAGGGGCAGCGCCTGGACGAGGTGCGCATTGCCGCCATGCTGGAAGACGTTGCGCTGGTGATTGCCCATAACGCCGGCTTTGACCGTCCTTTTTGCGAAGCGCGGGTACCGGCGTTTGCGCAATTGCCCTGGGGCTGTTCATTCGCCGATATTGACTGGAAGCGGGAGGGTCACGGCTCTTCCAAACTGGAATACCTGGCCATGGAGAAGGGCTGGTTTTATGAGGCCCACCGCGCCGAGGTGGACTGCCACGCACTGCTGGCCGTGTTGGGCGAGGCCTTGCCCATCTCCAGCCAGAGCGGGCTGGCAAAAATCATCGCGGCCAGCAGCCAGCCCAGCTACCGGTTGCAGGCAAGCGGTGCGCCTTTTGAAGCCAAGGATCTGCTCAAGGCCCGGGCGTACCGCTGGAATGCGGAACAAAAAGTGTGGCACACCCGACTGGCAGATGAAATTCAATTGGCAGCGGAATTTGAATGGCTCAAACAGGCCGTCTACGCTGGTCGCCCGGCCCGTGTTCAACTGGAAAAACTGGATGCCGGTGTGAAGTACTCAAACCGCATCGGGGAATTGTCGATTCGCCAGATTTGACGGACGGGCGGGTTAGAATTCCAGTCGTGCATGCCGTTGCGGCTTGCGGTTTTCTGTTCTCCCTGGGCTTGCTTGGGCCGTCGGCCAAGAGGTTCACCAGGCAGGCTGAAGCGCCCAAGGATGTTGATGAAACGTGTTGATGACTTCCGTCTGAAGTTCGGGAAAAAAGAATTGGTGCCGATCATCGTCGGCGGCATGGGGGTTGATATTTCAACGGCCGAACTGGCGCTTGAAACGGCCCGGCTCGGTGGCATTGGCCATATTTCCGATGCCATGGTGCCCGATGTTTCCGATAAACGTTTTGACACCAGCTTCGTCAAGGACAAAACCCGGTTCTACAAGTACAACATCGACAACGCCGACAAGTCCAGCATCAAGTTCGACCTGGGCGCGCTGGCCGACGCCACGCGGCGGCATGTCGGCGCCACCATGCAGGCCAAGCGTGGTGAGGGCCTGGTGTTCGTCAACTGCATGGAAAAGCTGACCATGAACGCGCCGCGCGAGACGCTGCAGGTGCGCATGGCGTCTGCGCTGGACGCCGGCATTGACGGCATCACCTTGAGTGCGGGCCTGCATTTGGGCTCGTTTGGACTGATTGCAGACCATCCCCGCTTCCGCGATGCCAGGCTGGGCATCATCGTGTCGTCGGTGCGGGCCCTGCAATTGTTTCTGCGCAAGAACGCAAGACTGGATCGCCTGCCCGATTTCGTGATCGTGGAGGGTCCGCTTGCCGGGGGGCATCTGGGTTTCGGCATGGACTGGGCGCAGTACGACCTGGCCACCATCATCGCCGAAATTGTGCAATACCTGAAAACCGAACAACTTGCCATTCCGGTCATTGCGGCGGGCGGCATCTTCACCGGCAGTGATGCCGTGTCGTTTCTGGAGCAGGGAGCAGCAGCGGTGCAAGTCGCAACGCGGTTTACCGTGGCCAATGAATGTGGCTTGCCCGACAAGGTCAAGCAGGAGTATTTCAGGGCGAGCGAAGACGACATCATCGTCAACACCATTTCGCCGACCGGCTACCCGATGCGCATGCTCAGGAACACGCCAGCCATTGGTTCCGGCATTCGCCCGGGATGTGAATCCTATGGCTATCTGCTTGACGGCAATGGCAACTGCGCCTACATCACGGCCTATAACCGCGAAGTGGCCCTGCATCCGAACGCCAAGACGGTTTCGGTCATGGACAAGACCTGCCTGTGTACCCACATGCGCAATTACAACTGCTGGACCTGCGGGCATTACACCTACCGACTGAAGGACACGACACGCCGTCTGGCAGATGGAAGCTACCAGACCTTGAGCGCAGAGCACATTTTCAAAGACTACCAGTTCAGCACCGATCAGAAGATTGTCTTGCCGGCCTGATCGTCATGCGCGGCATGGTGCGTCGATGGGACGATCTGCAGCACTTTGCAGATCGGCGCGACTTCGTACTTCGTGAGTGTGGCGATGCCGCCCAGCTTGGGCTGCAGACCATCGTAGACCTGCTTCGGCGTGACCCGATCGAGACTTGAGTGCGGCCGCTCGGTGTTGTACCAATCGAAGTATTGGGCGATGTTGGCACGAGCGGCGCCCGCGCTGTCGTAGGCCATGAGGTGCATGAGAGTGCCGATGTGACGTCGTCCAACGTGAATGTCCTCACGTTTCCACTTTTAAAAGTGAAAAGTGTTCAAATTTGCGTGACCACTTCTTGTTGCGGTGGCACAAAAAGAAATGGACACCACAGGGGTGTCCATTTCCGTGCCTAATTGGCTCCTCGACCTGGGCTCGAACCAGGGACCTACGGATTAACAGTCCGGCGCTCTACCGACTGAGCTATCGAGGAATAAGCCTTGAATTATAGCGTCATTTTTTGTGCATCTTTTTGACGAGTGGATGATTGATTCAAAAAAAAATCTTTCGAAAAAAGTTAATTGCCGCACTGAGCAGAATTTTTGGTTCATGGCTGATTGTGCAAGAATGAACCGATGATTTTTGAGGCATCCGGATTCGAGTATCCCCGCGTGTTGTCGATCGCCGGCTCGGACAGTGGAGGGGGGGCGGGCATTCAGGCTGATCTGAAAACCTTTGCGGCGCTGGGGTGCTACGGCATGACGGCGATCACCGCGCTCACGGCGCAAAACACCTGCGGTGTGCGGTCCATCCACGGTGTGCCGCCGCACATGCTGCGTGACCAGATTGACGCGGTGATCGAAGACATCGGCGCTGATGCCGTCAAGATCGGCATGCTGTACACGCCGGAAATTGTGCATGTGGTGGCCGCGGCCATCGACCGGCATGCCTTGAGAAACGTGGTTTTTGACCCGGTGATGGTGGCCAGCAGCGGGGCGGGGTTGATTGACAACGCGGCGGTCGAGGTGCTGGTGCGTGAGTTGTTCCCGCGTGTGGCGGTGATCACGCCCAATCTGGATGAGGCTGCGTTGCTGGTGGGGCGCATCTTGCGCTCGGCGCAGGACATGGAGCAGGCCGCGCTGGCCTTGCAGGCGCGAGGCGCGCGTGCCGTTTTGTTGAAGGGTGGCCATTTGCCGGGGGATACTGTCATCGATTTTCTGCTTACCCATGACGGCGAGAAAGTCTGGATGCGGGCACCGCGCCTTCACAGTGCCAATACCCATGGCACGGGTTGCACGCTCTCCAGTGCCGTGGCGGCTCATCTGGCCCTGGGTGCGTCGCTGGTGGATGCCGTGCAGCTTGCCCGCACCTTTGTGCGAAACGCGTTGCAGGCGGGCGCACAGGTGCATACCGGCAAGTGCGGTGGCCCGCTCAACCACGGCCACGCACCGCTCGCCATGCGGCTGCTCCCCCGGTCATCGACCTGAAGGGGGCTGCGGGTCGAATATAAAAAAATATCGACCAGCGTCCGATTCGCTCATAACTGGAGCAGACGCTCCTTTGCGGCGCGGTATTCGGCTTCGAGCCGGTCAACCAGGCTCGCTACGTCCGGAATGTCGCTGATGGTGCCGATGCCCTGGCCGACGCCCCAAATGTCTTTCCATGCCTTGGCTTTTGGTTTGAATACCAATTTTCCGGCCTGGGCATCATCAGGCCGCGCGAGATTGTCCGGATCGAGGCCGGCGGCGACGATGCTGGAACGCAGGTAGTTGGCATGCACGCCGCTGAACAAGTCGGTATAGACCACGTCGGCGGCCATGCCGTCGAGAATTCCCTGCTTGTATTCGGGCGTTGCGTTGGCCTCCTGGGTGGCGATGAAGCGCGTGCCCATGTAGGCGTAGTCCGCACCCATGGCCTGCGCGGCCAGAATGCCGGAGCCGGTCGAAATGGCGCCCGACAGTGCCAGCGGGCCGTCGTAGTGGCGGCGAATTTCGGCCACCAAGGCGATCGGATTGATGCGCCCGGCATGCCCCCCGGCGCCATGGGCGACCAGGATCAGGCCGTCAACACCCGATTCGAGCGCTTTCATCGCATGGCGGAAGTTGATGACGTCATGAATGATGGTGCCGCCGTAGCGATGGATTTCCTGCACCACTTCATTCGGCGCGCGCATGCTGGTGATCGTCATCGGCACCTGGTGGCGCATGCAGATTTCAAGGTCGCGTTGCAAGCGTGTGTTGGACGGGTTGACGATCTGGTTGACCGCGAAGGGCGCGACCGGCCGGTCCGGATTTGCGGCCTGGAATTGCGCCAGTTCGGCCTTGAGCCCGGTCAGCCAGCGATCCAGATCGCCCTCATCGCGCGCGTTGAGCGCCGGGAAGGATCCAACCACGCCAGCCTTGCACTGGGCAGCGACCAGGGCCGGGTAGGAGACGATGAACATCGGCGAGCAAATGACGGGCAGACGCAGTTTGCCGTCCAGCAGTTTGAGTGTGGTCATGCGACAGGAACTCCTGTGGTGTGTGAATCAGCCTGGAAAGATGTGGTTGGCAATCGCGTTCTTCTGCGTCTGCGTGGTGCCGCCGGTGATGGTGAGCATGCGCACGTCGCGCACCATGCGCTCCAGCGGCAGCAGGCCGAAGTAGCCGTAGCCGCCGAACATCTGCTGGCAGGTGAGTGTGACCTTTTGCGCCATCTCGGTGGCATGCACCTTGGCCACCGACGACAGGCAGGGGTCCGGCTTGCCGGCGTCGATGGCGGCCAGCGCGCGGTAGCACAGCGAGCGTGCCGCTTCGATTTCAATCCACATGTCGGCCATCATCCAGCGCAGGCCCTGCATGTCGGCCAGCCGCTGGCCGAACTGCTGGCGCACCAGCATGTAGTCGCGCGCCAGCTCGAATGCGCCTTCGGCCACGCCCAATGCCATCACGCCCATGCCGACCCGCGTCGAGTTGTAGATGGTGAGCGCCGCGACGAAGCCCCTGGAGTTTTCCGGATCACCCGGCGTCACGACGTTGGACGCCGGCACCCGCACGTTGTCGAAGAAAAGTTCGTTCTCGCTGGCGCCGCGCACACCCATCTTGTACGGAATCTTGTGGACCGTGAGGCCCGGGCTGTCTTTGGGCACGAGGATGGTGCCGATGCCGCGCGCGCCCTTGGACGGGCCAAACCGTGCGTACACCAAGTTCAGGTCGGCGCGGTCGCCGTAGGTGGTGAACACTTTCTGGCCGTTGATGAGGTAGTCATCGCCGTCGCGGGTGGCGCTGGTCGTGATGGCCGAGCCGTCGGAGCCGGCCTGCGGCTCGGTCCAGGCGATGCTGCACTCGACCTCGCCGCTGATGATCTTCGGGATCAGGCGCTGGCGCATTTCCTCCGCGCCGTAGGTGGCGATGATGCGCGGCGAGACGTTTTGCTCATGCACGATCAGGGCGGTGGCCAGGTCCACCTTGGCGATTTCTTCGATCACCAGGTAGGTCTCGACCAGCCCCATGCCGGAGCCGCCGTATTTCTCGTCGATGCTCAGGCCCAGGTAGCCCAGCTCACACAGCAGCTTCTTGTTTTCCTCGGGAAAGACTTCTTCCCGGTCCCAGCGCGCCGCCTTGTCCTTGAAGACATCGTTGGCGAGCTTGCGCGCGGCATCGCGCAATTCGACTTGCTGCGCGGTCAGCTCGAAATTCATGGCAATCTCCGTTTTTTGTGGGGCATTCGCTGCTGCCGCTTACTTCGGGTTCAGCCCCATCAGCTTGGCGATGATGTTGCGCTGCATCTGCGAGGTGCCGGCCGTGATGGTGGTCGAGCGGGCGTCGCGGTAGTGGCGCTGCATGTCGAACTCCATGATGTAGCCGTAACCGCCCATGATCTGCATGCCGTTGTTGGCCGCCTTGACGTAGGTTTCCGAACCGAACAGCTTGGCCATCGACAACGCTTTCAACGCGTCCTTGCCGTTGTTCAGTTGCCAGGCGGCTTGCCACAGCAGCAGGCGGCTGGCTTCGACCTCGGTCTGCATGTCGGCCAGCATGTGGGCGATCGACTGGAAGTTGCCGATCGGCTTGCCGAACTGCTTGCGCTCGCTGGCGTAGGCCACGGCCTGATCGACCACGTTTTGCGCCGCGCCGCTGTAGGCGGCGGTGGTCATCAGGCGCTCCAGTTGCAGGCCCGAAAGCATGTAATCCCAGCCGCGATTCGGTTCCCCGACCAGCCGGTCTGCCGGCACGCGCACGTTGTCGAAAAATATCTCGTAGGTGCCCAGCGAGCGGCGCCCGAGGGTGTCGAGCTTTCTCAGATTGACGCCAGGCAGTGTGTTGTCCACCAGAATCAGCGAGATGCCCTGCTTGTAGGGCACGCTGGTGTCGGTCTTGACGTACACCGAAATGATGTTGTCTTTGGCGCCCGCCGCAGTGGCGAAGACCTTCTGGCCGTTGATGACCCACTCGTCGCCCTCGCGCCGCGCCGTGGTGCGCATGGCGCCGGCGTCGGAGCCGGCGTCGGGCTCGGTCATCGAGATCGACATGCGGATCTCGCCAGACATCAGCTTGGGCAGGAAATAGCGCTTCTGTGCTTCCGTGCCGTTGTGCAGCAGGTTCAGGCCGTTGAACACCGAGGTGCCGTAGGCGCCCAGCATGTCGTAGCTCTTGCGGCCCAGCTCTTCGCTGATGATGGTGAAGTCCATCACGTTGCCGCCCAGGCCGCCGTATTCCTCGGGGAACACCATCGAAATCAGGCCCATCTCGATGAACGCGTCATAGACCTCGTAGGGGTAACGTGCATTGACATCGGTTTCCCTGATGTATTCGGGTGTCGCAATCTTGTCGAGCATCTTGCGCACGCTGTCGCGCAGGATGTTTTGCTGTTCGGTAAAACTGAAATCCATGGGTCGTTCCTCTTTCTTGTTTGTGAGACTGGCGCGCGCTGTAGGTGATCAACTGCGGCGCTGGTTGAAGCTGCGTCCGTAAACGATGGACGCGATCGTGTTGCGCAGGATTTCGACCGTGCCGCCGCCGAGCGCGAAGCCGCGCGAATCGCGCACCATGCGCTCCAGCGGGAAATCGCGCGTGAAGCCATAGTGGCCGTGGATTTGCAGCGCCTCGTTGGTCACGCGCTGCACCATCTCGTTGGCGTAGAGCTTGGCTTGCGCGGCCGCCAGCGGATTGGGGAAACCGTCTTCCAGGTGGGTGGCCGCATGATGCACCATCAGCCGGGTGGCGTGGATCTGCGTTGCCATGTCGGCAATCTTCCACTGGATGCCCTGGAACTCGCAGATCGGGCGGCCGAACTGCGGACGCTCCTTCGAATAGGCCACGGCCAGCTCGAAGGCCCCCTGCGCCACCCCCAGGCACATGGCCGCATTGCCCACGCGCTCGGGGCCGAAGGAGCTCATCAGCACCCGAAAGCTCCGGGTCGAGTGCTCGTCGCCCAGCATCAGCAGATTTTCCCTGGGCACGCGGCAGTTGTCGAAGAAGAGTTCGGCCTCGGCCACGCCGCGCCCGCCCATCTTGCGGTCCGGCTTTCCGACTTCGAAGCCGGGCATGCCTTTTTCCACCACCAGCGCGCCGATGCCGTTGGCCCCGCTAGTCTTGCCGAAGCGCGCGAATACCAGCACGTGGGTGGCCAGGTGGCCGCCGGTGCAAAACACCTTCTGGCCGTTGAGCACGTAAGCATCGCCGTCGGGCAGCGCCGAGGTCACCATGTCGGTGGTGGCCGAACCGGCGCCGGGCTCGCTCATGCCGATGCCGAACATGTACTCACCGCTGGCGCACTTGGGCAGGAAACGGTTTTTCTGCTCTTCGGAGCCCAGAATCTCGATCGCCCGCGACGGCCCGTTGATGGCCAACTGGCAGACCAGCCCCGTGTTGAAGCAGACGCGCGAAATTTCTTCCAGAAACACCGTGGCGTGCAGGATCGACAGGCCCGAACCGCCGTACTGCTCCGGAATCACCAGACCGAGGTAGCCGAGCCGGGCCAGCAGATCGCGGTTTTCCTGGGGGAACTTTTCTTCCTCATCCCAATAGGCCGCCTTGGCGGAAAACGCATCGGTGGCGAACTTGCGCAGCGTGGCGCGGAACTCGTCGAGTTCGCTTGCGGAAACGGCTGAGGGGTCCATGTCTCGTCTTTCTTTTATTGGCATAAAAATGTCGGCCATGCCTCGGCATGGCCGACTCGGTGTATCAATCCTGATCCTGGTGTTGCGCACGATGCCGATGTCGGTGTTGCCCCGACCCTTGATGCATCTCCTCGTGTGCTTTTATTTTTTGACGGATGTCCTGACAGCCGGACATTTTGAGTTAGCCCCGATGGCTTGTCAATACGGCTGACATGCTGCGCTTGGGTGTCTTCAGTACAACGGTGCTTTCTTTCGCACCGGTTTTCCCTGCCGGAGTGCGGGCCGGTCGTGATATTCTTGAACACCAATGATCGACATCCTCACCGTCACCATGAACCCCGCTGTCGATATTGCCACGTCGACCGACAAGGTGCTGCCTACGCACAAGCTCAGGTGTGGAGTGCCGCACCGACACCCTGGCGGCGGCGGGGTCAATGTGGCGCGGGTAGTGCATCGGCTGGGCGGCGATTGCGTTGCGCTTTATCCGGCGGGCGGCGCTACGGGCGACTTGCTGCGGCAGTTGCTCGATGCAGAAGGGGTCGCCAGCTTGTGCATTGGCATTGCCGGTGAAACCCGCGAGAGTTTTTCGGTCAACGAATTGACGAGCGCACAGGAGTATCGATTCGTCTTGCCGGGGCCCGAGTTGACGTCGCCCGAATGGCAGACCTGCCTCGATCAGGTTGCCGGGCTGGCTGAGGCGCCGCGTTATCTTGTGGCCAGCGGCAGTCTGCCGCCGGGCGTCCCCGACGATTTCTATGCGCGTTTGATCAGGGCGACGAAGCCTTGGGGTGCCAGAACGGTTCTTGATGCGTCCGGGCCGGCCCTGGCGGCAGCGCTGGAAGAAGGGGTTTACCTGGTCAAGCCCAGCCTGCGGGAGTTGCGCGACCTTGTTGGGCAGCCATTGGAAACCGAGCTGCAGTGGCGTGGCGCGGCCGAGCGACTGGTTGAGCACGGCAAGGCGCAGGTCGTTGTGCTCTCTTTGGGAGAGGGGGGGGCCTGGCTGGTCACGGCTGAAGGCGCATGCTTCGCCCCCAGCCTGCCCGTCAAGGTCGTCAGTACCGTCGGGGCGGGTGACAGCTTTGTTGGCGGCATGGTGTGGACCCTGGCACGCGGTCTTGGGCTGAAAGACGCTTTTCGGTATGGTGTTGCTGCAGGTGCCGCGGCCTTGCTGAGCACGGGTATGGGGCTTGTTCAGGCGTCAGATGTCGCCCGCTTGTACGGTGATGTCGTCTTGAGATGACAGCGCCCTTGCGAAATTTTTGTGGTAGATATCCTCGCAGCCGTGGTGGCAGGAATTTTATGTTGAATCGCATATGACGGAAGTGCAGACGGAGTTGGTTGAGGTCAATCGGTTGGGGATAGGCATGTTCATAGATCTCGAACTGGGCTGGATGTCGCACCCCTTTCCCAAGGGAAGTTTCAAAATTTCTTCCGAAAAACAGATCGAGATCATTCGGGGTCTGGGCCTCAGTCGTGTGCGCTACTTGCCGGGAAAAAGCGACCTGAGGCCCGGTTTGCCTGTCACCAAAGTACCTGAGTCCGTCGTTGACAGCAGCCTGGCAGCGGAATCCGAATTGCTGCGGATCAAGGAGCAGGAGATGCTCCTGCGCAAGCAAAGAAACGAGTTGCTGGATGCGCAGCAACGAGGTCTGGCGGTGTGTGAACGCCGGTTTGGCAACGCCATGCGTCAGTACAGGTCGACTGTAGAGCAGGCCAGCTCGAAACCCCGCGCAACCATGGAGCAGTGTCTTGAACTGATCAACACGTACGTTGCGGACGTATCGGGGGTGGGTGAGTCGGCCATTCGTCTGTTGTCTGAAGGAATGGGCGACAAGGCCGCCATGCACCCGGTCAACGTGACTGTTGTTTCCCTCCTTTTGGGCAAGTCCATGGGCTTGCCGCAGCCGGACCTGGTTGAGTTGGGAATGGCTGCGTTCTTGCACGATATCGGCAAATTCCAGTTGCCCGACCGGGTGCGCTGGCGGGAAGAAAATTTTTCATCGGCCGAATACAAGTTGTACCAGGAGCATGTCGGACAGGGCGTCACATTGGCGCAGCGCATGGGTTTGACGGCCGGGGCGTTGCAGGCCATTGCCCAGCACCATGAGTTGATGGACGGCAATGGTTTTCCCGCCCGGCTCAAGGGCGAAAGCCTGTCCATGCCCGCGAAGATACTGGGGCTGGTGAACCGCTACGACAACCTGTGCAACCCGGGTCGACCGGCCGCTGCCGTGACACCGCATGAGGCCCTGGCGCTGATCTTCGCCCAGTTCAAGGTGCATTTCGACAGCGTGGTTCTCAGCGCATTTATCCGCATGATGGGGGTGTATCCCGTGGGTTCGGTTGTGCAACTGGTCGATGGTCGTTTCGCTCTGGTGGTGTCGACCAATTCCTCGCGACCGCTCAAGCCGCGGATTGTGGTGCATGATCCCGATGTGTCAAAGCATGAAGCGCTGATTCTGGACCTGGAGCAGGTGCCCGAGGTTGGTATCCGGCGCAGTCTCAAACCGGCCAGCTTGCCCAGGGCGGCCATGGATTACCTATCGCCCCGTCAGCGGATTTGTTATTTTTTTGAAAGAGCGATTGATCCTTCATGTGCCGGGGTGGCATTGTGACGCCGCACGCCCTGCGGCCGTTGATTGACGGTTTGCTGGAGGCGGTCTGGCTGGTGGACCCGGTCTCCCTTCGCATCCTCTGCGTCAACCGCGTGGCAGGTGACCTGCTCGGTCTCGCGCCGGAGGACTTGCTGGACAAACCGGCCATTGAACTGACCGTCACGCCGGAAGACCAGTTCTTCTGGGAGGATGTCGCTGCGGGCCTGAGCGATGGCATTCATTCGGAAACCCTGTTGCGGGGTGCCGATGGTGTTGCCGTGCCGGTGGAGCGTCGTGTCAGCCGGGTCTGGTTTGAGGCGGAGCGTGCGGTGTATGTGGTTGGCCTGCGCGACTTGCGTCAACAGCGTCACGTCGAGGATGAGCTGGAAAAGCTGCTGGCCGAGTTGCGGGCCACGCTGGAGTCAACGGCCGACGGCATTCTGGTCAGCGACCTGAAGGGATCCATTCGCAACTACAACCGGCATTTTGCCGCGTTGTGGGACGTACCCGAAGACCTGTTGTTGAATCGGGATGACAAGGCCCTGTATGCCCATCTCGCCAGCCGGGTGCTGGATTGCGGAGCCTACGCGAGGCGGCTTTTGGAGATTGCAGACAGTCCCTTGCTGGAGACCTCGGATATCCTGGTCTTGCGCACAGGACGCGTGCTGGAGCGGGTTACACGGCCGCAATACAGCAGGGGCCAGCCAACCGGCCGGGTTTTTTCATTTCGCGACGTCACGCAAAGCATCGACGCCGAGTCCAGGCTGCGCCTGGCTGCGCAGGTTTTTGAGTCGAGTCTGGATGCCATTTTCATCACCGCCCCCGATTTCCGCATCCTCGCCGTCAATCCGGTGTGCGTGGGGTTGGCAGAAAGTCCCAAGGCGCAGTTGATCGGGGCATCATCCCGGGAATTGTTTCATGATCCGCACGATCCCGAATTTTTCACGCGCGTGCAGCAGAAGTTGACCGACGAGGGTTTTTGGCGCGGTCAGGTGTGGCTCAACAAAAAAAATCAGACAAGCTGTCCGGTCCAGGTTTCCTGGATTCTGTTGCGTGATGCGCAGGGCGCGGTTTTGCACACCATTGGTTTCTTCAAGGACTTGACGGAGGAGCTGGCGGCGCAAAAGCGCATTGAGCAGTTGGCCTACAGCGACGCCTTGACGGGTTTGCCTAACCGTTTACTGTTGTCGCAGCGCGTTGATTTCGCCCTGCGCATGGCCGAGAGAAACGGCACGGAGGCCGGTGTTTTCTTTATTGATATCGACCGCTTCAAGAATATCAACGATTCCATGGGACACGCGTTCGGTGATCGTGTTCTGCTCGACGTGGCCGAGCGCATCAAGCGTTGTTTGCGTGACATCGACACTTTGTGCCGCCTCGGTGGTGACGAGTTCGTCATCTTTTTTCAGGAAATTGACGCTCACGGCGCTGAAATATTGGCGCGCCGGATTCTTGACTCCATGGGGCGGCCGTTTCAGGTGGATGAGGTGAGTTTTTCCGTTGGCTGCAGCATTGGCATCGCGCTCTATCCGGAGGATGGCCGATCCCTTGATGAGTTGATCAAATGCGCCGACACTGCGATGTATCTGGTCAAGGAGCGCGGACGCGGAAGTTTTCGTTTCTATCAGCCGCAGATGAATGTGGACCTGCTGTCCCACATGAAAATGGATCACGCCATGCGCCAGGCCATGGAGAAAGGCTTGTTCCAGTTGCACTACCAGCCTCAGGTTTCATTGGTCAACGGGCAACTGCTTGGTGCGGAAGCCTTGATACGGTGGACAGATGCCGAACTCGGCAATGTGTCGCCGGCATTGTTCATTCCATTGGCGGAGGAGTCCGGGTTCATTGTTACGCTCGGCAACTGGGTGCTGGAAGAAGCGGTACGGCAAGCCGTATTGTGGCAAGGCCGCGGCACGCCCGTGACCGTATCGATCAACGTGTCGGCCATGCAATTTCACCAGTCCGATTTTGTGGAGATCGTGGCGAGCGTGTTGAAAATTTCCGGACTGGCGCCGCACCTTCTGGAACTGGAATTGACCGAGTCTATTCTGGTCCAGGACATCGACGAGACCCTGGAGCGCCTGCACGCCCTGGCGGCGCTGGGCGTGGTCATGTCCATCGATGACTTTGGTACGGGCTATTCCAGTTTGGCCTACCTGAAAAAATTTCCCATCACCAAGCTCAAGATCGATCAATCGTTTGTGCGCGGTTTGCCGCAGGACGAGAGCGACCGCGCCATTGTCAGTGCCACCATCGGCATGGCACGCGGGCTCAAACTGAAAGTGGTTGCGGAGGGTGTTGAAACCATCGAGCAGAGGGACTACCTGGCCGGGCTGGAGTGTGAGTCCTTTCAGGGTTACCTGTGTTCACCCGCGTTGCCCGTGGATGAGTTTGAACAACTGATGACGTCCCTGTCGCAATAGCGGCAGCCCGCTGGTGGCTGAACCCGATGGGGTTTGCGATCACGCAGCGGTCAGGGTCCTGAAAAGCATATAGGCCGCCAGCAGGTACAAGATGCTGGCGAACACGCGCTTGAGTTGTTTGACCGGGAGCTTGTGCGCCGCCCGGGCGCCCAGTGGCGCGGTCAGTGCGCTGCAGGTTGCAATCACGCCCAGCGCGGGTAGCCAGATGTAACCCAATGAAAGGGGTGGACGACCTTGCAGGCCGTGGCCGCTGACGATATAGCCAACGACATTGGACAGCGCAATGGGAAAGCCGAGTGCAGCCGACGTGGCCACCGCGTTGTGAATGGCCACGTTGCACCAGGTCATGAAGGGCACGCTCAAAAAGCCGCCACCGGCACCGACCAGCCCCGACAAAAAACCGATCACGCCACCGGCACCGACGAGACCGCCCGCTCCTGGCATCTGACGCGTCGGCGCGGGCCGCCTGTCCAGAAACATCTGGGTCGCCGAGAAGCTCACGAAGATGGCAAAAATCAGGGACAACCACGAGCCTTTGAGTGTGGAAAAAACCCCCAGACTGGCGACCGCGCCACCCAGCACGATGCCGGGCGCCAGGCCCTTGACCAGATTCCAGCGTACGAAGCCATGCCGGTGGTGGGCACGCACGCTGGACGCAGACGTGAAGATGATGGTAGCCATGGAGGTGGCAATTGCCATCTTCACCGCAAGGTCCGCTCCGACCCCCCGTCCCGACAGAATGATGGTGATGAACGGCACCATCGTCATGCCGCCGCCAACGCCCAGCAGGCCGGCCAGCAATCCGGTGCCCAGGCCCAGCAGGGCAAGTTGAGCGATCAGAAGGGGTTCAAGGTTCATGGGGGAGTGGGGAAAATGGGTCTGCAAGTGAGGTGTCTGCAGGCCGCCGGACTCTCATCCTGAACCGGGGTTCAGGTGGGCGAGGTCAACTGGACATTGGGTCCATCTGACGCGAGATGGTCACGCTTGAGCAGCAATGTTCCAAGCCCGGGCTCTAAGAGCATTGGTTCAAGGAAATATAAAGCCCGGCGAGCACCGCAGACAGGCCCGATTGTAGGGCTTGACGGATATCCGGGTGGGCAGGACTTCAACGCTCAAGGGGTCAGATCAGACGGCCATCGTCACTCAGTGCAACATCCAGGCGTTTGAGCAGGGAGGCCAGCAGGGGGTCATAGACTACCGGCAACACGCCATCATGGGTGGCGGTCGGCGGCGGCGTGGTGCTGCCCTGGTCTGCCAGATCAAACGCCAGGTTCAGTGCCGCCAGCACGGCGATGCGATCGCGGGCCCTGACTTTGCCGGCGTCACGGATCTTGCACATGGCCGTGTCCACGCGTTCGACGGCTTCCAGCAGGCGCGAGTCGCCGCCGTCGGGGCAACCCAGCAGGTAGCCTTGCCCCATGATCTGTACTTCGAGTTGCTTCATGCCGCTCCTTTGTGTGTACCGATCGCTTCGGGCAGACGCTCCAGCAGGGCATCCACCCGGGCGCGGGCGGCGCCGAGGCGGGACTTGAGGGAATCGCGTTCCTGGACAAGGGATTCGACCTGCGCGCCGAGCAGTGCGTTGGTGCGCTGCAGCTCTTCATACCGGACGAGCAGGCGCTCGACACGTTCGGCAATCTGGTCGATTTGGGACTGGTTCGACATAGCCCCGCATTGTAGGGTTTGCAAAAGCAAACGGCTGTAAAATTGCCGGGTTGGTGCTCGCGGTGTGGTTCACACGCCGCAGTTCAACGGGAAGCAGGAGGTCACGCCGTTCGCACTGGGTTTGTCGAAGTGCCGAGCGGTTGGACTAACCTGCGCTGCCCCCGCAACGGTAAGTGGACGAATCGCCCGCGATTTTGCTTCCATCACGGCCACTGAGCGTTTTGAACACGCGCTTGGGAAGGCGATGGAGGTTGCATCCACCAGCCCGGATACCGGCCAACAAGGTGGTTGCACGCTTTGGCGTGCCACTGTGACGCTCATGCACTGTCGGGGACGACGGTGAGGGCTTTTGACGGTTTTTTTCCAACTATGAAAAATCTTGAATCTTCCTGGCACGGTTGCATTTCCGTGCGCTTTTGCGCGTCTGCGCTGGCTGTTTTTGCGGCTTTTCCTGCTTTTCCGGTGCTGGCGCAGGACCAGTCTGAGGTGCTGCTTAAAAAGGTGGTGGTGAGTGCCACGCGGTTTGATGCCGAAGCCTCCGCCCTGCCGTTTGGTGTCAGTGTGATTACCAAAGACGATATTGCACGCGCTGGTGTGTCCACTGTGAACGAGGCGGTGATCAAGCTGCTGGGAGTGCCGGGACGGGTGGATTATTACGGTGGTGGTGACTATGGGCTGGACCTGCGAGGGTTCGGGGTGACTGCAGGTAGCAACCAGGTGGTGATTGTCGATGGCCTCAAAATGAATGAGGCAGATTTGGGCGGCACCCGTCTGGCTGGCATTGCGATCAACACGGTTGAGCGAATTGAAGTATTGCGCGGCAGCGGTTCAGTGCTGTACGGCGAGGGCGCGACTGGCGGTGTCATTGTGATCACCACCAAGGCCGGCCGCGGCGTATCACGCCAGAACTCGGCTGACCTGTACGCCGCAACTGGCAGTTACGGGTTGAACGAGTTGCGTGCCAACGCGACTTTGGCCTCAGGTGGTTTCTCGCTGGACGTGGCGGGTAACAAGCGCCAGGCGGATAACCATCGTGACAATTTCAAGTCCGACGTGGAAGGTTCTTCAGTTCAGGCGCAATGGAGCAATGACTGGCTGCGCGTGGGCGCCAGCTATGCCGATGACATGCTGGACAGCGGCTTGCCGGGTTCTCTGACCGCGGCCCAGTACCAATCCAACCCGAGCCAGACCACCAGTCCCAACACAACAGGCAGCATCAGGAATACTCGCCAAACCTTGTTTGCCAGCGCTGAATTAGGTGCCTGGCAAGTGGGTGTAGACGCGGGTCAACGAACCAAGAATCTTGACAGTCTGAGCAGCGGTGTGTCGACCTACCAGTACGACGTGGACGCCAGTACGCTGGCCTTGCGTGCCAAGAACGAGGCGAAGTTTGGAAACGTTCGCAATGCGCTGACGCTGGGACATGACCAGTCTGACTGGAAACGCACCGTGCCGGGGGCTTTTGGATCGGTGGCGCAGCAAAAAACAAGCGCTTTTTATGCGCAGGACGAAGTCACTTTGAGCGGTGGCACGCGTGTGACTGCCGGCTATCGGGCAGAAAACATCAAACAAAGCGACACATTCACTGCCAGCACCAATAACGATCAAACGGCCTGGGAGTTGGGGGTCGTCCAGCCAATGTCTGATACCTTGTCGGTTTTTGGGCGTGTGGGCAACAGCTTTCGACTGGCCAACATTGACGAACTGGGCTTTACCACACCCGGTGCCGTTTTACAGCCCCAAACTTCACGTGACCTGGAGTTGGGCAGCCGTTGGAAATATGCGGGTGGCCGGGTTGAACTGCGTTTCTACCGGAACAACCTGACCAACGAACTGGGCTATGACCCAACGGTGGTCAATGCCAATTCCTGGAGTGGGCTGGGTGCCAATGTGAATTTTGACCCCACGCTGCGCCAAGGCCTGGAGATTGAAAGCCAGCATGCGTTGACCAAAAACCTCGGCTTGCAACTGAACCTGGGGTTGCGTGAAGCCAAGTTCACGCAAGGCGCTCATAACGGCAAGAATGTGCCGCTGGTGGCAGGCACCACTGTGGCGTTGCGCGCCGATTGGCGGCCAGCACCCGCACATTCTGTGAGCACCGGGGTGGTATGGGTATCGTCGAAAAACGTGGATTTCAACAACGCCTGCACCGTGCCTGGCTATGCCACGGTCGATGCGCGCTATGCCTACCAGTGGCGCAATGTGGAGATGTCGTTGGGCCTGGGCAATTTGCTCGATGCCAAGTACTACACCCAGGCTTTCAAATGCACGGCGGGGGTCACTCATGGGATTTATCCGGAAGCCGGGCGTGCCGTCACCACCTCATTGCGGGTCAAGTTCTAACCCGCGCCGATTCGTGCTCTGAGCGCCATATGCGTACCCCCACCTGTCCTGCCATCCTCATCGCCGCCCCCGCCTCCGGCCAGGGCAAGACCACCGTGGCGGCGGCTTTGGCGCGGCTGCACACGCGCCAGGGGCGGCGGGTGCGGGTGTTCAAGTGCGGGCCGGATTTTCTCGACCCCTGCTGGCACACCCTGGCCAGCGGCGCGCCGGTACACCAGTTGGACTTGTGGATGACCGGCGAGGCCGATTGCCGGGCGCGCCTGGCCGCGGCCGCGCGGGAGGCGGACCTGATTCTTGTCGAAGGTGTCATGGGCTTGTTTGACGGTGAGCCCAGTGCCGCCGATCTGGCGCAACGCTTCGGCTTGCCGGTGCTGGCGGTGATCGACGCCTCGGCCATGGCCGGCACCTTTGGCGCGCTGGCCTTTGGCTTGCAGCATTACCGGCCAGGCCTGCCATGGGCGGGTGTATTGGCCAACCGGGTCGCCAGCGAGCGCCATGCGGCCATGCTGCAAAGCAGCGTGGGTGAGTCGGCCCAGTGGTTGGGTGCCCTGATGCGCAACCCGGCCATGAGTCTGCCCGAGCGCCACCTGGGCCTCACCGTGGCCGGCGAAGTGGTGGACGCTGTGGCGCGGCTTGATGCCGCGGCCGATGCGCTGGCGGCAACGCCGCTGGGGCACATGTCTTCGGCTGACTTGACGCGTTGGGATGTGACGTTTTCTGTTGCGAACAGTGTGGATGCTGGTGCGGGGAGTGGCTTCGAGAAGACGCAGGGCGATGAGCCGTCAGGCAGCCTGCCGCTGGCGGGGCGCACGGTAGCCGTCGCCCGCGATGCAGCCTTTTGTTTCATCTATGCGGCCAACCTGGATTGCCTGCAGGACTTGGGAGCCGAACTGGTCTTTTTCTCCCCGCTGGCGGACAGCGCGTTACCGGAATGTGATGCGGTCTGGCTGCCGGGCGGCTATCCTGAACTGCACGCCGCGCGGCTGGCTGCCAACACCTCCATGCGGGACAGTCTGGCAAAACATGTGGCACAACACAAGCCGGTCTGGGCCGAGTGCGGCGGCATGATGGTGTTGTTTGATACCCTGGTTGCGGTGGACGGGCAAGCGCACGCGCAGTGGGGTTTGCTGCCAGGCACCGTTACCATGCAAAAGCGTTTGGCGGCCCTGGGGCCGCAGCAGTTGGCGATGGACGATGGGGTGCTGCGCGGTCATGCCTTCCACTATTCCACCTGCGCCACTTCCCTGGCGGGCCGGTGGCGCACCGCGCGGCCCAACCTGGCACCCACGCCGGATGCGGGCGAGGCGGTTTTTGAGTCGGGGTCGGTTCGGGCCAGTTATTTTCATGCGTGGTTCGCGTCCAGCCCGGCGGTCACCGCTGCGTTGTTTTTGCCCGTCGCTGCTCCAGCCAAGGCCCTGGCAGGGGAACCCGGATGAACGATCGTTTCGCCTTTGCCCAAGGCCCGCAGCGCATCGTTTGCCTGACGGAGGAGACGACGGAGTGGCTGTACCTGCTGGGCCAGGAGCAGCGCATCGTCGGCATTTCGGGCTACACGGTGCGGCCACGTCGTGCCCGCGAAGAAAAACCACGGGTCAGTGCGTTCTTGAGCGCCAGGGTCGACAAAATTGTGGCGCTCGAACCGGATTGTGTTTTTGGTTTTTCCGACCTGCAGGCCGACATTGCGGCGGCGCTGATCCGTCAGGGCGTGCAGGTCACGGTGTTCAACCAGCGCAGCGTGGCCGGGATTTTTTCCATGCTGTACCAGGTGGCGGCGATGGTGGGGCAGGGCGAGCGGGGCTTGGCCTTGATTGAAGGCATGCAGCACCAACTGGGCGTCATCGCCGAGGCTGCCGCGTCGTTGAGGCGCCGCCCCAAAATCTTCTTCGAGGAATGGGATGAGCCCCACATCAGCGCCATCCGCTGGGTGTCCGAGTTGATGGGCATCGCGGGCGGGGACGATTGTTTTCCCGAACTGGCGACCCAGTCCCTGGGCAAGAACCGCATCATTGCCGACGGCGCCGAAATTGTGCGGCGCAATCCCGACATCATCGTCGGTTCCTGGTGCGGCAAGAAATTCCGGCCTGAAAAAGTGGCGGCACGGCCGGGGTGGGAGAGTGTGAATGCCGTGAAGCACGGCCAGTTGTTCGAGATCAAGTCGGCCGACATCCTGCAGCCCGGCCCGGCGGCACTGACCGACGGCGTGGCGCAACTGCACCGCATCGTCATGGACTGGGCGTCTGGCGTGGGGGCCGCGGCATGAGCGCCGCCGGACCGTTCCAGGGCGGGGGCATGCTGGCCCGCAGCGAACTGATCCTCGGCGGCCAGAAAAGCGGCAAGTCGCGCCGCGCCGAGCTGCTGGCGCGCAGCTGGCTGGCAGCTTCGGGTGACCAGCGTGCCGTACTGATCGCCACCGGCCAGGCCTGGGACGATGAGATGCGCACCCGCATCGCGCGCCACCAGCGTGAACGCGCCGGGCGCGTGCCGGGCCTGCAGACGGTGGAGGAGCCGCGTCGGCTGGCCGAGGCCATTGCCGCGCACAGCCGGCCCGGCACCCTGGTGGTGGTGGACTGTCTGACGCTGTGGTTGACCAACTGGCTGATGCCTTTCGAAGCCGATGGCGCTGTAACTTCTGAGCCCAATTCGTCCCCCGTCCCCGATGCGTCCGCGCCAATCGCCATGCTTCTGGAAGCAATCCACAGCGCATCGGGGCCGCTGGTGCTGGTGGGCAACGAGATCGGCCTGGGCGTGATTCCCCTGGGGCGCGAGGTGCGGACCTTTGTCGATGCGCTGGGGCAGCTGAACCAGGACGTGGCCCACGTGTGCCAGCGCGTGACCCTGATGACGGCCGGTTTGCCGCTGATTTTGAAGGAGGTCGCATGAAGCCTTGGCGCCTGCTTTGCATGGCCACCCTGATCCTCATGGGCACCAACTTCGCCCAGGCCCTGCAAGTGATCGACGACCGTGGCGTGGTCGTCAACTTCGACCGGCCGCCGCAACGCATCGTCAGCCTGCTGCCGTCTCTTTCGGAGACCGTGTGTGCGTTGGGCCAGTGCCAACGGCTGGTGGGCGTGGACCGGTATTCCACGTACCCCGATAGTTTGCGCGCCCTGCCGCAGGTGGGGGGTGGACTGGACCCGAATATCGAGGCCATCGCGGCCCTGCGGCCCGACGTGGTGTTGCTGGCCACCTCGTCGCGGGCCGGTGAGCGCCTGCAGTCCCTGGGCATCAAGGTGGTGGCGCTGGAGCCCAAAACCTACGCCGATGTGCAGCGCGTCATGCTCAAGACCGGGCAGGTGCTGGGCGTGGACGATGCGCAAAAAATCTGGCGCGCCATTGATGCCGGCGTGTCCGCGGCAGCCCAGTCGCTGCCCGCCAGCGTGCGGGGCACGCGGGTGTATTTTGAAGTCAATCAGGGGCCCTACGGTGCGGGCGAAGCGTCATTTATCGGTGAAACACTGACCCGTCTGGGTGTGAAAAACATTCTTCCGGCCCGGCTCGGGCCCTTTCCCAAACTCAACCCCGAATACATCGTGCGCGCCAACCCGGACCTGATCATGATCGGCCAGCGCAGCGCGGAGGGCATGGCCCAGCGCCCGGGCTGGCACGGCATCCGGGCGCTGCGCGAGCAGCGCGTGTGCGTCTTTCCCGCCGCCCAGGCCGATGTGCTGGTGCGCCCGGGGCCGCGCATGGCCGAAGGCGCGCGCCTGATGGCGCAGTGTCTGAATGAGAAAGCGCCGAAAACATCCGCGCCGGGAGCCCGGCCTTGAACCTGCGCCGCATGTCTTTTCTGGTGTGGCCCCTGCTGTTGACCAGCCTGGCGCTGGCTGCCCTGGGCGTGTGCGTGGGCAGTACCGGCTTTGAAAACCTCATCACGCCCTGGCTTGACTCGCAGGATGCGTCACAGCACGCCATGGCGCAGCAAATTGTGTGGGAAATCCGCCTGCCCCGCACCGTGGGCGCGTGGTCGGCCGGAGCCCTGCTGGGCCTGGCGGGCGCGGTGGCGCAGGGCTTGTTTCGCAACCCGCTGGCCGATCCCTATTTGCTGGGCAGCGCCTCGGGGGCGTCGCTGGGCGTGGCACTGGCGCTGGCGGCCATGGGTGGCGGCGGCATGCTTGGCGCCGGCATGATGAATGACGGTGGGGCGGTCAGTATTTTTTCTGGCAGCGTGCTGGTGCGGCTGGGGCTCACGGGCGCGGCCTTTGGCGGGGCGGTGCTGGCGGTGCTGCTCACGCTGGCGCTCTCAAGCGGGGTGCAGCATACGCTGCGCCTGCTGCTGGCCGGTGTGGTGGTGGGCGTGGTGGTGGGTGCCATGACGCACCTGGTACTGCTGTTTTCGCCCGATTCGCTGCAGGCCATGCAGGCCTTCATGCTGGGCTCCACCGGCTTTGTCGGCTGGACGGCCTGCCTGTTGATGGCGGGCGTGTGGGTGGTGTGCGTGCTCGCCGCCTGCCTGCTGGGCCGCGTGCTCGATGGCCTGAGCCTGGGTGAGGCCACTGCCCGCAGTCTGGGCCTGCCGCTGGCGCCCCTGCGCCTGGCGCTGGTGGCGGTGCTGGCGCTGGCCACCGGCACGGCGGTGGCGCAAACCGGTCTGATCGCATTTGTGGGTCTGGCAGCGCCGCACCTGGTGCGCTCCGTGATCCAAACCACTCACGGCCGCCTGATGCTGCTGTCCAGCCTGATGGGCGGCGCCTTGCTGATGGCGGCCGACACGCTGGCGCGCTGGCTGATCGCGCCGCAGGAACTGCCGGTGGGCGTGCTCACCGCCGTGCTCGGTGGCGGCTACCTGCTGTGGCTGATGCACCGCAACCGCCGCACGTCCTCGGGGGGCGGCGTGTGAACCATGCGGCACATTCAGGAGCTGTCTGCGCCGACCAGGTCAGCGTCAGACTCGGTCATGCCGAGATCCTGCATGACCTCACGCTGGCGTTGCCGGGCGGTCGCTGGAGCAGCATCGTGGGGCCCAACGGCGCGGGCAAGTCGACCCTGCTTAAAGTGCTGGCCGGGCTGCTGCCGTACAGCGGCACGGTCACCCTGCTGGGGCAGCCGCTCACCCGTTTGCCGGGACGCCTGCGCGCGCAGCAACTGGCCTGGCTTGGGCAAAACGAAAGCGCGGGCGATGACCTGACCGTGCTGGACGTCGCCTTGCTGGGCCGCCTGCCGCACCAGGCCTGGCTGGCCGCCCCCGGCGGCGCCGACCACGCCGCCGTGGAGCAGGCTTTGCGCGCCACGCAGGCCTGGGATTGGCGCGACCGCATTCTGGGGCAGCTCTCCGGCGGCGAACGCCAGCGCGTACTGCTGGCCCGGGCCTTGGCGGTGCAGGCGCAGGTGCTGTTGATGGACGAGCCGCTGGCCAATCTGGACCCGCCGCACCAGGCCGACTGGCTGGCGCTGGTGCGGGCCCTGGTGCGGCAGGGCCGCACGGTGGTCAGCGTGCTGCACGAAATATCCATGGCGCTGCAGGCTGACGAGATGGTCATCATGGCGCAGGGTCGCGTCACCCATCAGGGCGCCTGTGCCGACGCTGCCACCCATCGCGCGCTGGAGGCGGTGTTCGAGCACCGCGTTGCCATTCACGCGGTGAGGGGTCAATGGGTGGCGCTGCCGTGTGACGCGAATGACAAGCACGTGAAAGGACACGATTCATGAATTCCGGCACCGTCTGGTTCGTGGGCGCCGGGCCCGGAGACCCGGACCTGATTACCGTCAAAGGCCGGGCGCTGATTGAGCGCGCCGGGGCCATTTTGTTTGCGGGCTCGCTGGTCAGCGAGGCGGCCATGCGCTGGGCGCCGGCGAGCTGCCTGATCGCCGACAGCAAGGACATGACGCTGGAGCAGATGTCGGCCTGGTTGATTGAACAGGCCGCACGCTGCGAAACGGTGGTGCGCCTGCAAACCGGTGACCCCGGCCTGTATGGCGCCTTGATCGAGTTGGTGCAGCCGCTGGACGCCGCCGGCGTGGCGGTGCAGGTGGTGCCGGGGGTTTCTTCCGCCATGGCTTCTGCCGCCGCGGCGGTGGAGAGTCTGACCCTGCCCGAGGTCACGCAAACCGTGATCTTCACCCGCATGGAAGGGCGCACCCCGATGCCCGAGGGCGAGTCGCTGGAAGCGCTGGCGGCGCACCACAGCACGCTGTGCATCTTCTTGAGCATCACCCTGATGGGCAAAGTCACCGCCGCCTTGACGGCGGCTGGCTGGTCGCCGGATGCGCCGGTGGTGGTGGTGCACAAGGCCAGCTGGCCGGGCGAGGAGAAAATTGTGCGCGGCACCGTCAGCACCATCCAGGCGTTGTGCCGCGAGGCCAAACTGGTGAGCCAGTCCATGATCATCGCCAGCCCGACTTTGGGTGCGCGCCAGTGGACGACGCTGGCCAAATCCAAACTTTACGACGCCAGTTTCACGCACCGTTTTCGGCGGGCCAGCGTCCCTGCCTCGAACCTTACCCTGGAAAACCCATGACCTCAGAGACCATTTTGCTGGTGGGCCACGGCTCGCGCGAAAAATCCGGCAACGACGAAATTCTGGCCTTTGCCGAGCAGTGGCGTCAGCGCCAGCCCGGCTGGTCGATTGAGGTCTGTTTTATTGAGTTCTCCGACATCACCCTGAGCGAAGGCTTGCGCCGTGCTGCCGCCAGGTCAGCGCGCGTGCTGGTGGTGCCGCTTATTTTGAATGCGGCGGGCCACGTCAAGATGGACATCCCCCAGGCCATTGATGGTGCGCGGCTCAAGTTTCCCGGTGTGCAGTTTTTGTACACCCCGCAGTTGACGGCTTGCGACGCCCTGCTGGCCATTGTCAAGCGCCGGCTCAAGTCCGCCATGCAGGCGCTGGACATGCCCGATCCCAGTACCACCGGCGTGGTGCTGCTGGGGCGGGGTTCCTCGGACCGGCATGCCAACGGCGAGATGGCCAAGATGGCGCGCTGGCTGCTGGAGGAAACCGACCATGAGCTGGTGGACGTGGCCTTCACCGGCATTACCCACCCCCGGCTGGAGAAGGTGGCGCAGCGCCACAGCCTGCTGGGCATGAAGCAGATCGTGGTGTTGCCTTATTACCTGTTCAACGGCACCCTGGTCGCGCGCATCCAGCGCCAGGTGGAGCATCTGAAAACCCAGTACCCCACGATCCGGTTCACCGCAACCGGGTATTTCGGGTTTGAGCGCGAAATTTTTGAGGTGCTGGAACGGCGCGTGGGGGACGTCAAGCGCGGCGCACCCGCCGCGCTCATGCCGTGTGATGGCTGCAAATTCCGTGAATTTGCGGTGGAACATGGCCAGGGCGGTCACCACCACGATGATGCCGTGCCGCATCACCACGGTCACGACCATGCCCATCCGCACGAGCATCCGCATGAACATGATCACGCGCATCCTCATCCCCACGTACATCCCCGTCACGGAGCCCCGGCATGAACCCAACCGCCGCCAACGTCCATGGCAATGTCGTTACCGAACAGCTCACCGCCGCCGGGCGGGCCATCGAGCACGACTCGTTTGCCGTGATCGACCGCGAAGTCGGTCATTACGCCTACACGCCCGAGCAGTGGCCCATTGTGCGACGCATGATCCACGCCAACGCCGATTTTGATTTCAACGGGCTGACCGAATTTCACCCCGGCGCCGTGGAGGCCGGTTTGGCCGCTATTTTGGGGAAGGCTACGCGGGTGGTGGCCGATGTCGAGATGATTTGCGTCGGTCTGTCGGCCCCGCGCCTGGGCCACTTTGGCATCGGCACGCACCAGTTCATCAGCGACCCCGATGTCATCGAGGCCGCCAAAACAGAGGGAACCACCCGGGCCGTGCAGGCCATGCGCAAGACGCACCGGCTCGGGCTGATCGACGGCGCCATCGTCGGCATTGGCAATGCGCCCACGGCGCTGATCGAGATCGTGCGCCTGATCCAGGAAGAGGGCGCGCGCCCGGCGCTGGTGGTCGGCATGCCGGTCGGCTTTGTCTCGGCCGCAGAGTCCAAGGACTTGATGGCGCTGGAGTCGGACGTGCCCTGGATCGTGATCCGGGGCCGCAAAGGCGGCTCGACCCTGGTGGTGGCGGCCATTCACGCGCTGCTGGGGCTGGCCGAGGCCAGGGAACTGGCGGCATGATGGAGCGCAGCGCACCACGCGGCACCCGCACCGGTTTCACCACCGGTGCCTGCTCTGCGGCGGCCGCGCGGGCGGCGGTCATCGGGCTGGTGACTGGCCTGGTGCCCGAGCGCGTTGAGTGCCTGCTGCCCAATGGTGACGTGGTTACGTTTGCGGTGAACGATGGCCGCTGCGATGGCCAAAGCGCCCACGCCATGGTGATCAAGGACGCCGGTGATGACCCGGACTGCACCGACAAGGCCCACCTCACCGCCGACGTGCGTCTGCTGCCGGACCAGCCGGGCCAGGTGCTGCTGACCGGCGGCGAGGGTGTGGGCATTGTCACCATGCAGGGGCTGGGGCTGACAGTGGGTTTGCATGCCATCAACCCGGTGCCCCGGCGCAACATCGAGGCCAATGTGCGCGCCGTTGGTGCGGCGCTGCTCGACGAGGCCGGCCTTGAGGTCAGGATCTCGGTGCCGCAAGGCGAGGAAATGGCCAAAAAAACCACGAATGCGCGCCTGGGCATTCTGGGTGGCATCTCCATTTTGGGCACCACCGGCATCGTCAAGCCGTACTCCACCGCTGCCTACCGGGCCAGCGTGGTGCAGGGCGTGCATGTGGCCGGCACGCTGGGCCATGGCGTGGTGGTGCTCACCACCGGCGGGCGCACCGAAAAATTCGTCATGGAAGAGCTGCCCCACCTGCCCGAGGCCGCGTTCGTGCAGATGGGCGATTTTCTGCGCTACGCCATGGGCGCGGCGGTCAAGGCCGGCTTGAAACAGGTCGTGATTGGCGGCATGGTGGGCAAACTCACCAAGATCGCGCAGGGCGAAACCATCACCCACGCGGGCCGGGCCGACGTGAACACCGGCTTGCTGGCCGATCTGGCGGTAGAACTCGGCGCGCCGCCCGAGGTGTGCGACGACATTCGCCAGGCCAAAACCGCCCGCTACGCCGGCGAGCGCATGGATGCGCTGGGCCTGGGCCAAGCCTTTCACACCGCGCTGGCGCAGCGCGTGGTGCAGACCTTGCGCGAGCGCTACCCCGATCAATTCGAACTGAAAGTGCTGGTCTGCGACTTTGATGGCCGCAAGATAGCCGAGTCCTCATGAATGCCGAACCGATGAAAAGAATAGAAAAATGCCGCGTCCTGGGGGTGCTGGACGATGGCACCAAGAGCCTGAGCCAGGACGCGCTGGCGCACCTGCAGCAAGCCCAGCTGGTGGTGGGCGCGGCCCGCACGCTGCAACTGTTTGCCGCGCACATCGCCCCCGGTGCCCAGCAACGCGATCTGACCGGCGCCATGTCCCAGGTGCCCGAGTGGATTCGCGCCGCGCAGGCTGCGGATCAGCGCGTGGTGGTGCTGGCCACCGGCGACCCGCTGTGCCACGGCATCGCCGCCTATCTGGCCTCGCGCCTGTGCATCGAGGCGATTGAGGTGCTGCCCAATGTCTCCACCCTGCAACTGGCCTGTGCCCGGCTCGGGCTGCCCTGGCAGGATATGAAATTCTCGTCCGTACACAGCAAGGATGCGGGCGACTGGGTGGCCGGGTCCGACCCCGGCCACGGCCTGTACGCGCTGTTGCGCGACATCCGCCAGCATGATCGCCTGGCGATCCTCACCAGCCCCTCGAACACGCCCGACCGCATCGCCCGCATGCTGGTCACCGAAGGCCTGGCCGATGATTTCGAGATGGCGGTGGCCGAGCGCCTGTGCCAACCCGAGGAACGCATCGTCAGCGGCATCAGCATCCAGGCCGCCACGAAAATCCCGTTTGCCGATCCCAACGTGGTGCTGCTGTGGCGCACCCGCTTGCGCGCGCCGCAGGTGTTGTTCGGCCTGCCCGACGCCAGCTTCGAGCAGCGCCATCCCGACAAAGGCCTGATCACCAAAAACGAGGTGCGTGCCGTGTCGCTGGCGCGCATGCAACTGCGCGCGGACAGCGTGGTGTGGGACATCGGCGCCGGTTCCGGTTCGGTCGGGCTGGAGGCGGCGCGACTGTGCCGGCAGGGCCATGTGTACGCGATCGAGAAGAATGCGGATGACAGTGCCATCGTGCAACGCAACCGCTTTGCGATGGGCATCAGCAACCACACGCTGGTGCATGGCAAGGCTCCGGAAGGCTTGACCGCGTGGGCCGACCCGGACGCCGTCTTCATCGGTGGCTCGGGCGGTGAACTGGCCGGCTTGATCGCCTTGATCTTGCAGCGGCTCAAGCCCGGCGGCTGGCTGGTGATGAACTTCGTCACGCTGGAGAATTTGAGCGTGGCGCTGGAAACACTCAAAGCATCAGGTGCGAACTGGGATGTGCTGCAACTGCAAGCCTCGCGCAGCAAACCCATTCTGCACATGAACCGCATGGCCGCTGAAAACCCGGTCTGGATTGTTTGTGCTCAAGCGGGAGGTGCAGCATGACGGAGGGAAACCTAAACACCGTTCGCCCTGAGCTTGTCGAAGGGCTTCGACAAGCTCAGCCCGAACGGACCAGGGGCACACTCCATGGTGTGTCGCTGGGTCCCGGCGACCCCGGCCTGATCACGCGCCGCGCGTGGGCGCTGCTGGAACGCCGCGATGCGGTCTGGACCTACCCGGTGCGCAGCCTGCGCCGGGAGAGCTACGCGCTCGACATCGCCCTGCGCGCCGGGCTGGCGCTGCCCCCGCAACACCAGGCGCTGCTGTTTCCCATGACGCATGACGTGGAAAAGTTGGCGCGGCACTGGCTCAAGGCGGCCGAAACGGTGCGCGACCTGCTGGCTACGGGTCAGGACGTGCTGTTTCTGGTCGAAGGCGATGCTTCCACTTACGCCAGTTTTTGTTACCTGGCCCGCGTGCTGCGCGAGCTGGATGACAAGGCCCGCATCGAGATCGTGCCCGGCGTGACCTCGTTCAACGCGGCCTGCGCCCGGCTGCAGATGCCGCTGTCCGAGCAGGACGACACCATCGCCATCGTGCCCGCCGCCTACGGCATTGCGGCGGTCGAAAAAATGCTCGACGACTTCGACACCCTGGTGCTCATGAAGGTCAAGCCGCTGCTCGATGACTTGATTGACCTGCTGGCGCGGCGCGGCCTGCTGGCGCACAGCCGCTTCATTGAAAAAGCCGGCTCCCCGGTCGAGCGCATCGTGCATGACGTGGCCGGACTCAAGGGCAGCAAGGTCAATTATTTGTCGCTCTTGCTGGTCAAAAATCCCTACCGCGAGCGCGGCGACATGATTCGTGGTTGCCGCAAGAAAACCACCATCGAACTTGAAGAGGAAAACCAGGAATGAGTCCTAATATCCAGTCCGATGCCCGTGCTATTTCAGCGCCCGTTTCGGACCCCGCTGCGGATCCGGCCGTGCGCGTGGTGCTGATCGCCATCACCAAACATGGCGCGCAGCAAGTCACCAATCTGGCGCGCCAGTTGCCCGCCGCCAGTCTGTGTGTGGCCGACAAGTTTGCCCCGCTGGTGGCCGGTCTGGCCAACCCGGTGCGAGCTTACAGCGGCCCGTTTCGCGATGAAATTGCGCAGTTGTTCGCGGACTTTGACCAACTGGTGTTCTTCGTTTCGCTGGGTGCTGTGGTGCGTTTGATTGCTCCGCACCTGAAAACGAAGGACGAAGACCCGGGTGTGCTGGTGGTCGATGACGCCGGGCAGTTCGTCATCCCCGTGCTGTCCGGCCATGTCGGCGGCGCCAACGCCATGGCCGAACAAGTAGCCGCCCTGTTGGGGGCTACCGCGGTGCTGACCACCGCGTCGGACGTGGGCAAGACCATTGCGGTCGACATTCTGGGCCGCGAGCTGGGCTGGATGGTGGAGTGTCCCAAGATCAACATCACGCGCGTGTCGGCCGCTGTGGTCAACGAAGAGCCGGTGGCGGTGGTGCAGGAGGCGGGCAGTCCGCACTGGTGGACCCGGCCCACGCCACTGCCCGCCAGCATCACCAGGTTCACCCGGTTTGAGGATGTCGATTTAAATCACTTTAAGGCGGTGCTGTGGATCACCCATGCCGAAGTGACGCCACAGCACTGGCAACAACTCCACGAGCGCTTGGTGGTGTACCGTCCGCCAATGGGGCAGGGCGCATGAGCCAGTCCCTCGGCGCCGTGGCCGTTGGCATGGGCTGCGACCGGGGCACGCCCCTGGCCACGCTGGTGCATGCCCTGGATCAGGCGCTGGCCGGCGTCGGGGCGAGCCGTGCGCAGGTAAAAGCCTGTGCCAGCATCAGCCTCAAGGCCGACGAGCCGGCCATGCTGGCGCTGGGCTTGCAGGAGGGCTGGGTCATCACCTTTTATGAACCCGCGCAACTGGCCCGGGTGACGGTGCCCAACCCGTCGGAAACCGTACGCAAGTACACCGGCACGCCCTCGGTCAGCGAGGCTGCGGCCTTGCTGGCGGCGGCGGCCGTACTTGGTCAGCCCCAGGCCCTGCCGGTACAGGCGTTGCTGGTCGAAAAATTCAAACACCGGGGCGCCGATGGGCGAAGCGCCACGGTTTCCCTTGCCCGATGTGATCATTTTTTTAACCAGGAACGGAGTCAACCATGAACGCAATCAACACCATGTCCACCCCCATCGCTGCCGACCGGAGCCGCAGCGTGCTTTTGCAACTGCTGGCCGGTGCTGCACTGGGCCTGGTCATGCTGTACGGCGTGGCCTTTGCCGAAAGCCCGCTGGCACACAATGCCGCCCATGACGTGCGCCACGTCACGGTCAAACCCTGCCACTGAGCGGCCCGGCCATGCTCTTTCAACGATTGATCTGGTCTGCGCTGGGTGTGGCGTTGCTGGTGGGTAGCCTCCAGTCGGCGGTGCAGCAGTGGCAGGCGGTGCCGATTATTCTGGCCGCCGAGCGCTTTGAGGCCCAAAAAATACAGCCAGAGGAATCTGTAGCCCCCCAGGCGGCGCAAGGTCACAGTCACGCGGCGACCGACGCGCATGAGCCTGGGCCCGATGCAATCCCCGAGTGGACGCCCAAGGACGGGCTGGAGAGAAGTTTTTGGACCTGGGTGGCCAACGTGATGTACGCCTCCAGCATGGCGCTGCTGGTGTTGGCGGTCATGGGCGTCAGTCTGTGGCGCGGCAGTGCCCTGTCCTCGCGGTCTTTGGCTTTGTGGGTGGCTGCGGCCGGGTGGTTGAGCCTGCACCTGTGGCCCGCGTTGGGGCTGCCGGCTGAAATTCCGGGCATGGACGTCGAGCAACTCGGTTCGCGTCAGGGGTGGTGGGCACTGGCCGCGCTGAGTGCCGCACTCGCCTGTGCCAGTCTGGCCTGGCTGCGCAGTCCCTTGCGCTGGCTGGCACCCATACTCTGGCTCGCCGTGCCCTTTGTGGTGGGGGCGCCGCAGATGGCGACGGACTCGCTGGCCGGGTTCGGGCCTGAAGCCAAGTCCGTGTTGCGCCAACTGTGGCAAGACTTTGTTTGGGTCAGCCATGGGCTGGCCGTCTTGTTCTGGGTATCCCTGGGCCTGCTGTGCGGTTCGGTTTTTCAGCGCTGGCTGCGCCCCGTTCTGATGAGCGCCATGAGCGCAGACACCTCCTCTGGCAACACCATGAAAGAAAATAAATGAGCACGCCGAACGGAAAAATCATGCTGGTGGGCATCGGCCCCGGCAGTTACGAGCACATGACCCACCGTGCCTGCGCGGCCATTGCCGAAGCGGACGTGGTGGTGGGTTACGTCACCTACATCAAGCTGGTGGCCGACTTGCTCGAAGGCAAGGAAGTCATCCGCAAGGGCATGACCGAAGAGCTCGATCGCGCCGTGCATGCGCTCGAACGTGCCCGTGAAGGTAAAAAAGTGGCGCTGATCTCTTCAGGCGATGCCGGCGTGTACGGCATGGCCGGACCGACTTACGAGGTGCTGTTCCAGGCCGGCTGGACGCCGGACTCCGGCGTGGACGTCGAAATCGTCCCCGGCGCCTCGGCCATCAACGCCTGCGCCTCGCTGGTGGGTGCCCCGCTGACGCACGACTTTTGCTCCATCTCCCTGTCTGACCTGCTGACGCCCTGGCCGGCGATTGCCCGCCGCCTGGATGCGGCCGCGGCGGCCGACTTCGTGGTCGCGTTGTACAACCCCAAGAGCGGCCGGCGCACCCAGCAGATCGTGCAGGCGCAACAGTTGTTTTTGCGCCATCGCCGACCCGATACGCCGGTGGCGGTGGTCAAGTCGGCCTACCGGCGGCGCCAGAACATCGAATTCACCACGCTGGACAAGATGAGCGAATGCGACATCGGCATGCTCAGCACGGTGCTGATCGGCAACAGCCACACTTTCGTGCGCCATGGCTTGATGGTGACCCCGCGCGGCTACGCCAACAAATACGAACTGCATGGTGACGGCGGCACGCGCGACGGTGAAAAACGCGGGCGTTCGCTGTCCACCGGCCTGCTGGGCTGGATGGAAAACTTGCGTATCGACCATGCCGACGGCGTGAGCATTGCCGAGCTGGCGTTGCGCCACAAGCTGCCGGCGGACTATATCGAAATGGTGTTGAACGCACCCGTAGAGGATGAAGCTGTTACGGCGGATGAGTCCGAAGAATGAGCGACGTCGCCAAGCCAAAAATCGGCAGCTACAAACGCCACCTGCTGATTTGCACTGGCCCACGCTGCACACAAGACGGGGCCGCCCAGGAACTGTTCGACAGTCTGGGCGACAAGTTCAAGGCCGCCGGTCTGCATGACGGCGAGCTGCGCGTCAAGCGCAGCCG
>DIVK01000060.1:95324-125484 GCA_002422455.1 Rhodoferax sp. UBA6134
GCCGGTGGCTGATCTGGTGTTTCATCAGGGACCTGGAGATTGCGATGCTTGAGACGAAAACCAATACCGGGCGGGGATTTGTGTCCATCGTCGGTGCCGGCCCCGGCCCGGTCGACTTGATGACGCTGCGCGCGCTTGACCGTCTGCAGCGCGCCGAGGTGGTGGTGCATGACCGCCTGATCACGTCCGAGGTGCTGGCGCTGATTCCTGAAAATGCCCAGCGTTTGTATGTCGGCAAGGCCTTGGGCGATCACGCCGTGCCGCAGGAGGGGATTCATGCGCTGCTGGTCCAGCATGCGCAGTTGGGCCTGCGCGTGGTCCGGCTCAAGGGGGGCGACCCGTACGTCTTTGGACGCGGCGGCGAAGAAGTGCAAGCGCTGCAAGCAGCTGGCATCGCTTTTGAAGTGGTGCCGGGTGTGACGGCGGCCAGCGGCTGCTCGGCGGCGGCGGGCATTCCGCTGACTCACCGCGACCTGGCGGGGAGTTGCGTTTTCCTGCCCGGTCATCTGGCTGATGACAACGCCACGCACGACTGGCAGGCGCTGGCGCGCCCCGGCCAGACCCGCGTGTTTTACATGGGAGTTCAGCGTCTGGCGCAAATCGCGCACCAGCTGATGGCGCACGGTTTGTCAGCGGACACCCCGGCCGCCATCGTGCGCGACGGCACCCGCGCGACGCAAACGGTCATCGCCACCGGGCTGGCTCGGCTGGTCGCACGGGCGCCGGCCTATGGCGCGCAGCCCGGTTTGCTCATCGTCGGCGAAACCGTGCAACTGAGTCCTGATTACCATGCAAATTGAAACCCCGCCCGCCGACAAGCCCTACGAAAAACCCGAAGGCGAGCGCCGCGGCATCGTGATCGTCAACACCGGCGACGGCAAAGGCAAAAGCACCGCCGCGTTCGGGCTGGCGCTGCGGGCCCATGGCCGCGGCAAGGCGGTCAAGATTTTCCAGTTCATGAAGGTGCCCAGTGCGCGTTTTGGCGAGCACCGCGCCTTTGAGCAACTGGAGGCATTCCGTCCCGCGCCGGGCCGCCCCAAGCGGGNNCCGCAGGCGACGTGGGGGCCCATGCTGGAGGGGCTGGGCGACGGTTTCAGTTGGAAGAGCCAGGACCTGGAGCACTCCGCCCAACTGGCGCGCGACGGCTGGCACAAGGCCAAGGCAGCGATTATGAGCGGCGACTACTTCATGGTCACGCTCGACGAGATCACCTACCCGCTGATCTATGGCTGGCTGCCGCTGGCCGACGTGCTGGAAACTTTGCGCACCCGCCCCAGCCCTGTGCATGTGGTGCTGACCGGCCGGCGTTGCCCGCCCGAAATCATCGAACTGGCCGACACCGTGACCGAGATGAAGATGGTGAAACACGCGTTCAAGGCCGGCATTCCGGCCCAGCGCGGCATTGAGGATTGAACCCCGCATGAACCTCACGCCGCCAGTCAACCCCGATGCCACGCCTGCCGCCCCGGACGCAGTACCTGACGCAGCCGCCAGCATGGCTTTTTCGCGGGCTGAGCGCGATGCGGTGTACCGCGCCATCTTTGAGCGGCGCGACATGCGTCATTTTGCCGGGGGCACGGTGGCGCCCGAGGTGATGCAGCGCCTGCTCACCGCCGCGCATCACGCCCCCAGTGTGGGTTTCATGCAGCCGTGGCGCTTCATCCGCGTTGCCAGCACGGCGCTGCGCCGGCAACTGCACAGCCTGGTCGAGCAGGAGCGGGTGTTGACCGCCCGGGCGCTGGGTCAGCGTGAAGATGAGTTCATGTGCCTGAAGGTGGAGGGCCTGCTGGAGGCGGCCGAGGTCTGGGCCGTGGCGCTGGCGGACGGCCGCGAAAAGCACATCTTCGGCCGCCGAACCCTGCCGCGGATGGACCTGGCCTCCGCCGCCTGCGCCATTCAAAACCTGTGGCTGGCGGCCCGCGCCGAGGGCCTGGGTGTGGGCTGGGTATCCCTGTTCGATCCGCTGGCGGTGGCGACCCTGCTGCAGATGCCCGCCGGGGCGGATCCCATCGCACTGCTGTGCATCGGGCCGGTGCCGGCTTTTTACGACGAGCCCATGCTGCAACAGGAGCGCTGGGCCAGGCGTCAGCCACTGGATGAGTTGCTGTTTGAAGATGCCTGGGGGCAGTTGCTGAACCAACCTTTGAGTCAGCCCTGAACCGACACACGCCGCGTTGCATGCGCGCGCAGCCAGACGGCAAATTCTTCCTCGGACAGGTCGCCGGTGGCGACGGCGAGCATGGTCATCACGCATTCGGCATCGGAGACAACAAGTTGCCATTCATTGAGCTTCAAAAACAACTCGGCCGCCACCCAAGCGGTGCGTTTGTTGCCATCCATGAAGGCGTGGTTGCGAGCGATGCCGTAGCCATAGGCCGCAGCCAGTGCGGCAGCGTCGGGCTCGCCGTAAGACGCCAAGTTGAGCGGTCTTGCCAGCGCAGAGTCAAGCAAAGCAGCATCGCGTAATCCAGCCCCGCCACCATGTTCGGCCAATTGCATCTCATGAACCGCGATCAGCACCGCGCGGTCAATCCAGCGCCAAGCTTTCACTTGGCCAGCTCGCGCAGCACGGCGCGCCGCTCCTTCATGATTTCGCGGCTTAGTCGCATCTGCTCTTCAAATTCGGGATTGTGCGTTGTAATGCGCAGGCCGTCTGGTGTTTCAGTGACGTAAAAATCATCACCTTTTTCTAGCCGCATTTGAGCGAGTAATTCCTTGGGGAAAATCGCACCAACCGAGTTCCCGATTTGAGTGAGTTTGAGTATATGCATTGTGTTTCTCTGTTATTACGTATGTAATACTAAACTGACTGTGAAGCCGCGTCAATCCCGGCATCGCAAGGCTGGGAGCGTGAGCCAGACGCGTTGAGTGAAGGTTCAACCCTAGAATGGGCTATCCGGCGTGTCGATGTAAAAACTGGGGCACCTGCCGATAAATAACAATGGGCATCCAGCGATGCAGGCCGCGCTGATGACAGGGACTAGATCACAGTGAAAAACCAATTCTTCGAGAAGCCGATTCTTAACGCGCCGTATGGTTATCCAGTCCTTCATTGGGAACTCGACAAGACAGGCCAGCCGACCCAGCAAATCATCGACAAGCGCAGGCCCGCCGAGTTCATCACGCCCATCCCCAAACCCAAGAAGCAAAAGGGCGCGCAGCAAGAAGCCCTGCTGTTCGACGAGGCGCTGTCCACGCAGGCCCAGCAATACCACTCGGCCATCATCAATTCGGTCCGGACCGAGGTGGACAAGTGGCGCGCGCTGAAAAATCCGAACGACTGGCGCGTGACGCCGGAAACCGCCCGCCTGCTGCAACACTGGCGCCATCACGATTTCAGCGGCGTCCGCCCTTTCTTCTGCCAGGTCGAAGCCGTTGAGACGGCAATCTGGCTGACCGAGGTTGCGCCGCAGATCGGTAAAGTGGGCCAGGTCTTCATCGACCACCTCGCCAGCGCCAACAACGATGCCAATCCGGAACTGATGCGCCTGGCCCTCAAGCTGGCGACTGGCGCGGGCAAGACCACCGTGATGGCAATGCTCATCGCCTGGCAAACCGTCAACGCCGTGCGCCGGCCCAACAGCAAAAAGTTCACGCGTGGTTTTCTGCTGGTCGCGCCCGGACTCACCATCAAGGACCGCCTGCGCGTGCTGCAGCCCAACGACCCCGACAGCTATTACGCCAGCCGCGAGCTGGTGCCCGGCGACATGCTCGGCGACCTGGAGCGCGCCAAGATCGTCATCACCAATTACCACGCCTTCAAGCCGCGCGAGCGCATGGAGCTGTCCAAGGGCGGCCGCTTGCTGCTGCAAGGCCGGGGCGGCGACGCGCTCAACACGCTGGAAACCGAAGGCCAGATGCTCCAGCGCGTGATGCCTGACCTGATGGGCCTGAGCAATGTGCTTGTCATCAACGACGAAGCCCACCATTGCTACCGCGAAAAGCCTGGCCCCAAAGTGGAAGACGCCGACCTGAAAGGCGACGACAGAAAAGAGGCTGAAGAAAACAACGAGGCCGCGCGCCTGTGGATCACCGGGCTCGAAGCCGTCAAGCGCAAGCTTGGCGTGGCGCGCGTGTTCGACCTGTCCGCCACGCCATTCTTCCTGCGCGGCTCGGGCTATGCCGAAGGCACGCTGTTCCCCTGGACCCTGAGTGACTTCTCGCTGATGGACGCCATCGAATGCGGCATCGTCAAGCTGCCGCGGGTTCCGGTGGCCGACAACATCCCCGGTGCCGAAATGCCGATGTTCCGCAACCTGTGGGAGCACATTCGCGCCAAGATGCCCAAGAAGGGCCGCGGCAAAGCCGAAGGGCTGAACCCGCTCGACCTGCCGACGCAACTGCAAACCGCCCTCGAAGCGCTGTACGGCCACTACGAAAAGACCTTCGCGCTCTGGGCGCAGGAGAAGATTTCCGTTCCGCCGTGCTTCATCGTCGTGTGCAACAACACGTCGGCATCCAAGCTGGTCTACGACTACATCTCGGGGTTCCAGCAGCCGCATAAAGACGGGAGCAGCAAACTGGTGGAAGGCCGTTTGCCCCTGTTTCGCAATCACGACGAACACGGCAACGCATTGGGCCGCCCGCGAACCCTGCTGATCGACAGCGAACAGCTCGAATCCGGTGAAGCGCTGGACGACAACTTTCGTGGCATGGCCGCCGACGAAATTGAGCAGTTCCGCCGCGAGATGGTTCAGCGCAGCGGCGACGCACAAGCCGGCCAGAACATCACGGATCAAGACCTGTTGCGCGAGGTGATGAACACCGTCGGCAAGGCCGGCCGCCTGGGCGACTCCATCCGCTGCGTCGTCTCGGTGTCCATGCTGACTGAAGGATGGGACACCAACACCGTCACCCATGTGCTGGGCGTGCGTGCTTTCGGCACCCAACTGCTGTGCGAGCAGGTCATCGGCCGTGCCTTGCGCCGCCAGTCTTACGAACTCAATGAAGAAGGTCTCTTCAACGTCGAATATGCCGACGTTTTGGGCATCCCCTTCGACTTCAACGCCAAGCCGGTCGTCGCGCCACCGCAAAAGCCGCGCGAAACCATCCAGGTCAAAGCCGTGCGGCCCGAGCGCGACGCGCTGGAAATCCGCTTCCCGCGCGTGCAGGGCTACCGCGCCGAGCTGCCGGAAGAGCGGCTCACCGCCGAATTCAATGACGATTCGGTCCTGGTACTGACGCCCGATCTGGTGGGTGCTACCGAAACGCGCCAGTCCGGCATCATTGGCGAAACGGTGGACTTGAATCTCGTCCACACGGGCGATGTGCGCCCGTCCCAGGTGGTGTACGAACTCACCTCCCATCTGGTACTGAGCAAATGGCGCGATGCCAATGGCGAGCCGCAGTTGCACTTGTTCGGCCAGCTCAAGCGCATCGCCCGGCAGTGGCTTGACGGCTACCTGGTCTGCAAGGGCGGCACCTACCCCGCGCAGCTCAAATACAAGATGCTGGCTGACATGGCCTGCGAGCGCATCACCGCCGGCATCATGCGCACGCTGGTCGGCAGCCGCCCCATCAATGCCGTGCTCGACCCCTACAACCCGACCGGCAGCACGGCCCACGTCAACTTCAACACCTCGAAAACCGAGCGCTGGGAAACCAGCACGCAGCATTGCCAGCTCAACTGGGTGATTCTGGACAGTGACTGGGAGGCCGAGTTCTGCCGCGTGGCCGAGGCGCACCCACGCGTGCGGGCTTACGTCAAAAACCACAACCTGGGCCTGGAAGTGCCGTACCGCTATGGCTCCGAAATGCGCCAGTACCGGCCCGACTTCATCGTCCGTGTTGACGACGGCCACGGTGAAGAGGATCTTTTGAACCTGGTGGTCGAGATCAAGGGCTTTCGCGGTGAAGACGCCAAGGTCAAGAAAGAAACGATGGACGTTTACTGGGTGCCTGGCGTCAACAACCTGGGCACCCATGGCCGCTGGGCATTTGCCGAGTTCACCGATGTTTACCAGATGCAGGACGACTTCGCGAAGAAGGTTGAAGACGTATTCAACAAGATGATCGACAGCCTTATGCAGGGAGAAAACGCGCCATGAACAACGTCAAACTGTTCGAATCAGCCCAAATCAGATCGGTCTGGAACGAGGCTGACGGCAAGTGGTACTTCTCCGTGGCCGACGTGGTGCAGGCGCTGACCGATTCCGCCAACGTCCGCGACTACATCAAGAAGATGCGCAAGCGCGAGCAGGAACTCGACGCCAACTGGGGGACACTTTGTCCCCCCCTTGAACTGCTGGCGCCGGACGGCAAACGCAGGCAGACCCAATGCGCCAACGCCGAAGGTCTGCTCCGCATTATCCAGTCCATCCCCTCGCCCAAAGCCGAGCCCTTCAAACGCTGGCTGGCCAGGGTCGGCTACGAACGCCTCGAAGAAATCGAAAACCCCGAACTGGCTGCTCGCCGCATGCGCGATCTGTACCAAGCCAAAGGTTACAGCCAGGAGTGGATAGAAAAGCGTGTACGTGGCATCGCTGTGCGCGATGAACTGACCGGCGAGTGGCAAAAACGCGGTGTCAAAGAGCAAACTGAATACGCCATCCTCACCGCAGAAATCAGCCGGGCCACCTTTGGCATGAGCCCCGCTGAATACAAAGCCTTCAAGCAACTCAAGCAACCCGCCGACAACCTGCGCGACCACATGACCGACCTGGAGTTGATTTTCACCATGCTCGGTGAAGCTTCCACCACAGAAATAGCGCGGCAGGCCGATGCGCAGGGTTATCCACAAAACCGCGCCGCTGCAAAAAAAGGCGGCGCCGTAGCAGGTAGCGCCCGGCGCGACCTGGAGCAAAAATCAGGCAAGCGTGTCGCCAGTCCAGACAACTACAAGCAACTCCCCGAAGTGGTGGTGCGAAAAAAACTGGCAGCCAGAAAAACCCCGGACCAATAAGCCATGGCCGCCAAAAAAACCACCAAAGCGCCGCTCACCGTCGAAACCCTCAAGCACGACGGCGCCACGCGCAAGAACATCCCCTCGGTGGAGTCCCACATCATCCCCAAACCCGAAAATCTTGCGTCACTGGTTCTGGCTGTTCGTGGCGAAAAGGTCTTGCTGGATACTGACCTGGCGGAACTTTACGGAGTAGAGGCCCGCGCTTTGAACCAGGCGGTTGCACGCAATCGCAATCGATTTCCCGACGATTTCATGTTTCAGCTCACGCCCGAAGAATGGGAGCGAGTGCGGTCACAAACTGTGACCGCATCGGGTGCCAAAGGTGGCAACTCATCACAATCTGTGATGAGCGGCAAAGAGGGTGAGCCTTTGAGATCACAAACTGTGATCTCAAATGGAAGAGAGGGAAGGCGGTACATCCCCTACGCATTCACTGAGCAGGGTGTCGCCATGCTGTCCAGCGTCTTGCGTTCGCAGCGTGCGGTTGAGGTCAATATCGCCATCATGCGCAACCCCGAACGCGACTGCGTCATCCGAGCATATTCGGACCAAAACCCTATTCAGCAGTTGGCTGCATGAATGAGGCGACAACTACCTTGACGCGTGTCGAGATTTAGCTCCAATATCAACAATCATTCGAACCCAAAAATGCTTAGAGAGTTACCAAAATGGAAAAACAAAAAACAGATTCAGATGAGTGGCTTAACATCAGAGTAGACGATATACCTGACCCTTTGGACAAATGCTTGGAGTGTCGGTACTTCCTTCAACTTCTTGAAAGGGAGTCAGACCAGAAAAATTTTCGATGGCTAATAAGTGCATTCATAAGTGCAGCATATAGTTTTTTTGAAACTGCCAATTTCAGTGCCAACAAGAGGTATCCTGATGAAGCGCTTTCTCAACATGCTGGCTGTGAAGAATCGTTGAATGTTATAAAAAAATATGTAATTTCAAAAAATAATGGTAAGGGAGATAGGGGCTTCACAACATCAGCGACTGCACCATTGCTTAAACAACTATATGCTTTGCGTAATTCAAACACCCATCGATCCGCTTTTCTGATAAAGACAAACGGAGGCGACTTGCCTAACGATTTCATGTTTGGATTTTTAACGGACAGCGATGTGCCCGCGCTTGCGTTTTGCAAAGAGGTTGTCGCTCTAATCGATTGCATATCAGAACAGCTCCAAGAGTTCCTGTAATCATGAAGTTCGAACAACCTCACACGTGGATCGTTGCTATGGTTTTCATCGCCATGTCATCCCCTGTATTGGCGGATGTATACAAGTGCAAGCGAGCTGATGGCCGGTTGGCGTATTCAGACTCCCCGTGCCCAAACAACAATGGCACAAAAATCAATCTGACACCAAACGACTTCGGTGGGATAAACCTACCGGCGACCAGTTTGACTGCTCCACCGCAACGAGTCCTTGTCCCACCATCAAGGAAATTGCTTGTGTTGCCTCCGAGTGAAATTGACATGAATGAAAGTCCGACTCATACGACCAATTTAGTGGAAACTTCTCATATGTCTCCTAAGAGACTTCTTCCTTTTCCCAGCCAGATAGGTACAACGTCAATATCTCAATCGCAGGACAATGACGGCCCAGCATGGAAACGTTGTATTCCTAACTCTATTGGTCCCGGTGGGTGTGATTCGATTGGCCCCGAAGGGGGAATGTCGATTGGTCCCGGCGGCGGACAGTCCATCGGTCCTGGTGGAGGCCTCTCAATTGGTCCTGGTGGAGGTCAATCAATCGGCCCTGGAGGAGGCCAGTCAATTGGTCCGGGTGGAGGCCAGTCCATGATGCGTGATCGTCGATTTGGCCTTAACCCTGACACAATGAGACCTTACACGTGTGCTGAAGGCGGATCGTGCTAATTTTTCAAGCATGCAACCGTTGCTAAACATAGATAGGACAACTCTCCAATGCTCAGAGTTGATAAGTTCAAGGAGAATGAAATTGGAAAACCAACTTAAAAAGTTTGATATTTATAAACATCCATTGTTGCCGCAACGGATTTTGAAAAATGGTTTTTCATGGCCAGCCTTGCTTATAGGACCGGTTTGGCTTCTTTTTAAAAGACTATGGGTACCTGCGGCTATCATCATCATCGGAATAGCTCTGCTCAACTTTTTCAACCAAGGGGCTGAAACTCCAATATTTGTAAGTATCTTCTGCGAAAAAGAACGCAGCTCATTGACCTATGGATACTACTATGGAGAAGACTGCCTAGAAAATATTCGCAACTGGAATGATTTTTTGATCCTACTTGTTGCTAATGTAGTTATTGCGGTAAATGGTAATGAATATTGGGCTCGAGATCTAATAAATCGTGGATATGTATCTGAAAAATCGATCCAGGCACGCTCACTAGACGATGCACTGGCAATCATTGCTCGAGAGAAAATCGATTTCGATCAAACTCAACCTATACAAAGTAACAAGGCAGAGTAAAGGAAGATTTTTCGTAAAAAGGCTTGCCAAGATTATCGGCAATAGTTGGGTAATACATCGTCAAAGGTTTTGTGCTGGATGATGCCCGTGACATTCAATACCGGCCGGGCCACGCAAAGTGAGACAACTTCCTGAATAGGATGGTGTGATATGAGCAAGAACCCAGAAAAAGTGACAATAGCCAGCCACAACGGAGTCCCCGAATGATTACCCGATTGACCCTGCGCAACTTCAAGAGCGTTGGTGAACAAGTCTATGACTTCACACGGTTTGATTTGCTGGTCGGGCGCAACAACAGTGGCAAGAGCACCGTGCTTCAGGCGTTGGCTATCTGGCAGTTCTGTGTGAATGAGTTTCATCGGTCCAAGCGCAGCGGCGCCAAGGGCATCCAAGTCGTACTGCCCAACTTCACCGCGTTGCCGGTGCCGGAGTTCAATCTGCTTTGGAAGGACAGAGACATACGCCACTCGCCTGACAAAAAGCAGGAATACATCCTGATAGGCATTCATGTGGAATGGCAGCGTGCAAACGGCGAAACCGGAACGTTTGGTGTGGATTTGCGCTACCACTCACCACAAACCATTTACGCCATTCCTGGCGGTGGCTGGACGCAGTTTCGCGCCTGTGAACAGAGGGGTGATCTGCCCATAATCGCCTATGTGCCCCCGTTTTCCGGCCTTGAACCGACAGAAAAAGCGCTGGATGTTTCACCCATTCGCCAGCAGGTCGGCAAAGGTCAACCCGGCAGCGTGCTGCGTAACTTGTTGTTGCGGGTATGCCCCGCGCCACCGCGCGATTCGAACGGACGCATTGTCAAAGGGTATGAACATCCACCTGCAGACTGGAAAGAGCTGGCTGACATGGTTGAACGCTGGTTTTCGGTCAAGATTAGCGAGCCGAAATATGACTCAGCCAAAGATGTTTACATCACGGTCGAATATCGCCAAAACAGCAAGAATTACGACATCATTGCCGGGGGGAGCGGTTTCCACCAAACACTGACCTTGCTGGCATTTCTGTACGGCTACAAGGCGACGACTATTTTGCTGGACGAGCCAGATGCCCACCTGCACGTCAATCTGCAGCGTGAGATTCTCGATTTTTTCAAACGCAAGTCACTCGAACTCGGTACGCAATTCCTGATTGCCACGCACGCTGAAGAATTCGCTCGTGGTGTGGATGCAAGCCAAATCATCTCATTGCTAAACCGCAAACCCAGGCGAATCGATTCGACACCAGCCGTACTTCAGGCTATGGCAGACGTGTCTAACGAGGAAGTGACGCGATTGCTGGCCTCTCCCTACATCCTTTATGTGGAAGGCGAGAGTGACGAACGCATTCTTCGTGCATGGGCCGAGTCGTGTGGCGCGCAGGAGGCGATGGACAAAATCTGCTTTAAGGCGATGGGCGGTGGCGGAAAGAAAAACATGAAGGAACGGGCTGATCTGCACTATGCCGCTCTGCAGCAAATCATTCCCGGTATATCGAGACTCATGCTGTTCGACTTTGACGACGCCAACGATGCGTTTCATCCAAAGCCCGGCAACCCGTCGCTGGCCGAGTGGAAGCGCAAGAATATTGAAAATTATCTGCTCGTATCTGACGCATGGAAGCGGGCTGCACTGCAGCAACTCGGATACGCCGAAGATGAGTTGTTCGCTGAGCCGATTCTGAAATTCATTGACGCGTTTTTTGCCGGGGAAAACCTGACGCTGCCGCCAGGAAAAACTTGGCGAAATGTCGGTGCGAACGTGTTCAGCGTGGTGGATGGCAAGCGCATTTTGTTTGAAAACAACGAGTCTCTCTTCCAGCAGCTCAGAAAGGGAGCGCCCCCTGTGCAACTCATTCGTGAGCAGGTGGCGCTAAGCATGACAGCAGATGAAATTCACGAGGATGTTCATCAGTTTATTGCCAAGTTGAAGGCGTTGACCGGTCAACCCTGATGATCGCAAGCATCGCCGATACATTCACTGGCAGCCTTGCCAGCCGTTTCGCTGCTGGATGACGCGACATGAGTCTTGAATTGAATGCTCTTTTTTTTGCCACGGCTATCTTGCTGGCGTTCGGGATCGACCACTATCTGGGCGAGCCCGCAGCCCGCTGGCATCCGGTGGTGTGGATGGGGAACTACTTGGGCTGGGCTGGGCGGCGGGTGGTTCCTTGGGCGAACGCAGAGCCACAGGCACAGTCCGGTGCGCGTCCGCCGGTGACGACGACGAACCCGGATTACAAGGCTTTTATCATCGGAGCCATTTCGTGGTTTGTGGGAGCAGCTATTGTTTGTGTAGCATCCTGGGCGTTGCAAAAAGGGTTGCTGGCCTTGCCAGATGCGCTGGGGCCAATTCCGGGCGGCGTGCTCGCGGCGCTGCTGCTGGGCCTGGCGCTCAAGCCGATGCTGGCCTGGGCCATGCTGCGCCGCGAGGTGCAAGCCGTAGAAGACGCCTTGGGTGAATCGCTGGACGCCGGGCGCGCTCGGCTGGCGCGGTTGGTCAGCCGCGATGTATCGGCGCTGAGCGAAGAAGAGGTGCGTGAAAGCGCCATCGAGTCGCTCGCGGAAAACCTCAACGATTCGGTGGTGGCGCCGATCTTCTGGTTCGTGCTGCTGGGCCTGCCGGGCGCGGCGGTGTACCGTTTTGCCAATACGGCGGATGCGATGTGGGGCTACCGCGGCCTGTACAAGGGGCAGAACTGGCAGTGGGCCGGCAAGTGGGCGGCGCGGGCCGACGATGTGCTGTCGTGGCTGCCCGCGCGCCTCACCGCCGTGCTGCTGGCAGGGGTGGCGGGCGGCCTGCCGCTGGCGCAATTGCGTGCAGAGGCGCGCCGCACGCCGTCGCCCAACGGCGGCTGGCCGATGGCGGCGATGGCCCTGGCCCTGGGCGTGAGCCTGCGCAAACCGGGCGTTTATGTGCTCAACGCGGCGGGCCGGGCGCCACGGCTTCCAGACACCCGGCGCGCGCAGCTCTATGCCGCAAAAGTGGTTGCAGCTTTCGCATTCATTGCGCTGGCAGGCACTTTTTTAGTGGCTATCAAGCCGTCAGATTCGAACTTGAAAATCTCCGTTCGGGCTGAGCCCGTCGAAGCCTGTCCTGAGCAAGGACGAAGGATCCTTCGACAAGTTCAGGGTGAACGGGTTCACGTTGGACGAGGCTGGATTCATGAGGGGCGATTGGCATGAGCTTGCAGCGTATCCATGGCGGCCCCGACAGCCAAGGCGTGCCGCGGCATGATTTCTCGACCAACAGCAACGCCTGCGGTCCCTGCCCCCCCGCGCTGGCCGCCGTGCGGCAGGCCGACGCCAGCCGCTACCCGGATCCCAGCTACATCGCTTTAAAGGCCCAGTTGGCTGATTTTCACCGGGTCGACGTTGGGCGCATTCTGCTGGCGGGTAGTGCCAGTGAGTTCATTTTTCGAATCACGGCGTGGGTGGCACAGCAGGGCGGGCGACGAGTCAGTCTGCCCCGGCACGGCTATGGCGACTATGCGCACGCGGCAAGGGCCTGGAATTTGGAAGTGACGACCGGGCCATCGCAGGATGAGCTGCAGTGGGCTTGCGAGCCGTCCAGCCCGCTGGGTGGTCCTCATATGTCGTGGGCGAATTGGCCGGTGAGGCAAGTGCTGGTTCTGGATCGTGCCTACGAGCCCTTGCGCCTGAGTGGCACGTCGAGCCTGAATGACGATCAGCTCGCGCAGACTTGGCAGCTTTGGACGCCCAACAAGGCATTGGGTTTGACGGGCGTGCGCGCCGCCTATGTCATCGCGCCGCTCGGGGCCGATGCGACGGTGGCCGCGCTGGAGCGCCTGTGTCCTTCGTGGCCGCTGGGCGCGCACGGTGTGGCCCTGTTGCAGGCCTGGGTTCAACCGGCCGTGCAGGGCTGGTTGCATGACAGTTTGCATACTCTACGCGGGTGGAAGGCGCGGCAACTCGCGTTGTTGCAAAACCTGGGCTGGGATTGCACCGCCAGCGACACACCGTTTTTCTGTGCCCGGCCCGCAGCGGGATGCAACTTGATTCAGCTCCGCGCAGCAGGCATCAAGCTGCGCGATACCACGTCATTTGGCTTGCCCGGCCATGTGCGGATGAGCGTGCAGGCCCCACTGGCGCAGGATGCGCTGGCGGTGGCCTTGCAAGCTCATTGATGCAATCAAGGCACTGTTGCAGGCATTATTGGGTGCTACTATTGATGCTTCAACTAAAGGGAATTGCCATGCGCACCACCATTGCACTTGATGATGACTTGCTGGCTAAAGCAGAAGCTCTAACCGGTGTTTCCGAAAAAGCCGCGTTGGTGCGTGAGGCTCTGCGAGCGTTGATACAGCGTGAAAGCGCCAAGCGACTCGCCCTCTTGGGCGGTTCTGAGCCCATGTTGAAAGACGTGCCAAGGCGCCAAACGGAGCCTGCATGATTTTGGTCGATAGCTCGATTTGGATTGCTCATTTGCGGGCGAGAGATGAAACGCTGGCCCGACTGCTTGCCGAGGGCCAGGTGCTGGCCCATCCTTTTGTGACCGGTGAACTGGCCTTGGGTAATCTGCGCAACCGGGACGCGATACTGGGCGCATTGCAGGACTTGCCACAGGCTTGTGTGGCCACCGAGTCGGAAGTTCTTCGCTTTATCGGGCACAAGGGTCTTTTTGGTATCGGCATTGGCTACATCGACGCACACCTTTTGGCTGCGGTGCTTCTCACACCGGGCTGCATGCTCTGGACACGCGACAAGCGTTTATTAGCGGCCAGCGCTGGCTTGGGCATCGCCGCCAATGCAACACATTAACGACACATTGCCAGTGCCGCCGCTTGCTGGCGAAAGACCCCTGAATGACTGAACCCCACAAGAAACCCGCTCACTGCGTCATGGTGCTGGGCACCACCAGCGGCGCCGGCAAGAGCTGGCTCACCACCGCGCTGTGCCGCCACTACGCCCGTCAGGGTCTGAAGGTGGCGCCGTTCAAGGCGCAGAACATGAGCAACAACGCAAGGGTGGTGGCGACATTCGTTGATGCTCCAGGTGGTTTCGCCGCCGGGCCGTCCCAAGGCGAAACGCGGCCCCCTCGGGGGGCAGGGAGTCACACGCAGTGGGCGACCGTGGGGGCAGAAATCGGCAGCGCCCAGTACTTTCAGGCGCTGGCGGCACGCGCCGTGCCCGAGGTGCGCATGAACCCGCTGCTGCTCAAGCCCGAGCGCGACACGCACAGCCAGGTGGTGCTGCTGGGGCAGGTCGATGCTGAACTCACGCGCATGCCCTGGCGCGGGCGCAGCGAGAAAGTCTGGCCGGTGATCGCGCGCGCGCTGGACGAATTGCGGGCCGAAAACGATGTGGTGGTGATCGAGGGCGCCGGCTCCCCCGCCGAGATCAACCTGCAAGCCAGCGACATCGTCAACATGCGGGTGGCGCTGTACGCCAATGCCGCCTGCCTGCTGGTGACGGACATCGACCGGGGCGGCGCCTTTGCCCATCTGTACGGCACCTGGGCGCTGCTGCCCGAGCCGGAACGGGCGCTGATCAAGGGTTATGTGCTCAACAAGTTTCGCGGTGACGCGAGCCTGCTGGCTCCGGCGCCGCAGATGCTGCAGGACCTGACTGGCGTGCCCACGGTGGCCACGCTGCCGATGTGGTGGCAGCACGGCCTGCCGGAAGAAGACGGTGTTTTCGATGACCGCAGCACCTATATTGCCCCCACGCTTGTCGCTTCGCGTACTGCGCTGCCCCCCGAGGGGGCTAATTTTGGCTTCGCCGCACTTCGTGAGCCTAGGGGCGGCCCGTCGGAAAATTGCCCATCGCCGTACACGCCATGGAAGACCATCGCCGTCATCGTCTACCCGCGCATCAGCAACCTTGACGAGTTCCAGTCGCTCAAAAACATTCCTGGCGTGCGTCTGCAGTGGATGCGCTCTCCGGCAGAGCTGGCGGGTCTGACGCCGGCCGACTGGATCATCCTGCCCGGCTCCAAGCACACCAGCGGCGACCTGGCCTGGCTGCGCCAGCAGGGGCTGGATGCGGCGATTGCCCGACACGCCGGGCAGGGCGGGGCGGTGCTGGGCATCTGCGGCGGCCTGCAAATGCTGGGTGAGGCGCTGATCGACCCGCATGGCATTGACGGCAACGCCCCCGGTCTGGGGTTGCTGCCGCTGGTCACCGTATTTGAGACCGGTAAAACCGTGCAGCGCACCACCTGTTGTTTTGACATCGGCATGGCGGGGGCGTGGGCTGCACTGGCGGGTGTGCAGGTCTCGGGTTATGAGATTCACCACGGCCAGACGCAGCAGCATCCCGCCATGGCCAAAGCGGGCGACGTGGCCCGCGTCGCCATGCCCGGTGGCCTGGCGTGGCAAAACGGCGCTGGCAATGTGCTGGGCCTGTACCTGCACGGCCTGTTCGAAGACCCTGCGACCCTGCAAGCCCTGTTTGGCGCCAGTCTGGGCGGCCCGGTGCCGACGCTGGACGCGGTATTCGACGGCCTGGCCGACTATATTGAGCAGCATTTCGAGCCGGATTTTTTGAGCGCACTGGTTCGCGGCGACGCTGTGCGCTCCATCGCCTCCGGGGCAGACACCCCAGGTCCGGCATAACATTCCCCGATCCGTCAATTCACGCACGCCCCTGCACCATGCCAACAAGCATTCCTACTCTCGCCGACATCCGCAACCCCGCCCTGACGCAGGCTTTGCAGCACAAGCTCGACAACAAGACCAAGCCGTTGGGCGCCTTGGGCCGGCTTGAAGCGCTGGCCTTGCAGCTGGGCGAAATTCTGGGCAGCGAGTCGCCCGCCCTGGAGGCGCCGCAACTGGTCGTCTTTGCTGCCGACCACGGTTTGACGGCGCGTGGTATCTCGGCCTTTCCCAGCGACGTGAGCTGGCAGATGGTGGAGAACTTCCTGGCCGGTGGCGCCGCCGTGAGTGTGCTGGCGCGCCAGAACGGCATCCACCTGACGGTGGTGGATTGCGGCGTGAACCACGACTTTCTGGCGGGCTTGCCAGCCGGGGCGCAGCGACCGGGCCTGCTGGTGCGCAAGGTGGCGGGTGGCGAACAGGGCACGGCCGACTCGTCGGTACAGGCGGCCATGAGCGCGGCCCAATGTCGACAGGCGTTGCAAAATGGGCAGGACATCGTCAAAGGCCTGCCCGGCAATGCGCTGCTGCTGGGCGAAATGGGCATTGGCAACACCTCGGCGGCTTCGCTCCTGCTGGCCCGTCTGGGCGGGCTGGACATTGAACTTTGCACCGGCGCGGGCACCGGGCTGGATGCGTCCGCCGTGCAGCGCAAGACCGCCGTGCTGCGCGAAGTGCTGACGTGCCACGCGGGGGCCACGGCACCGCTGGACGCGCTGGCGGCCCTGGGGGGGTTCGAGATTGCCACCATGGCCGGTGCCGTGCTGCAAGCCGCGACCGAGCGCCGCGTGGTGGTGGTGGACGGTTTCATCGCCACCGCAGCGGTGCTGGTGGCGCACGCGCTGCAGCCGCTGGTGTTGCAGCGCTGCGTGTTCGCGCACCGTTCGGGCGAGCGCGGCCATGAGTTCATGCTGCAGCATCTGGGCGTGCAGGCGCTGCTGGACCTGGGGCTGCGTCTGGGCGAGGGCTCGGGCGGCGCGCTGGCTTGGCCGCTCTTGCAGTCGGCCTGCGCCATCCTGCGCGAGATGGCGAGTTTTGAATCGGCCGGGGTGTCGGTTCAGTCGGCCACCGAGACTGCCGCCCCATGAGCTTTTTGCGCCGGTTTTGCCGGCACTACCTGCTGGCCCTGCAATTTTTTACCCGCATTCCCGTCACCGGACGGCTGGCGGACTGGGTTGGCTTCAGTCCGGCCATGCTGCGTGCCAGCGCCGCGCATTTTCCGGGGGTGGGCTGGCTGGTGGGCGCGCTGGTGGTGGCCTTCACGGCGCTGCTGCTGGCGGGACTGGCGAGCAGCGTGTTTTCACCGCTGGTGGCGGCGGTGCTGGGAACGGCGTTGGGCGTGTGGATCACCGGCGCCTTTCATGAAGACGGCCTGGCCGACGTGGCCGACGGGCTGGGTGGCAGCCCGCAGCGCGAGCGTGCCCTGGTCATCATGAAGGACTCGCGGGTCGGAGCCTTTGGCGCCATTGCCGTGGTGCTGGCGCTGCTGGCCAAAGTGGCTTTGCTGGCCTTGCTGGGCTCGCTCAGCAGCGGGCTGCTGTGCCTGGCGCTGTTTTTGGCGCACGTGGTGTCGCGCACCTGGCCGCTGCTGCTGATTCGCTTCATGCCGCATGTCGGGGATGCGGCGGGTTCCAAGTCGAAGCCGCTGGCCGACCAGATCGGCACGGGCAGTCTGTGCGCTGCTTTTTTATGGTGCGTTCTGGCCCTGGCCCTCGCGGTCTATGTGCAGGAAACCACCCACTTGATTGCGGTCGGCAAGAATTCTCCGGCCTTGTTGCAGGCCCTGGCTGCCGCGCTGACGGCCTCCGGCCTGGCTGCGTGGCTGCTGGGGCGCTGGTTCTGGCGCCGCCTGGCCGGTTTTACCGGCGACTGCCTGGGCGCCACCCAGCAGGCGTGCGAGCTGGCGTTCTACCTCGGTCTGGCCTTGAGTCTGTGAACTTCGTGGAGCGGCGTGCATGAGGCAGTGGCTGGTGCGCCATGCGCAACCCCTGATTGCGCCGGGCGTCTGCTACGGCGCCACCGATGTCGCGGCCGACGAGCACGCCACGCTGCTGACGGCCCGGACGCTGGCGCAGGCGTTGCCGCCCGGGCTGTCCGTGATCTCGTCGCCGCTGCAAAGATGCGAGCGTCTCGCAAATTGTTTACAAAGGTTGCGGCCGGATTTGCCGTATGAAACCGATGTGCGCCTGGCGGAGATGGACTTTGGCTGCTGGGAGGGGCAGCGCTGGGACGCCATTGCGCAGGTTGACTATGAGCGCTGGCTGGCCGCCTTTGGCAGCCACCGCTTCGGCGGGCGCGAGAGTGTGTCTGAATTCATGCAACGGGTGGCTGCTGCGTGGGACGAGACGCAGCGCCGGGGCGTTGACGTGGTGTGGATCACCCATGCCGGCGTCATCCGGGCAGTGACCCTGCTGCGCCAGGGTGTGCGCCGGCCGGAGCAGGCGGCGCAGTGGCCGCGCGAGGTGCTGGCGTTTGGCGCCTGGTGTGAGCTGACGACCTGAGCGGGCTGGGCTCACGAAGCCTCCACCCGGTTGCGGCCCTTGTCCTTGGCGCGGTACATGGCGGTGTCGGCACGCCCCAGCATTTTTTCCACTGTGTCGGTGTCGGTGTGATTGGTGGTCACGCCGATGCTCACGGTGCAGGACGGCCCCTGACTGGTTACGGCACAGGCCTCGCGAATGCGACCGGCCACCGCAAGCGCTTCTTCCAGCGAGGTTTCCGGCAACAGCGCTATGAATTCCTCGCCGCCGAAGCGGCCCAACTGGTCAGGGCGGCGCAACAGGGCGTTGACCCTGGCCACAAAGTTGATCAGTACCTGGTCGCCGGTTTGATGGCCATAGGTGTCGTTGATCGCCTTGAAGTGATCCAGGTCCATCATCAGCAGGGCCATGCTGCGGTCGTGGCGGCGGCAGCGCTCCAGCTCCTGCTGGCAGGCTTCGTCCATGTGGCGGCGTGTCAGGGCATTGGTGAGTGAGTCGTGCGTGGCCAGGTGTTCCAGCCTGCCGCGCAAGCGGTCGGTGGCCATCAGCACCGTGCTGATGGAGAACAGCAAAATGCAGAACACGAGGCTGGCGACGTAGAACAGATGCTGGGGTGCTGTCTCGAAAATATCGTTGCCCACCGGCCAGATGAAGGAGCTCACCAGGCGCATGAGCTGGATGGCCGCCATGAGCGCCAGCACGCTGGCGGCGAGGATTTTGGCAAACGTGGGTGAACCTTGTCTGAGCACCAGGGCCGCATGCATCGCAAACAGGAAACCCGCCAGCACATTGGCCAGTGCCAGGCGAACGTGGTAACTCGGCGCCACAAAGGTAAACCATAGCTGGACCAGCGCTACCGCGCCGATCAGAGCCACCCACGGCAGCATGCGGGGCCTGACGTCAAAGAAGCGCTGGGTGCCCACATAGGACAGATACAGCCCCGAGGCGAGCAGCAAACGGGCCAGCGAAATGCTGACAATGTCCGGCAGCCTGCCGTGGCCGCTTGCCAGTGCGGTGCCTCCAAAAACCAGCAACAGCGCGGCCGACCATTCGCCCAGTCCCCGGATGCTCGCGGGGTAACTGCGCCTGAGCGCATACAGCACCAGTGACATCAGACCGCTCATGAGTCCACCCAGCAGGATGACGGTTCGGGGGTCAATAAGGCTCATTGGCGCGTCGGGGCTTAGCATGGCTGCGCCGTTTTGTTCTGGAAACCGCAATAGGCGCTGACGCCGCATTGCCAGCACAGGGGTTTGCGAGCCTGGCACACGTAGCGCCCATGCAGGATCAGCCAGTGATGGGCATCCACCAGATAGGCGGGCGGAATGCGCTGGAGCAGTTTGCGCTCCACTTCCAGCGGCGTTTTGCCCGGTGCCAGGCCGGTGCGGTTGCCCAGGCGAAAGAGGTGGGTGTCCACCGCCATGGTGGGTTCGCCGAACGCGACGTTGAGCACCACGTTGGCCGTTTTGCGGCCGACCCCAGGCAGGGCTTCAAGTGCTTCGCGCGTGCGCGGCACCACGCCTGCGTGCCGCTCGACCAGGAGCCGGCAGGTTTGCAGCAGGTGCCGGGCCTTGGAGCGGAACAGGCCGATGGTCTTGATGTGGCGCTCCAGCCCCTCCAGCCCGAGGTCCAGTATTTTCTGCGGTGTGTTGGCCACGGCAAAAAGCCGGCGTGTGGCCTTGTTCACGCCCACGTCGGTGGCCTGCGCCGACAGCAGCACGGCGCTCAGCAATTCAAACACCGAGCTGTATTCCAGCTCGGTTTGCGGGTGCGGATTGGCCGTCTGCAAGGTGGCAAAAAAACCTTCAATATCGCTGGGCGTCATGCTGGCTTGAAATGTGGATACGAAGGAACGATGGGGCATTTTTGCACCCGCTGCGGGAGCTGGGCAAACCCTGAATAATAATTGAACCCGGCTTCCGGCCATGTCGCCGCGCATCCCACCTGTCGAATGGATCTCATAAATGAAAGACTTTCATGCAATTTGCCGACCGCCTGAACAATGTTGAAACCTCCGCCATCCGTGAACTCTTCAAGCTGCTGGGAAAGCCCGGCATCATCAGCTTTGCCGGCGGCTTTCCGGACGCCGCCATGTTCGACGTGGACGGTATCGGCCAGGCCGTCAACCAGGCCCTGCGCGAAGAGTCCGGCACGGCGCTGCAATACGGCGCCACCGAAGGCTACCAGCCGCTGCGCGAGCAGCTCGGCGCCTTCATGGCGGCCAAGGGCGCTGTCGTGGCGCCGGACGAGCTGATCGTCACCACCGGCAGCCAGCAGGCGCTCGACCTGGTCGGCAAGACCCTGATCAACCCCGGCGACAAGGTGATCGTGGAGGGGCCTACCTTTTTGGCCACCATTCAGTGTTTTCGTCTCTACGGCGCGCAGGTGATTGCCGCGCCGATCGACGAGCACGGCGTGAAAACCGACGAGCTGGAACAGCTCATGGCCGAACACAGGCCGAAGTTCGTCTACCTCATCCCCACTTTTGGCAACCCCAGCGGCGCCACGCTCAGCCTGGCGCGGCGCAACAAGGTGCTGGAGCTGGCCGTGCGGTACCAGACCCCGGTGGTGGAAGACGACCCCTATGGCGACCTGTATTTTGGCGTGGCTCCGCCGCCCAGTCTGCTGGCCTTGAGCGCGCAGGTGAGCGGCAGCCGCGACTGGCTGGTGCATTGCGGCTCCCTGAGCAAGGTGCTGTCGCCCGGCCTGCGCCTGGGCTGGATGATTGCCCCGCCCGAGCTGCTGGCCCGGGCCACCATGTGCAAACAGTTCAGCGACGCCAACACCAGCACCTTCGCCCAGACCACCGCTGCGCAGTACCTCAAGGCCGGTCGCATGTCCGCCACGCTGGCCCATGTGCGCCAGGTCTACGCCGGGCGCGCGCAGGCCATGGGCCAGGCGTTGCAGCGCGAGCTCGGCGGCGCGATCGAATTCACCCAGCCCGGTGGCGGCCTGTTCTTCTGGGCGCGGCTCACGGGCGCCGACGGCAAGCTCAGGGACGCCGGTGAATTTGCCAGACGCGCGATTGAAAAAGGCGTCGCCTTCGTGCCCGGCGCGCCGTTTTACGCCAGCAACCCGGACCGGTCCACCTTGCGCCTGAGCTTCGCCACGGCGGACGTGGCGAAGATCGAGGAGGGGGTTGCCAGGCTCGGGCAGGCGCTTTAGTCAGGCGTGCGCGTCTTTGTCAACCTGAGTTTCTAACTCGGTATTGTCAGCAACACAAGGCCCGGCCGGGCCCAAGGAGGATGGATGATTGAAGGTCTTGTTGTCGGCAATCTCGTCGGCGTGGCGGAGACGCGCCAAGGCAAAAATGGCAGCGCCTTCGTGCTGGCCAAAGTCAAGGCAAGCGCGGGCGATGGAGAGAGATTCATTGTCAATGTAATTGTCTTTGCCGCAGAGGCAAGCGCTGCATTGATGGCGCTTGACGACGGCGATGCCCTTGCATTGTCGGGCGCCCTGACGCCCAAGGTATGGACTGACAAACAGGGGAACACTCGTCCGGCCCTGGACCTGATCGCCACGCAGGTGCTGACGCCCTATCATGTCAATCGCAAGCGGACGGAGCTTGGCTTTCCAGCCCGCGCTCAGGAGCCGGGCGAGGATTCTGAAAGCTTGAGCTGATACGCCATGGGGTGATGGCGCCCCCCGGCAGGCCGAAACACAGACCGCCCGTCCCATTGAAAAACACAGAAACACCGATGAACTCTTTCACATCACGCGTACCGGGCAAGCCGTTGCCTGGCAGCTGGTTCTGGCTGTGGAACTGGGGCATGGCCTGCGTTTTTTTTCTGTTCATGGGGGCGTCGGCTGTCCGCGCTGAACCGATCCAGCTCACTGCCGTTGCGGCGGCATCACTGGGGATGCAGGCCCAGGTGCTCGTGGAGGAGGGCGCAGCGCTCAGCCTTGCGGAGGTGCAGGCCCGGTACCGGGCCGGGCAGTTCCATGCGGGGACACGGCCGGTGCTTGCCTTCGGTATTGGCGCCCGCCCGGTCTGGGTGCGTCTGGCGGTGGAGAATCCGACCGGGATGCCGCTGCCTTTTCGTCTGACCCTGGGCACCACCTGGATCGACCGGCTGGACGTGTACGTGCTGCATGGCGGTGGCGTGAGCGCCCTCTGGCAAACCGGGGACCGCCATGCCAATGCGCAGGGACTCACGCCCGCGGCGGGTTTTGTTTTTGAGCCGGTGTTCGCGCCCGGCCGCAGCGAAATCTACCTGCGTGCCGAGACGGACGACCCCCTGGTGCTGCCGATGCTTCTGACCTCCGTCGACCAGGGCGCAACGTCGGATCGCTTCATGCACTACGGTTATGGTTTCCTGTACGGCTTCCTGATCGCCCTGGCGGCTTACAACGCCATGCTCTACGCGGGGTTTCGCAAGCGCGGCCACCTCTACTACGCCTTGTACCTTGTCAGCTTCATCCTGCTCAACATGTCCTATACCGGCCATGGCTATGCCTGGTGGTGGCCGATGGCGCCCGGGTTCCAGCGCTATGTCATTCTGGTGCTGATGGTGGTGAGCGGCTGCTGCGGCTTGCTGTTTGCCAGCCGTTTTCTCGCCCTGGCCGAGCGTGCGCCGCAGGTGTTGCGCGGAGTGCGGTTGTTTTCCCTGGGCGGGCTCGGCTTGCTGGCGTTGAGTCTGGCGCTGGACAGTCAATATGGTGCCGCTCTGCTGGCCTTCAGCTTCATTGTCCTGTTTACCCTGTGCATGGTGTGGCTGGGCGGCTTTGCAGTGTACCGTCGTCAGTCCGAAGGCGGCTACTTTCTGGCCGCGGCCTTGTGCGGCATGCTCGGGGCGGCGCTGACCGCACTCTGCGTCTGGGGCTGGCTGCCCTATAACGATCTGACCTACCATGGCGCCGAATTCGGGATTCTGCTGGAGGCCACGCTGCTCGCGCTCGCGCTGGCCGCGCAGATGCGCCAGAGCGACGTGGCCCGCCAGAGTGCGGAGTTGAGGGCCCGGATTGACCCGCTGACCGGTTTGAACAACCGGCGGGCCTTTCTCGAACTGGCCGCGCCGATCTGGAATACGGCCGACCGCAACGAGCGTCCGCTGAGCCTGATGCTGCTGGATATCGATCACTTCAAGCGGATCAACGACCAGTACGGTCACGCGGTGGGCGACCTCGTTCTGATTGAAATTGCCAACTTGTTGACCCGGTGCTGCCGGGCCGGCGATATCCTGTCCCGCTGGGGCGGTGAAGAATTCGTCATGCTGCTGCCGGAGACCCATCTTGAGCAGGCCGGTATTTTTGCCGAGCGCGCGCGGCAATTGATTTGCGCCGAGCGTCTGCTTGTCAAACACCATGCATTGACCATTACCGCCAGTTTTGGCGTGGTGACGTATGACCAGTCCATGCGGCTGGAGGATATGGTGAACAAAGCCGACGAGCGGCTCTATGCCGCCAAGGCGAACGGCAGAAACCAGGTTTTCTGCGGGTAGGCGAAGCCTGTCTTCGAACCACGGCGCCGGCAGGTGGGTCATCGACTCGCCCGTGGTCGGTTGATGCACGGGACGGAGCATGTTGCGCGCGACATGATGAACGCATAATCGTCATGCCACGAATTTTCGAGATGTCTGCAACCTGAAACCTGTCCAAGAGAAAAATAAATGGCCATTTCCAGCCTGACTGCGGGCGATCTTCGCGTCACCATCAAGCCGCAATCCCTCGGGTTTTCTGACACTGCCGAATTGGTGCAGCTCCCGCTGCCCTGGATCGGGCAGGAGCGTGCGGAAATCGCGGCGCGCTTCGGGCTTGCCATGGACCAGCCCGACTACAACCTGTTTGTGCTGGGGGAGGTCGGCAGCGGGCGCTCCACCCTGTTGCGTCAGTTGATGCAGGAAATGGCCGCCAACCGGCCGGTGCCGCCGGACCTGTGTTACCTGCACAATTTTGACGCCCCCGAGAGGCCGCGGGCGCTGCGCCTGCCGCCGGGACAGGGCCGCCTGCTGCGCCAGCTGATGGCGCAGTTGTGCAAAACGCTGCAAAAAGAAATTCCGCAGCGGCTTGATGGCCCGGATTTCAAGGCCGAGAGTGAGCACATTGAAAAAACCTACAAGATGGAAGAGTCCCGGGCCTATGCCGAACTCGACGCTTTTGCCGAGGCCCGCAGTTTCGCCCTGTACCGTGAAAACGGGCATCTTGTTTTTACTCTGCTGGGCGAGCAGGGCAACGCCCTGACGGAGAACGAGGCCCGCTCGCTGCCCAAGGAGCGCCGGACCCGGATCGAGCAGGCCGAGCAGGAGTTGCGCGAAGCCATTGCCCGTTTTCTGGACCGGACCCGGCCGCTGGAGCGGGTCATGAATGAGGGCCTGGCGGCGTTGCGGCGCCAACTGGTCAAGCCGCTGCTGGATCACGAATTACAGGAAATCCGGCTCGGTTTGAAGAAGCAGATCAAGGATTCGGTCAAACTCGGGGCCTATCTGGAGCGGGTGCTGCACGACGTGCTCGACAACCTGGAGTTGTTCCGGGTGGCCGATGTCGATGACGAGCTCCGGCAGGAGGAACTGGCGGACGTGCTGTCCCGTTACCGGGTCAATCTGCTGGTGGACAACGCGGACCTGGCCGGCGCGCCGGTGATCATCGAGAACAACCCGTCGTTTCGATCCCTGTTTGGCCACATTGAGTACCAGCCGGAAGAAGACGTGTTGCTGACCGATTTTTCCCGCATCCGTGCCGGCGCCCTGCTCAAGGCCCATGGCGGTTTTTTGATGCTGCACTTGCGTGACTTGCTGACAGACGAGCTGGTGTGGGAAAAGCTGCGGCGTTTTTCCCGCTGCGGCAGGTTGCAGATTGAAGACCCGGGGACGGTCATCGCGCCGATTGCGTCCGTGTCGCTGGAGCCCGAGGCGGTGGACGTGGAGGTCAAGATTGTCCTGATTGGCTCTACCGCGCAGTACTACGAACTGCAGGAAGCCGATCCGGAGTTTGCCCGGCGCTTTCGCGTCAAGGTGGATTTTGCCGAGAGTTTTGCGGCGAATGCCGAAACTTACGCCGCCTCGGCGGTCTTTGTTGCGCACACCTGCAGACGCCTGGGCTTGCCGCATTTTTCTGCGGCGGCGGTGGCGCGCCTGCTGGAGGACTCGCATCGCGAGGTGGATGACCAGACGCGCCAGAGCGCCATCTTCGCCCGCACCGAAGCCCTGGTGATGGAAGGTGCCGCCGTGTGCCGGGCCCGCGCTGGCGGCGTGGTGGATGCGCCGGACGTCGAGGCCGCATTGCAGGCGCGCACCCTGCGCCACGATTACCCGGACCAGCGTTTGCAGGAGTCCATCACGGACGGCGACCGGCTGATCAGCCTGCACGGTGAAAAAACGAGCCAGGTCAATGCCTTGACGCAGCTCGACCTGGGGGATTACCGCTTTGGCTTTCCGGTGCGGGTGACGGCGCGCACCTATGCCGGCAACGAGGGCTTGCTCAACATCGAGCGCGAGGTGGAAATGTCCGGTCCGATTCATGACAAGGGCGTCCTCATTCTGCACAGCTACCTGTCGGCCCTGTTTTCCCACATCGCGCCGCTGGCGCTGAATGCCGCCATCGTGTTCGAGCAGGAATACTTTGGCGTCGAGGGCGATTCGGCGTCTTGCGCCGAGTTGTACGCGGTGCTGTCGTCGCTGTCGGGCCTGCCGATCAGGCAGGGCATTGCGGTGACGGGCGCGGTCAATCAGCATGGTGAGGTGTTGCCGGTGGGCGGCATCAACGAAAAAATCGAAGGTTATTTCCGCATCTGCGAAACGGCGGGTCTGGACGGCCAGCAGGGCGTACTGATTCCCCAGCGCAACCGCCGGCAACTGATGCTGGAGCCCCGGGTGGTCGCTGCGGTGGAGCAGAACCTGTTTCACATTTACACGGCAGCGCATGTGAGCGAAGGCCTGGAGCTGCTGACCGGCCGCGCCTCGGGGATGCCGCTTGCGGCAGGCGACTATGCCCGGGACAGTGTTCTGGGCCGGGCTCAGAACACCCTGCAGGCTTACCGCCGGGCCTGTCAGGCGGCGGACCATCCCAAGGTGCCGCACAGGCGCGCGCGTTGAGCATGAGCAAGATATTGATCGCTGGCGGAGGCATTGGCGGTCTGGCGGCGGCGCTGGCCTGCGCCCGTGCCGGCGCTCAGGTTGAGCTGTTTGAACGTGCTGGCGAATTCGCGGAGGTCGGGGCGGGCATTCAGCTTGGCCCCAACGTGGTGAAGGTGCTCCATGGCTGGGGTTTGGAAGAGGCGCTGGCCGATGTGCTCGCGTTCCCGCAGCGCTTGCAGGTGCGCAGCGCCGTCTCGGGGGCCGAACTGGGCGTCCTGCGCCTGGGGGCGGAGATGCTGCAGCGTTACGGCTCACCCTATGCGACGATCCACCGCGCCGATCTGCATGGTTTGCTGCTCAAGGCATTGCAGCCGCAGCGTGACGTGCGTCTGCACCTGGCCACGACGGTGACCGGGTTTGCACAGCAGGGCGCTGGCGTGACCTTGCACACCAGCGATGGTGGCGTGGCGCAGGGGGATGCGCTGGTGGGTGCGGACGGCCTGTGGAGCCAGGTGCGCCGGCAGCTGCTGCACGACGTCCCTCCGCACGCCACCGGGCATCTGGCGTATCGGGCCCTGGTGCGGCAGAGCAGCCTGCCTGAACGCTTGCGCTCGCAGCAGGTGACGGTCTGGCTCGGGCCCCGGCTGCACGTGGTGCAGTACCCGGTGCGGGCGGGGGCATGGCTCAACGTTGTAGCGATCACGCACGGCCACGTGGAGGGTGATGTCGAGAACTGGGATCACGGCGCCAACGCTGCGCAATTGCGGCGCGCCCTGGCGGCGACATGCCGGCCTTTGCAGGAGCTGGTGCAGGCCATCGAATCCTGGCGTCTGTGGGCCCTGAACATCCGACCGCCGATGCGTGGCGCGCACGAACAGGCGCAGGGCAGGGTGGCGCTGCTGGGCGACGCGGCGCACCCCATGCTGCCTTACCTGGCGCAGGGGGCCGGCATGGCGATGGAAGATGCCAATGAATTAGCCCAGGTGCTGGGCCGGGTGGTGGTCAACCCCGGTCTGGACGTGCCGGCCGCGCTGCGCCACTACGCGGCACGCCGCTGGCAACGCAATGCGCGGGTACAGGCCGGGGCGATTCGCAATGGACAGGTGTTCCATGCCGTCGGCCTGCTGCGCTGGGGGCGCGATGCCGCCCTGAAACTGCTGGGCGAGCGTTTGCTGGACATGCCCTGGCTGTACCGGGGTCAGCCATGAGCCGCCGCCCCGGGTCTAAAGCCGACCCAGCAGCAAATACTCCATGAGCGCCTTTTGCACGTGCAGCCGGTTTTCGGCCTCGTCCCATACCACCGATTGCGGGCCGTCGATGACATCGGCCTGCACTTCTTCACCGCGGTGTGCCGGCAGGCAGTGCATGAACAGCGCATCCGGATGGGCCGCGCGCATCATGTCGGCGTCCACACACCAGTCGGCAAATGCCACCTTGCGGGCCTCGTTTTCGGCCTCGTAGCCCATGCTGGTCCAGACATCGGTCGTCACCAGATCGGCTCCGGCGCAGGCCTGCATCGGGTCACTGAACACCCGGTAGCTGTCAGCCGAGCGCACGCCCGCGATGGACTGGTTCACCTCATAGCCGCCGGGCGTGCTGACGTGTACCTTGAAGCCCAGGATTTCGCTGGCCTGCAGCCACGTGTTGGCCATGTTGTTGCCGTCGCCCACCCATGCGACCGTCCTGCCCCTGATGGAGCCGCGGTGCTCGATGTAGGTAAAGATGTCGGCCAGAATCTGGCAGGGGTGAAATTCGTTGGTCAGGCCGTTGATCACCGGCACGCGGGAGTGTTGCGCAAAGCGCTCGATCTTGGTCTGCTCAAAGGTGCGGATCATCACCAGATCGACCATGCGGCTGATGACCCGGGCGCTGTCTTCGACCGGCTCGGCGCGCCCCAGCTGGCTGTCGCCGGTGGTCAGGTGTACCACGCTGCCGCCCAACTGGTACATGCCGGCCTCGAAGCTCACCCGTGTGCGGGTGGAGGCCTTCTCGAAAATCATGGCCAGGGTCCGGTCGGCCAGCGGCTGGTGCTTGTCGTAAGTCTTGAACTTCTTTTTGATCAGGGCCGCGCGCTCAAACAAATAGGCATAGTCACTGGCGTTGAGGTCGCTGAATTGCAGGTAGTGCCGAACCGGCGCTGCCACGCCTGCCAGGGCCGTCGAGGGGGGGGACTGTTTGTTCATGGCGTTTCCTGCACAAATTGCTTGATGAGCGGCGACAGGATGCGTACGACTTCGTCAGCCTCGGCCGTGGTCATGATCAGCGGCGGCACCAGGCGGACCACGGTGTCGGCGGTGACGCTGACCAGCAGCCCGTTGTCGGCGCATTGCCTGACCAGGTTCGGGCAGGGTTTTGCCAGTTCGATGCCAAGCATCAGGCCCTGGCCGCGAATCTCCTTGACCATGCCGGTGGCCAGCTCGGCAGCGAGCGCCCCGGCCAGGGCCGATGCCAGGTGCGTGCCGACGCGGGCGGCGTTGGCGAGCAAACCGTCTTCTTCCATGATGCGGATGGTCTCGACCCCGGCCCGCATGGCCAGCGGGTTGCCGCCGAAGGTGGTGCCATGGTTGCCGGGCTGGAAAATGTGGGCCGCCCTGGGCCCTGCCACCACCGCGCCCACCGGCACCCCCGAACCCAGCCCCTTGGCCAGTGGCATCACGTCGGGCTGAATCCCCGCCCATTGGTGGGCAAACCACTTGCCGGTACGGCCCATGCCGCACTGCACCTCGTCGATCATCAGCAGCCAGTCACGCTCGTCGCACAACTGGCGCACCGCCTTGAGGTAGTCCATGTGCATGGGGTTGATGCCCCCTTCGCCCTGGATGGCCTCAAAAAACACCGCCACCACGTTCGGATTGTCTGCGGTCGCGGCCCGGAGGCGCTCGATGTCATTGAGCGGCACCCGGATGAAACCTTCCACCAGCGGCCCAAAGCCGGCCTGCACCTTGGGATTGCCAGTAGCGCTCAGGGTGGCGATGGAGCGGCCGTGAAAGGCCTTGTCGTACACCACGATCTCGGGCCGCTCGATGCCCTTATCGTGCCCAAATTTGCGTGCCAGTTTCAAGGCCGCTTCGTTGGCCTCCAGACCGGTGGAACAAAAGAAAACATTGGTCATTCCCGACAATTCGACCAGTTTCTTCGCCAGCGCCTCCTGGCCAGGCACGTGGTAGTAGTTGGAGCTGTGGATCAGCTTGGCAAGCTGGTCCTGCAGGGCCGGCACCAGCCTGGGGTGGTTGTGGCCGAGCGTGTTGACGGCAATGCCCCCAAGGGCGTCCAGATACGACTTGCCATTGACATCCCAGACGCGGCAGCCCTGACCGTGCGACAGGGCGATCGGCACGCGGGCATAGGTGTTCATCACGTGGGGCGAGGAAGCTTCAATGAAAGGTGTGGCGGCGGTCATGATCTCAAACTGAAAATAAAGCGGCCCAACGCAGGCCGGGCCGTTGATGTGTGATTTTAGGCTTATCACGCACCCCGCTTTCCGCTGTAAATCAAGTCTTCTATAAGATATAAGATAGGTATAGAATGCCCTTGCGCCGCAGCATCCCGACGACGCGCACCGACCGACAGCATCTACCCGATGGTTTCAAACCCTGCCAAAGAAGTCTTCATTTAGGGCGTGACCCGAAACGGACGAACCTTTCGCCCCAGCGACTGGGCTGAACGGCTGGCAGGCGTCATGAGCCAGTTTCGCCCCGG
>DIVK01000103.1:0-6037 GCA_002422455.1 Rhodoferax sp. UBA6134
CTCCGAGGACACCTACCGCGTGCTGACCGCGGTCGATTCAGCGCTGATGGTGATCGACGCGGCCAACGGCGTCGAATCCCAAACCCGCCGCCTGATCGAGGTCTGCCGCCAGCGCGACACGCCGATCATCACCTTCATCAACAAGATGGACCGCGAGGTGCGCGACCCGCTCGACATTCTGGATGAGGTCGAGCGCGAGCTCGGCATGCCCTGCGTGCCCATGACCTGGCCGGTCGGCCAGGGCAAGACCTTTGGCGGCATCATCAATTTGCGCACCCAGACCATGACGGTGTTTGAGTCGGGCAGCGAGCGGCTGCCGCAGGACTTCGAGGCCATGCCTTTGAGCGACCCGGCGGCTTTGCAAAAACGCTTCGGCCACGAATGGGACACGGCCTTGGAGAGCATGGAGCTGGCCACCGGCGCCAGCCCCAAGTTCGACCGCGCGGCCTTTCTGGCGGGCAAGCAAACCCCGGTGTTCTTCGGCTCGGGCGTGAACAACTTCGGTGTCATGGAAGTGCTCGACGCGCTGGTCGACCTGGCGCCCTCGCCGGGGCCGCGCACCAGCTCGTTCGTGGTCAACAAGCAGCCGGTCATCAAAGAAGTCCACCCCGAAGACGACGCTTTTTCAGGCGTGGTGTTCAAGGTGCAGGCCAACATGGACGCCAACCACCGCGACCGCATCGCCTTTGTGCGCATCGCTTCGGGCAAATACACCCCCGGCATGAAACTCAAGGTGATGAGGACGGCCAAGGAGCTGCGCCCGACCAGCGTGGTCACCTTCATGAGCCAGCGCCGCGAGGCGGTGGAAGAAGCCTATGCCGGCGACATCGTGGGCTTCACCACCCACGGCGGCGTGCAACTGGGCGACACCATCACCGACGGCACGGTCAACCGGCAGTTCACCGGTCTGCCCTTCTTTGCCCCCGAACTGTTCATGACCGTGGTGCTGCGCAACCCCTTGCGTACCAAGCAGTTGCAGCAGGGCCTGGCGCAGTTGGGCGAAGAAGGCGCGATCCAGGTGTTCCGCCCCGAAGTCGGCGGCAACATGCTGCTCGGTGCCGTGGGACAACTGCAGTTTGAAGTGGTACAGCACCGGCTCAAGGGCGAGTACGACGCCGACATCCGGCTGGAAGGCTGCCAGTACACCGGTGCGCGCTGGATCACCGCTGACACGCCGGCCGAGCTCAAGGCCTTCTGCGACGCCTACCCGATGCGCATGGCACGCGACGCGGCCAACACATTGGCCTATCTGTGCACCTCGCCGTACGACGTGCGGCTGGCGCAGGAACGCTTTCCGAAGATCCACTTCCATCCGCTGCGCGAGCATGCGGGGCTGGCGTTGCAATCCGCCGGCTAGCGGGTACGGGGGTCATCCCACCAGGGCGACGGCCTTGATTTGCACCCAAACGGGCTTGCCAGGCAGCAGGTCGAGGCTGGCGGCCGAACGCCGGGTCAAACGCGCAACCAGAAACGACGGCCCAAGCTGGAGTCGCACCAGGGTCAGGGCCGGGTGAGCATCGTCGCCCAGTTGGTCGACGATGGCCGGCAAGCAATTGAGAATGCTGGTGCCATGAACCTGCTCCAGTGCAATACTGACGTCACGGGCCAGTATCCGGATGCGGACCGGGTGGCCGGCCGCATGGCCGCCATCCCGCACCCAGAGGCTGCCGCCGGGGAACCCGACGCGGGCGAGATGCCAACCTGAGTCACGTTCCGCAATGACGGCATCGAGCACCACGCCAGCCTCTTCACCCAGCCGGATCGGCAGGTCGACGCGGGCGAGGGTCTCGGCCAGGGGCCCGGCGGCCAGGGCGCGGCCGGCATCCATGACCACGATGAAATCGGCCAGGCGAGCCACCTCGTCCGGCGCATGGCTCACCAGGACGATGGGCATGTCCAGTTCGTGATGCAGGCGTTCCAGGTAGGGCATGAATTCGTTCTTGCGCGCCACGTCAAGCGCGGCCAGGGGCTCGTCGAGCAGCAGCAAGCGCGGACTGGCCAGCAATGATCGCGCAATGGCGACGCGCTGACGTTCACCGCCGGAAAGCCCTTTCGGCGCGCGTTCGAGCAGATGGCCGATCCCCAGCAGTTCGATGGCATGCCCAAACTCGACCCGGCGCACGGCAGCGGGCAGGCGTGCTCTGCCGTACAGGAGATTCTGGCGCACGGACAGATGCCCGAACAGCCCGGCGTCCTGAAAGACGAAACCCACGGAGCGTTGGTGAACCGGCATGAACGTGGCGCCGTCCTGCCAGATTTCCCCATTGACGATGAACCTCCCCTCCGACGCACGGGTCAACCCTGCCATGCAGCGCAGCAGACTTGTTTTGCCGCAGCCGGAGGGGCCGAACAGCGCGCTCACGCCATAGCCAGGCAAGTCCAGGTCCACGTCCAGCGCAAAGTCCGGGTACTTCAACCGGAATCGGGCCCTGATGCTCATGGCAACCGGTTCCAGCCGCGGCTGTAGAGCGCCAGGAGCACCAGGAACGAGAAACACAGCATGCCGCCTGCGAGCCAGTGGGCATTGGCATACTCCATCGCCTCGACATGGTTGTAGATGGCCATCGACAGCACCTGGGTCTTGCCTGGAATGTTGCCGCCCATCATCAGCACGACGCCAAACTCGCCCACCGTGTGCGCAAACCCCAGCACCGCCGCCGTGATGAACCCCGGCCGCGCGAGAGGCAGCGCCACCGTGAAAAACGCATCCAGCGGTGAAGCCCGCAGCGTGGCGGCGGCCTCCAGCGGCTGGTCGCCCATCGCCGTAAACGCCTGTTGCAGCGGCTGCACCACGAAGGGCATGGAATAGATGACCGATGCCACCACCAGCCCGGAGAAAGTAAACGGCAACAGACCCAGCCCCATGGCCTGGGTGAGCTTCCCCAGGGGCCCGCCGGGCCCGAGCAGCACCAGCAGGTAAAAACCAAGCACGGCCGGCGGCAAGACCAGCGGCAGCGTGACCACCGCACCCACCAGGTTTTTCAGGCGGGAGCGGCTGCGGGCCAGCCACCACGCGATGGGCGTGCCGATGACAAGGAGCAGCACGGTGGTGAGACCGGCCAATTTGACGGTCAGCACAATGGCGACGACATCCGGGGAAAATTGCATGCTGTGTCCACCTCTGCAGAAAATCGCTCGCTAGCGCCTGACGATCCTGGCCTATTGCGGCAAATCGTAACCGCAGGACCGGATCACCGCTTTGGCCTTTTCCCCCCTGAGATAGTTCACCAGCGCCTCGGCGGCCGGTTTGCCCTGTCCCCTGCCCAGAACGACCGCGTCCTGGCGAATGGCCGGGTACAGGCGAGCCGGCACCAGCCACGCCGAGCCCTCAATCTTTCCGTCCTTCAGCACCTGCGACAGCGCAACAAAGCCCGCCAGGCTGTTGCCGCTGCTGATGAACTGATGCGCCTGCGTGATGTTCTCTGCCATCACGAGCCTGGACTGCCAGCGCGCGTAAACACCAAGGGCCTTCAAGGTTTCAAGTCCCGCCGCGCCATAGGGAGCGAGCTTTGGATTGGCCAGCGCCAGGTGCTCAAAGGCACCGCTCTTCAACACCTCGCCCGCCGCGTCAACCACTGAGGGTCGGGCCGACCAGAGCACCAGCTTGCCGATGGCGTAAGTGAAGCGGCTGCCCGCGACCGCCGCGCCATCCCTGAGCAGCCGAGCCGGGGTCTCCTCGTCCGCTGCCAGCAGCACCTCGAATGGCGCACCATGCCTGATCTGGGCATAGAGCTGACCGGTCGAGCCAAAGGACGCCACGATCCTGTGCCCGGTGTCCATTTCGAACTCCGGTGCAATTTTCCTGATGGGCACGGCGAAGTTGGCGGCAACCGCAACCGACACCTCGTCGGCACGGGCCTGCAACGCGATACCGGGCAGCAGCGCCAACAGCATGGATAGACGGAGAAAGGGCTTCATTGCAAACTCGTTTCAGGAAAAATGGCGCCGGCCCCCTGCGCTTTCGGGCGCTGAGGAAAGCTGCTCCAGACCTTGTATTGTTCAACAAACACGGGACCGCGGATCAACAGGGTGCGGCAACCACCTGTTGTCGCGATGCCTGCATCCGGAAGGCTGGTTATCAGGACAGACACGCAGCCTCACCGGCCGACGCCAGCAACCTCGCATTAAGCTCCCATGCAAACTCTCGCCAGGCGCCCGCCAGATCCAGCGTGATGACGCGCAGGGCATCGGCATCGGGTTGGTGATCCTGCGCAAAACCGGACAAGGCACAGGAAGCCGCATTGAAACCCAGCGCCGCCTCCAGCAGTCCCTTGTTCCAGCCATTGAAAGGCAGCAGCAATATGGAGGTAAGCGCGTGGCGGCCGTTGATCGCCCCGCTGGCGGCAGCGTCCAGCGCCGGCAACAGCTCGTCAAGGTACGCCAGGGCTTCGCTGTAGACCTGATCCACCGTAGCCAGCAGGGCGCGCTGCGTAGGCAGGTCGGCTGGCTGGCCCGGCAGCGGCCGGGCGAGATGCCAGCGGTAGTGTTCGGGCGCCTTGCCGCACAGTGCCTGCACCCGCACGGCAAATGCATTGACGGCAGCGGCACGCGACTCCCCGGCGGGCTGCGCCGGATACAAGGCAAGCCTCGCTGACGCATGGTGCGCTGCGGCCCCGTGCCGAAACAGGACATGGGCAATGCGGTCGGCGGATTCCAGCGCGCCTTCCATGTGGCCCGCACCGTGAGCCGCCGTTTCGCTGCCACCCAGGAACAAGCGCCCGGCCCACAAGGGCTGACGCAGAAAAGGGTCGGCCTGGGACTGCCCGGGCGGAACGGCCCGGTCTATGGCACTGCAACTCCACTCCTCTTCGGCCCAGTCCTGCAAATGCAAATGTCCGTCTTGCGCCTGCGGGCCAAACAGCTGGGCCAGTTGGCTGTCAATCAGCATCGGCAGGCCACGCCGGAAATTTTCCCGCCGTGTTGCACTCAGTGCGACAAAGCCGCCCAGGGCAGCATGGCTTGTACCTGCGTGATCGCAGCCAGCGCCGACATCAGCTTCACACGCATCGAACACCTCGCCCAGCACCGCCTGCGCATGGCGTACAAAGGCATTTCCTGATTGGTCGGCCGCGCGCCAAAAAGGGTGCGAAAACGTGGTCACGGCCTTGGCTTGCGCCGCCATCCAGGTTGGCACGTCTTTCAGCGCGTCCCGCACGACGATGGGCAATGGCGGATCAAACTGCAGCGTCTCGCACGTCAAACGCGGCGGCAGCGCCAGCACGACCTGGCGCGCCCGCAGCACGATCCCCGTGGCGAGCAGCAGTTCAATGAACAGACCCCGGTCACACAACGCACTCACCGCCACCCCCTGGCGCACGCTGTCCGGCGGCAACGCGGCGGCCAGCGCCTCCACCAGTTTCGCCGCGCCGCCCTGAATGCGGCGCGCACCGGCATGCACACCGCCGGGCTCCAGGCGGCGTTGCGGCCCATGGTTGGGGTCGGTAAGCCAGAGCGCATCGCCCGGGTCGTACTGCGGATGGCTGGCCAGGCCCAGCGTGGTCAGCAGTGCTGTCATGCGCGGCTCGGTCTCGGGCCAGAACCAGGTGGCACCGAGGTCGACCGGCTGCCCCGTGGCTTCGCAGTGCTGCGTGAGCACCCGCCCGCCCAGACGGCTGCGGGCCTCGATCACATGCACGTCCAGACCCCGCGCCGCCAGCATACGCGCCAGCGCCAGCCCGCACAGTCCGGCCCCGACAATGACCACGTCGGACACCCGGTTCACGGGCAGGGGCAAAACTTCAGGCACGGTGCGCCCCTGCCGGTGCCCGACTCAGGTCAGCAGCAGTTCAACCGTGACGGGGTCTTCACCCAACACCGCCTGACAAGCCAGGCGCGAGTTCGAGCTGACGCCCACCATGCCGTCAAGCTTCTCGTTTTCCCGGCCCTGAATCCTGGACAGGCCCTTGCGGCCGACCGGCACGAAGACGTGGCAGGATTCGCACTTGGCTTCACCCCCGCACTTGCTGACGATGGACTCGCCCACGGAAAGCAGGGCTTTGAGCAAAGTGGTACCGGAGGCGACTTCGTAGGTTTTGCC
>DIVK01000103.1:6134-52146 GCA_002422455.1 Rhodoferax sp. UBA6134
CGCTTCATGATCTGGCGCGCAAAGCAGCGCGTCAGCTGGTCGTCGAAACGGCAGCCCAGGAACAGGAAATGGCGCCCGCTGCGCCAGGCCTGCACCGCCGCGGGAATCGGCGTCTGGATGTCGATCTCCGTCAGCACTTCAACATAGTCGCTGTCGGAGACCAGGTAGTTGCCGGCCGGGTCGTGGCTGCCGATCGGCTTGTAGAGAATGCGCCGGGCGTCGGCTGGCAGCCCGGGCAAAGCGGTGCCGTCAGCGGCGTAGGCCCCGGTCCACCGGCCAAAGTGTTCCGATTGGGACAGCCCCTGCACCTGCACCCAGCTTCCCTTGGACGGGGTCTTTGCCAGCGCAGCGGCGAAGGTGTCGTCATACCAGGTGTCCACCCACAGGCCCGCACCGCTGCCTGCCAGCGCCAGGTGCAGGGCCGAAGGGGCGGGCGAGCTGGCAAAGGCCTCGTTCATGAGATGCACCACCGACTTGCGGTGCTTGAAGTTCTCGATGAACTGGGCCGCCTGGGTCAGCCGCTTTCGGATCTTGTGCGGCACGCTGACCTTGGCAGTCATGATCTCGGCCAGCGCCAACGGCGTGGCGGGAACTTTGAGGTCGCTGCACAGCGACAACATGTCGGGACCCAGATAGGGAATGACAGTACCCGCATCAAGTTGCCGGGCAATAGCCTGGATCAAGTCAGTCATGGTGTGTCCTTGTTAGAGGTAAATGGCGGCGCCGGCACCGACGTTGGTCGCGGTGTCCTTGAGCGTCGTGACGATGTACTGGACCTGGGTGGCGTCGAGCTGGGTGTGCAGCGGCAGCGCCAGCGCGCGGTCGCCGATGCGGTCGGTGTCGCGCAGCAGGCCGCGCTGGCGGCCAATGGTTTCTCCGGCATGCATGTAGTAATACTGTTGGTGCAGCGGGTGGCTGTAGGCCGCCGTTTCGATGCCGCTGGACTTCAGGTCGTCAATCATTTGCGCTCTGGCGCTGGCCGAAAAGCGTTTGCCCAGATGCACGACATACAGCATCCAGTTCACCTCTTCCACGTGGTCGCCGATGTAGGGCGGCTTGACGCCCTCGAAACTCTGCATCTGCTCCTGGTACCAGCCCTCGACCTCCTTGCGGATGGCCAGGCGCTCGTCCAGACCGGCCAGTTGTGCCAGGCCCAGCGCCGCCGTGATCTCACTCATGCCCGCCTGCAGCGGCACACGGGAACCCACCGAGACCGAGTTGCGGTCCGCAATGCGGCGCTGGCGCAGGTAGCGCAATTCATGCACCAGGTCCTCATCATCGGTGACGAGCATGCCGCCTTCGCCCGTACACAAGGCCGATGGCAGTGAAAAATCGAACACCGACACGTCGCCGAAACTGCCCACGCACCGGCCCCTGTAGCGGGATCCGAAAGCTTCGGTGCTGTCCTCAATGAGTTTCAGACCATGCATGTCAGCCAGCGCGCGCAGCGGTTCCCAATCGGCCGGATGGCCGTTGGTGTTGCCGGCCAGGATGGCGCGCGTGCGCGGGCTGATCTTGAGCGCGGCTTTTTCGACGTTGATGCTGCCGGTCCAGTAGTTGATGTCGGCGAACACCGGCGTCGCGCCCGCCAGCGTAATGGCCTGCGCCACCTGGTGCCAGGCGTGCGAGGTGCAGATCACCTCGTCGCCGGGGCCGATGCCCATGGCCCGCAGCGCAATCCAGGTGCCCAGGGTGCCGCTGCCCACGGCCACGGCGTATTTGCGGCCGACCCAGCCCGCAAAGGCCTGCTCGAACCCTTCGAGCATGGGGCCGTCGCCCCAGCGGGCCGACTGCAGCACGGCGCAGACGAGTTCGATCTCGCGCTCACCGCATTCAGGTTCAAACAGGGAAATGGCATCGATTTCCATGGCTAGTCTTGCGTCAGAATCAGCGCCGTCGCCTCGGAAGGCTGCTGGGTGATGTGCCAGCAATGGCCGTTGGAGGTGGCCAGATAGACCCGGCGCGTACCCAGCGTCACGGCCGGGGTTTCGTCCTGCATGTCCTCGGGATCAACCACCACCACGCGCATGTCGGGATCACGCGCGCGCCAGATCGCCGCCGCGTCGCGCAGCGATGACGCCGCGCCGATGACTTCACCGGCGCTGCGCAGATAGTCAGGGGTCATGGCCATGTTTTTTTCCTTAATCCTCAGCCACCGATGAGGCGAGACGTTTTGCCTCCACGGTGATGGGCAGCGGCGTGTTGGCCGGCATGGCGGGCAGTTCCAACTGCCAGCCGTTGGCCAGTGTGACCAGGCCGCCCCACATGCCGGGGTTGACCATGGCGATGATGGGTTCCTCCAGGTCTTTTTTGGGCACATAAGCGGTCAGCGTGCCCTGGCTGTCTTTGCGAATCATCACTTTCATCATCGGCTCCCGGTAGGTGTCAACATAGGTTTTCTGGATATCTTTAAGGAGCGGCAAGCATCTCTTCAAGCAGCAGCGGCGCCAACAGCGGCGGCAACGCATTGAGCAGGTAGGCGACGTCATCCAGGGTAGTGGTCCGGCCCAGCGACAGGCGCACGGCGGCCAGCGCCTGCGGGCCTGGTACGCCCATCGCGGTCAATACATGCGAGGGCTCACTGCCACCGGACGAACAGGCGGCGCCCGAAGACGCGGCCACGCCCAGGCGCTCCAGCCGCTGCAGCACCACGTCGGCCGACAGTTGGCCAAACCGCAGGTAGCAGGTGCCGGGCAGACGCGCCACGTTTTTCGACCAGACATGCGTGTCAGGCAACGCACGGCGCAGTCCATCTTCGAGCGCGTCGCGCAGTTGGGCCACGCGAGCCGCCTCCCTGGCGATATCGCCCAGGGCCTCCAGCGCGGCAGCCAGGCCCACGATACCCGGCAAGTTCTCGGTGCCGCCGCGCCGACCACGTTCCTGGCTGCCCAGCGTCTGCGCTGCAAAGGCAACACCCTGGCGCAGCAGCAGCGCACCCACGCCTTTGGGGCCGTGCAGCTTGTGGGCCGACAGCGACACCGCGTCCGCGCCGCAGCTCGAAAAATCGAAGGGCTGCTTGCCGATGAACTGGGTCGCGTCCACATGCAGCCGCGCGCCGGCCGCGTGCGCGAGCGCCGCCACCTCGGCCACGGGCATCAATGCGCCGGTTTCATTGTTGGCCGCCATGAGCGAGACCAATGCCACGTCCGGGCCGATCAGCGCAGCGGCCGCCTGCCTGTCCAGCGTGCCGTCGCCCCGCACCGGAATCAAGTCCACCGGAGTACCCGCGTGCGCCAATGCACGCGCCAGCCGCAAATGACCCGCATGCTCGACGCTGCTGAACACAACGCGCCGGCGTTCGGGTGCGGCCATGGCCAGCAGCCCGCGCACCGCCATGTGGTTGGCCTCGGTGGCGCCGCTGGTAAAAATCACCTCCACCGGCTTGCAGCCCAGTACCCGTGCCACGGTTGCGCGCGCCGCAGCCAGGGCGCGCTTGGCGTCCTGGCCCGGCCCATGCTGAGAAGAACTGTTGGCCCACAGGCTGGACAGCACCGGCAGCATGGCCGCGATGACCGCGGGCGCAGGCGGCGTGGTGGCGTTGTGGTCGAGGTAAATCATGGTGATGGCCGGCAAACGCCTTCAGGGCCAGAACTGGCGCTCGCTATCGACGCACAGCAGGTCCAGCAACTGCTCCAGCGCTTCGTCTGTAAACCGCGGCACCCAGGTGCCATTGACATGGTCGCGTGCGAACAGACACCAGCGCTGCGCCGCACCGGGAACCAGCAGCGCAATGTCGATCAGGCCGCCGGTGGGGTCCACGTTGCGCGAGCAGCACGGACTCTGGATGCGGAAGCTTTCGCCTTCGCGCAGCACGAGCGGCTGCACATAGCGGTAACGCACCCGCTGCAGCAGCGCACGCTCCAGGCGGTGCTGCATGAAGTCATGCACCTGGCCGCTCTCCGGCGCGGCCACCGCCGCCGCCCGGGTCACGCCAGTTCCTCCGTCTCCGGCAGCAGTCCATCGGGTGCCGGGACCAGTTCTATTTCAAGACAGCCGACGACGCAATCCCCGAACTGAACCAGGTAGACCGGCTCGTTCAGCGCTTGCGCATGGCCCACATTGACGATCTCGCCGACAGAGCCGCGTGCGGCCAGCAGCGCATCGACCGGGCGCTCCGGGTAGCTGCCGTCGTTCACCAGGTCGTCCAGCGCAATGACGCGCTGGCCCCAGGCGTAGGCAGGCTCGCGTGCCTCGATTCCGTTCATGGCGTTCATGATTTCTCCTCGATGGGTTTGGCGCTTCCGAGTGCGTTCAGCGCGGCGGCCTTGTCGCCCAGACCTTGCAGCACCTCGTCGGGCAGGTTGTCCAGTGTGCAGAGTTCCTTGGCACGCATGCCCACGCGGTGGCCGGAATCGACGAAGTCCACCGCGTAGATGTAGAACTGCTGCAAGAAGGTGTTGATGTTGACGACGTAGCCGATCTCCCCCTTTTGTACCAGCACCTCGCCGATGTCGCGGCCGTTGTAGGTGCCGTCGTTGCGGATCACCGAACGCGCAAGCACCCGCTCGCCGTACTTGAAGCGGGGCGGCGAAGCCAGCTCGATTTCATTGTCGTCGCGGTTGATGTCAGCCATGGATGACTCCAATCCGGGTGGCTTCGCTCGCCTGCCGCTCTCGCACGGTCTGGCGTACTTCCACGTCGTCGTCGTCACGCATCGTGTTCAGCGTGGCGGCATCGGCGCGCTGGGCGACTTCCCAGCGTACGCGCCAGTCGCTGTCGCTGGCCATGCGTGCCAGCAACGGTGCGGGCAGCCGCTCGGCCACAATGCGCCGCACTTCCGGCTCGGCGTCGCTCGCCATGCGCAGCAGGGCGGGCATCTCCAGCCGCTGCGCCACACGCATGCGCACGGCGCGGTCGGGGTCAGCCGCCATGGCCGGCAAGATAGCCAGCGGCAGGCGCAGCGCGACCAGCTCACGTACGCCGTAATCCGGGTCATCGCGCAGGGCGGCCAGTGCGCCTGGTGCGAGGCGCTGTGCGACCCGGATGCGCACTTCCCGGTGCGGGTCGGTGCTCAGTCGGGACAGTTGCGCCAGCGGCAGACGCAGCGCAATCTGCAGGCGCACGGTTTCATCCGGATCGTCGATCAGCACAGCCAGACGGAACACGCTGGCGTGGCGCGCGGCGATGGCACGCACTTCAAAATAGGGGTGCGCGAGCTGCTCGTCACCCAGGGCGGGATGCCAGCGGAAAAAGCGGTCGATGCGGCGCGCATAGACGTCCTGCATGCAGGCATGGCCCGGCTCGCAGCCCTGCTCCCCCGGCCGTGCGCGCACATGGGCATAGACACAGCTGGCACAGGTACTGTCATCGACCGGCCCGCCCTGCCAGTGCAGCGCAGGGATGTCGCCCGCCGGGGTGCGCGGGCGCCGGCTCGCGATCAGGTGAACGGCATCGGGCATTTTCATGGTGCCACTCCGCTCCAGCCGCGCACCGGGTACGCCGGCAGCACGTCGCCCGGCCCGGCATCATCGCCTTTTTCGTGGCGAGTCAACACGTGCAGCAGCAAAGCACCGCCGACATGGTCCTGCGGATCCAGGCGACGCAATTCACCCAGCATCAGGTGCGCCTCGTCCAGCACGCCCAGACGCATGTTCAGGTAGGCCAGGCCTTTGAGGGTGAACAGATAAAACCGCACTGCCGGGTCATGGCGTGCGGCCTCGTCGGAAGGCGGTACATCGCCAAAATCGGGCCCCAGGGCCGTGCGCGCAATGGCCAGCGCATCTTCGCCCGTCATCCGCGCCTCGGCCAGGCGGTGCCCGTAAAAATGGAAGCGGTACAGTGCAATCAGGGGGGCCGGGTGGCTTGGCGCCGCGGCACGGGCGCGCTCAAGCAAGGCCTGCGCCGCCACCGGACGATCCCGCAACAGACCGGCCTGAACGATCAGCGCATCCACCTCGGGGTTGACCGCGCCACCGATGGCACCCAGACCAAAAGCGGCGCTGGTGTCGTCAAAGCCCGGATCGGCGGCATTCATGGCGCAGCCCTCGAAATGGTCGGGTGATCCGTGGCGATCAGGACGCCAGGACGGGTGCCGCCGGACGACCCCGCCCGATCGAACCGATGTCGATCCTGGTCACCCCGGCAGGCGGCGCGGTTTCAGCGCTGCTGCAGCCGCAGGCCGCCTGGTTCGGATTGATGAAAGTCAGACCGGACTGGGTCGGGGTATCGACAAAATCAATCGTCACCCCTTGCAACATCAAACGGCTTTCTGCCGGCAAAAAAAGGCGCAGGCCACCGACCTCCAGCAGTTGCTCACCGGCCTTCGGGGCGGCCTCGGCGCTGAACTCCGACGTGTAGCCGGAGCAGCCGCCCGGGCTGACCACCAGGCGAAAGCCCGCGCCGGGCGGCAATCCCGAGAAACGCACGATGCGGTTGATGAATTTCGCCGCGGCGGGGGTAATGGTGATGTTGGGCAACATGATGGCGAAGTCTCCTTGATGAAATGAATGGCTCAGACGGCGCCGGGCCGTCCCAAGCCGGCTGACGCCCCCTCGGGGGGCAGCGTCGTACACGAAGTGACAAGCGTGGGGGCCATATCAGACCTTGACGATGCAGCCGTCCACCGGGCACACGGCGACGCACTGCGGTTCGTCGAAGTGGCCCACGCAGTCGGTGCATTTCTTGGGGTCGATGACGTAGGTGCCGCCCTTCTCGCGAATGGCAACGTTGGGGCACTCGGGCTCGCAGGCCGAGCAGGCGGTGCAGGTGGATGCGATGATCTTCATGGGCATGATGGTTCTCCTGTAAGGTTATTGAGGGAAGAAAAACTCAGGCCGCTTCGGCCACACTGGTGAAGGCGCCCTGGCGAATCTGCGCGTCCCCCCGGTGCCGGTGGACGACGGCGCCGCTGGCGATGCGGGCGCGGTAGTCGTTGAACCAGCCGAGTGCCGCCTTTTCGATGAACTCGCCGACATACTGATCGACCGCTTCGATGCCGGCCGCGGTGAGCTCGTCTTTCGGGCAGGCGCCAATCTTGGCCACCAGCACCGCATGGCAGTCGTTGATGGCGCGCACGACCGAGGGCAATTGCTCGTCGTCGCCCGCGCCACCCTGGCAATACTGGTCCACCCGGCGGTGGCCGACGAACAAAGCCTCGGCGGCGGAGACCTGGAACACCTGAAATTCGGTGACATGGCCAAAATGCTCGTTGACCCGGCCGCCCCCTTTGGTCGCCACAGCCACCAGAACCTGCAGATCATCCCCGACCCCGACGGCACCGGCCGCAGCCAGTGCCTCCTGCTTGGCGGCATGCTGGGCCTGGCGCTCGAGCTCGACTTTGTCCTGGTAGGACTTGCGCTTGTCCAGGTCATAGACCACGTCCATCTGCTCCAACTTGTCCAGCGTGAACTCTTCGCTGCGGTCCTCGCCCAGCAGGCCCACGGCGTCGGCCCGGCACTGGCGGCAGTGGCGCATGAGGTTGGCGCCGCCCATGCAGGCGTCCTGCACCGCCTTGAGCTCCGACGCCGTCGGACCGCGCTGCCCGGTCAGGCCGAACACGGTGCCGTGCTCGGCTTCCGAGATCAGCGGCATGATGTTGTGCAAAAAGGCGCCGCGCTTCTTGACCTCGCGGTTCACCTCGATCAGGTGCTCGTCGTTGATGCCGGGGATCAGCACCGAGTTGATCTTGGTCAGCACGCCGCGCGCGGTCAGCATCTCCAGACCCTTCATCTGCTGCTCGTGCAAAATTTTTGCGGCCTCGTAGCCGGTGACGCGCTTGTGGTTCCAGAAGATCCAGGGGTAAATCTTCTCGCCCACAGCCGGGTCCACCATGTTGATGGTGATAGTGACGTGGTCGATGTTGTACTTGCATATCTCGTCCACCAGTTCCGGCAAGGCCAGGCCGTTGGTGGACATGCACAGCTTGATGTCGGGCGCCTGCTCCTGCAGCATGCGAAAGGTGTCGAAGGTTTTCGCCGGATTGGCCAGCGCATCGCCCGGCCCGGCAATGCCCAGCACCGTCATTTGCGGTATCTCGCTGGCCACCGCCACCACTTTTTTCACCGCCTGCTCGGGCGTGAGCTTTTGTGAGACCACGCCGGGGCGCGATTCATTGCTGCAATCGTACTTACGGTTGCAGTAGTTGCACTGGATGTTGCAGGCCGGCGCCACCGCAACGTGCATGCGGGCGTAATGGTGATGGGCCTCCTCGGAGTAGCAGGGATGGTTTTTGACCTTGTCCCAGATTTCCTGCGGCATGTCGTCCGGGCCGGCTGACGTTCCACAACTGGCTTTGCCTTCGCCGCCCTGCGTACCGCAACCGCCACCGGTTTCTGGCAGCTCCAGTGTGGCGCCTAGTGATTTGATCTGGCCGATGCTGACGTAGGTCGTCGCGGGCATGGAACCGGTGTTTGCGCTTGCTTGCATGGAAACCCTTTTCGCGACCGACCATGGCCGCACAAGAGTTCCATAGCTAAATCCATGCCACCCGAAAACCGCTGTTTTCGCCCTGGCTTTGTAGGATGTGGCACATAGGCGTTGCCGGTATGCCGTGCTATTTCACGGTCTGCTGTCAGTGATGCGACAAAGATGACACAGGCCCTTCACACGTCGCAGCTGGCTGGGAAAAACAACTGCATTTGGACTTCCATAAACCTGCCGTTCGTGGTGGTCATGGATGTTTTCCAGCAACTGATCCGGGGTCAGGGCCAGATCAGCATTTTTGAAACCGGCTGATTCCAGCGCGGCCTGGGTCCATGCGGTAGTTCAGGCCCTCGCGTTGCCGCATCACTGGGGCGTTTGTAGGCTGCAACGGGTTGGTTGTGGCCGTCATACCGCAGGACAAACAGAATGGGAAAAGGGATGGCCTTGTCGATGCAGCGCAGCACCGAATGATTGACATCCGGCAGCTTCAAGGCAGTTTTAAACACTTCAATTTCCGGCACGTCCGGTTTGACGGGCAGATTGATGGTCTCCGGGGCCAGTTTGTAGGCCCATGTGATGCTCGCGACCTGATCGACAAACAACGCACGCAAGGCGGCGGTGGGCTTGGCGTGCGCGTAAATTTTGGCTTTGGCCACGGGCCGGGCCACTGCGGCCTTCGATGGCCAGGCGAACAACGCGTGTGACGCGAGAGTTACCAAACTTCCAGCCTCAATCGTTGATTCACGCCAGTTGGCAATTGCGCAAACGCCTGGTCACGGCTGACCAGTGTTACATCCAGCGCTACGGCGTGGGCGGCAATCATCATGTCAAAGTCGCTGAGGTTGATGCCTTGGGCTTCCAGCGTGGCGCAAAACTCGCCGTAACAGGTGGCTACGTCCTCATCCCAGGGCAACACGTCCATACGAAGCAGCACTTGGACCAAGGCATTTCGCAAGCGAACGGGTTGCCCTTTGCGGTGTAAGCCGTATTCCAGCTCTGCAAGGGTCACGCTAGACATCACAGCCTGCCCGACGGGCACCTTCGTTAGGTGCGTCAGCAATTCGGCATCGCGCCCCTGCATGATGTGGCTGACCACGTTGGTGTCGAGCATGTAGCGCTGGCTCATTCTTGGAAGCCTTCAAAGGGGTCGCGCCGTGTGCTGGTTTGATGGCGCTCAATAAGCAAGTCTTCGTCCTTGTTGAGTGCCACCACGTCTAGCAGGCCTTGCCAGTCCGTCGGTTTACGCGACAGCACCACATCGCCCGTGATGGGGTCGTGGCGGATGAAGACTTCGGCGACATCAAAGCGGAACTCCAGCGGCAGGCGCACCGCCTGACTGCGGCCAGTGGCGAATATTTTTGCGGTTTGGTGCATTTTGAGCCTCTTTTAATTGATTGATATATCTCATGATATGCATCAATGACATGACTGTCAACCCACGTTTTTTACACGGATTGAATAACCAAAAAGCCGACCCGTTCGAAGTCTTCCATCCCGGTCAAGTTCTGGGTCAAGGCACTAGTTTTACCCGGCGAAAACAGGCTGTCCACTTCCTGCTCTTGCTGGCGCTCAATCATGGAGTGAATGGCCTGATCCAGCAATGTGGAGTACACCTTCATGCTCCGGCCATCGTCGGTGGCTTTGTTGAAGGGCTCAAACACCGCGGGCGAGATCTGGCAATGAAACTAAAAAACCCGGTCTTTCCGCTCGTAGAACACGACCCCGACCCGCTGAATATGGGCTTCCAGTTCGGGGTGTTTGAGTTCTGCAAACACTGACAGATCAATGGTGTAAGGCAGCAATAGATCGTCCAGGGTTTCGGCAATGGTGGCGCACAGGTAGGGCGTGAGGCTTGGACCGTACAAGGTCAGGTCAATGTCTGAGCCCGGTTTGTAATTTCCTTTGGCACGCGAGCCGTACAACACCGCCCGGTCCACCACAGGATACTGCGCGAGCACTGCGCAGATTTGCGCAATCGTGCGCTCCGGTAGCCCGTATTTCATGCGTCGGGATCGACTTGTGCGCTGAGGGCCGCAAAGGTGTTCGCCATGGCGGTAAAGGCGGGGTAAAAACGGCTAAGAATGTTGCCCGCAATGTCCGACGCGATGGCCGTGTTGTAGGTGTGAGATGTCAGGTTGCGCGCCTTGATCATGTCCATCCACGCTTCTCCGTCCTGAATGAGGGCATCTTTGAAGGCCTGGCGGGTGGCATTTCTGGAGCCGATCAGGCCCACAAAGCCTTGCGCATCCAGATAGTCCTTCAGCACGGTCCAGGCCAATTCATGGGTAAATTCGAAACCCTGAATCAGCCCCTGCTGTTCCAGCTTGGTGAGCGGGCGTTGCTGGGCGAGTTCCACCGCCTCGGTGAGTGTTTGTAACGCTTTAAGATAATTGTTGAAACGCTGCTTCCAGCGGATGTCTTCGGTCATGCGTTCACCTCTTTCGGGTGAGTTTACACGTCCACGCAGCTTCAGAATTTTCTGACTTCAATCCCATTCTTTTGCAGCGCGTAGCCCATCTGGCGCGGCGATATCTTTAGCAATCGCGCCGCCTTGGCTTGAACCCAGCCGCAGCGCTCCATGGCCCAGATCAGGCGCTCGCGTTCACCGTCGGGCTTGCCGTCGTCGGGCAGTAGGGTCTCGTCATGGGCGACCGTAGCGGCGTCATCGGCGACGGCAACCGAGGCTGGCGCGGAATTGGCCGGCAGCGGCGATGTTGCATCGTGATGGGGGTGCGCTGGCGCCATCGGCACCTCCGTGATGGGAATGTCGGCCAGCCGGGCGGGCCGCACGGCATCTTCCCGATCAATGTGATGGAGCACCTGCGTCAGGCAACGGTTGCCCTGGCACGGAAAGGCCAGGTCGGTGATGACGTCGCCATGCGTCATCGTGGCGGTGCGCTCCACGCAGTTCTCCAGTTCCCGCACGTTGCCGGGCCAGTAGCAATTGCTCATCACGCGCATGGCGGCGGCGCTGAAGTATGTGGCGCGCGCGTTCTCCTTGTTGAAGCGGTCCAGAAAATGCCGCGCCATGGCCGGGATGTCCTCGCGCCGTTCACGCAGCGGCGGCAACTGGATGCTGACCACGTTGATGCGGTAGTAGAGATCGGCGCGGAACTCGCCGGCCTGCACCATGCGTTCGAGATTGCGGTTGGTGGCAAGAATGAGCCGCACATCCACTTTCACCACCGCGGTGCCGCCGACGCGCTCGAACTCGCGCTCTTGCAGCACGCGCAGCAGCTTGGCCTGGAACGAAGCCGAGATGTCGCCGATTTCATCGAGGAACAGCGTGCCGCCGTGCGACAGCTCGAAGCGGCCCTTGCGTTGGCCCTGCGCACCGGTGAAAGCACCTTTTTCGTGGCCGAACAACTCGCTCTCCAGCAGCGACTCGGTGAGCGCCGCGCAGTTGACCCGCACAAAGGCTTCGCGCTTGCGCGGCGACAGATTGTGGATGGCGCGGGCAATCACTTCCTTGCCGGTGCCGCTTTCGCCGCGCAGCAGCACCGTGGTGCGGGCCGACGCGACCTGGTGGACTTGTTCGAAAACTTCCTGCATGGGCGCGGAGACGCCCACCACCTGCTCGATCTGGTGGCGGGGCTTGAGCATCTTGTCCATGCGGCGCGCCTCGTCCTGCAGGCTGGTGTGCGCGGCGCTGACGCTGCGGTGCAGCAGCAGCGCCTGCCCCATGAGCGTGGCCACCATCTTGAGCAACTGCAAGTCATCCGAGAAGCCGCGGCGCTCGCCGGGGTTGAGACAGTCGACGGCCAGCACACCGACGGTACGGCGGTCGGCGCGGATGGGCGTGACGAGCATGGCAACGGGAACGCCCGGAGACTGGTCGGCGCCCCCGGTGCGATTGAGGAACAGCGGCTCGGCGCGCACGTCGGGCACGATGACCTGAATGCCGTTGGCGTAGACGCGGCCCACGATGCCTTCGCCGGTTTGAAATTGCAACCGTTGTTGCTCCTCGCTGGTGAGGCCGACGGCGCACAGACCGCGCAGCCGGCCCTCGGGCTCGCCAAGCACCACGAAAGCGCGCCGCCAGTCAAAGGCATGCAGCAGATAGTTCAAGGCCTCGCGAAAGGTCTTGGCGACGTCCAGCGAAGTGGCCAGCGTCTTGCTGACTTCGTAAATCGCATTGAGCTCGCGCCGCGCTTCAATCGCTTGTTTGTTCACCATGTGGCGCCCCGGTTGTATGCAACATCGGGCCTGCCGCATTCCAATTGCCAGGTACCCGGACAACTGGTACGCACCAGTAACGGGACACGGAAAATGCAACGGCCTCTGGCCGCAGTTCACGCAAGAAGCGTACCAAATTCGTCAATGGGGTGCCGGTTGAAAAATCTGCCACGTGGTTGTTTGCGACAAACAAGACAAGATTGCCCGTTCATGGGTTGCGGGCCGCGCACAAAAGCAACAAAGAAAGCGCAGCAAGACCGGATTCAGGCAACAAAACGCATGGCACCGAAATTGCAAGATGGGAACTGCCTTACCTCTTTTCTCAGGAGCCTGCCATGACGGAGCCCAGTCGCGACAAAGCCAACTTCCGCACTGCCCAGCCTGTGTACCTCGACTATGCGGCCACCACCCCGGTGGACCGGCGCGTGGCCAGCAAAATGATTCCCTACCTGACGGAGCTTTACGGCAACCCCGCGAGCCGCTCCCATGCCTACGGCTGGGCCGCCGACGAGGCGGTGGAGCTGGCCCGCGAACAGGTCTGCGCCCTGATCAACGCCGACCCGCGCGAGATCGCCTGGACCTCGGGCGCCACCGAGTCGAACAACCTCGCCATCAAAGGCGCCGCCCATTTCTACCGCGGCAAAGGCAAGCATCTGGTGACGGTGGCGACCGAGCACAAGGCGGTGCTCGACAGCATGCGCGAGCTTGAGCGCGAGGGCTTTGAAGTGACCGTGTTGCCGGTGCTGCCCAGCGGGCTGCTGGACCTGGCCGTGTTCGAAGCGGCCTTGCGGCCCGACACCGTGCTGGCCTCCGTGATGTTCGTCAACAATGAAACCGGCGTCATTCAGGACGTGGCCGCGATGGGTGCGATTTGCCGTGCCAAAGGCGTGCTGTTCCACGTGGACGCGGCGCAGGCGGCGGGCAAGGTGGCGATCGACCTGGATCAACTCCCGATCGACCTGATGTCGCTGTCGGCGCACAAAATCTACGGCCCCAAGGGTGTGGGTGCGCTGTATGTGCGGCGCAAGCCCCGCGTGCGCCTTGAAGCCCAGATGCACGGCGGCGGCCATGAGCGCGGCATGCGCTCGGGCACGCTGCCCACACACCAGATCGTCGGCATGGGCGAAGCCTTCTGGCTGGCGCGCGAAAACATGGCGGCTGACAACGCGCGCATCCGCGCCCTGCGCGAGCGGCTCTGGGCCGGCTTTCGGAAAATGGATGCGGTGGTGCTCAACGGCGACGAGCAGCAGCGGGCGGTGCAGTACCTGAACGTGAGCTTCAACTACGTCGAGGGCGAGTCGCTGCTGATGGGCATCAAAGGTGTGGCGGTGTCCTCGGGCTCGGCCTGCACCTCGGCCTCGCTGGAGCCCAGCTATGTGCTGCGCGCCATGGGCCGCAGCGACGAGCTGGCGCACAGCTCGGTACGTTTTTCCCTGGGCCGCTTCACCACGGTCGAAGACATCGACTTCACGATCGCACAGGTCACTCAGGTGGTGGGCAGGCTGCGCGCCATGAGCCCGCTGTGGGACATGGTGCAGGCCGGGGTCGATCTCAACGCCATCCAGTGGTCGGAACACTGAGTCCGGGCTGAGTCTGCCCGTCCATCAATCCAGTTACGGAGAATTCACATGGCATACAGTGACAAGGTCGTTGACCACTACGAAAACCCGCGCAACGTCGGCGCCTTCGAGGCGGGCGACGACAGCGTTGGCACCGGCATGGTGGGCGCGCCGGCCTGCGGTGACGTGATGCGGCTGCAGATCCGCGTCAACGCGCAGGGCGTGATCGAGGACGCCAAGTTCAAGACCTACGGCTGCGGCTCGGCCATTGCGTCGAGTTCGCTGGTCACCGAATGGGTGCGCGGGCGCACGCTGGACGAAGCCCTGGCCATCAAGAACGCCGATATCGCCGAAGAGCTGGCCCTGCCGCCCGTCAAGATCCATTGCTCGATCCTGGCCGAGGACGCCATCAAGGCGGCGGTGGCCGACTTCCGCGCCCGCCACCCCGCAGGCGCCGCCACCCTGGTTTCCGAGCAGCCGGTCTGCGCCTCCAGCACCCGTTAAGTCTCCCTCCACACCGCCACGTCATTAAAGGAATTCAAAATGGAAGCAGCTCTGAACATTGCCAGTGCCACCCTGCCAGGCGTCATGCCCGGCCAGTTGGAGTTCACGCCATCGGCCGCCGGCAAAGTGGCCGACCTGATCGTGGAGGAGGGCAACCCCCATCTCAAATTGCGCCTGTACGTCACCGGCGGCGGTTGTTCGGGCTTCTCCTACGGTTTTGCCTTTGACGACCAGATCGCCGAGGATGACACACAGATCGTCACCGAAGGGGTCGCCCTGGTGGTGGACGCCATGAGTTTGCAGTACGTGCTGGGCGCGCGGGTTGACTTTGAAGACGGCCTGGAAGGCTCGCGCTTCGTCATTCAAAACCCCAATGCGCAAACCACCTGCGGCTGCGGCAGTTCGTTCTCCGTCTAGGAGCTGGTGCCATGACTGTATCCCTGACTCCTGCGGCTGCGCGCCAGATCGACAAGTCCCTGACCAGGCGCGGCAGCGGCATCGGCCTGCGCCTGGCGGTCAAGACCAGCGGCTGCTCCGGCTTTGCCTACGCGCTTGAATTTGTCGACGCCGTCAACGCCGACGACCAGTGCTTTGAAAACCATGGCACCAAGGTCATTGTGGATGCCAAGAGCCTGGCCATGCTGGACGGCACCGAGCTCGACTTCGTGCGCGAAGGCCTGAACGAAGGCTTCAAGTTCAACAACCCGAACGCCAAAGCCAACTGCGGCTGCGGCGAGAGCTTCGCCGTATGAACAGGCTCCCCCCCGTTGCTTGCTCGCTGCGCGTAGCCGCCTCCCCCCTCAAGGGGGCAACACCGACGGCCCGGCAAAGCCGGTTCCGTGGTGTTCCTGAAATTGACATCCGAGTGCCGTTGGGGCTCGTACCCTGCACGACTTGAGGTAAACGCATGGCCCTGCTGCAAATCGCCGAACCCGGTCAGAGCGCCGCGCCGCACCAGCACCGGCTGGCCGCGGGCATCGACCTGGGCACCACCAACTCGCTGATTGCCACCGTGCAAAGCGCCGTGGCGCGCGCGCTGCCGGACGAGGCGGGCGCCCTGCTGCTGCCCTCGGTCGTGCGCTATCTGCCGGGCAACGGCATTGTGGTGGGCCGCGAGGCGCAGGAGAGCCAGGCGGACGATCCCGAGAACACCATTGTCTCGGTCAAGCGCTTCATGGGCCGCAGCCTGTCGGACTTGAAAGAGGCCGCCGGCCTGCCGTATCGATTTACCGATGGGCCGGGCATGGTCGGCATCACGACCAGCGCCGGCGTTCGCTCGCCGGTGCAGGTGTCGGCCGACATTCTGAGCGCCTTGCGCGAACGCGCCGAAGCCTCGCTGGGCGGGCCACTGGCCGGTGTCGTGATCACGGTGCCCGCCTACTTTGACGACGCACAGCGCCAGGCCACCAAGGACGCCGCGCGCCTGGCCGGCCTGACCGTCCTGCGTCTGCTCAACGAGCCCACCGCCGCGGCCATCGCCTACGGGCTGGACAAAGCGGCCGAAGGCACGTTTGCCATCTATGACCTGGGCGGCGGCACTTTCGACATCTCTATCCTCAGCCTCACCAAAGGTGTGTTCGAAGTGTTGGCCACCGGCGGCGACTCGGCCCTGGGCGGCGACGACTTCGACCACGCCATTGCCGGGTGGTTCTGCACCCAGCATGGCATCGACGGTCTGGCCGCCTTGCCGCCGGCAGCGCAGCGCAGCCTGCTGGCCGCCGCCCGTGCCGCCAAGGAAGCGCTCTCGCAGCATGAGACGTCGGTCCTGTCGCTGTCACACGCCGACGGCAAGGCACAACAAGCGATCCTGTCGCGCGCGCAGTTCGCCGAACTCGGCGCCCCGCTGATCGCCCGCACCATGGCGTCCACCAAGCGCGCGCTGCGCGACGCCGGGCTGACGATTGCCGGCATCACCGGCGTGGTGCTGGTGGGCGGCTCCACCCGCATGCCGATCGCCCGCGACGCGGTGCGCGACTTTTTCGGCCGCGAGCCGCTCGTCGACATCGACCCGGACCAGGTGGTCGCGCTCGGCGCCGCCTTGCAGGCCAATGTGCTGGCCGGCAACAGCAGCAGCGGCGACGACTGGCTGCTGCTCGACGTGTGCCCGCTGTCGCTGGGCATCGAAACCATGGGCGGCCTGGTCGAAAAAATCATTCCGCGCAATTCCACCCTGCCGATCGCCCGCGCCCAGGAGTTCACCACCTTCAAGGACGGGCAGACCGCGATGTCGCTGCACGTGGTGCAGGGTGAGCGCGAGACCGTGGCCAACTGCCGCTCGCTGGCGCGCTTCGAGCTGCGCGGCATTCCCCCGGCGGTGGCGGGCTCGGTGCATATCCGCGTGAGTTTTCAGATTGACGCTGACGGGTTGCTCTCGGTCACGGCGCGCGAACAGACCACGGGCATCGAGGCCCACGTCGAAGTCAAACCCTCGTATGGCCTGGCCGACACGCAAATTGCCGCCATGCTGCAGGAGGCGATTGGCGCCTCGCAAACCGACATGCTGCTGCGTTCGCTGCGCGAGACGCAGGTGGACGCGCGCCGCATGCTCGACGCCACTGAAACCGCCCTGGGCACGGACGCCGCGCTGCTGTCGGCGGCAGAACTGGCCGCCATCCGGCTGGCCCTGTTCAGGGTTGCCGACATGCTGGAAACCGAGGCGCCGGTAGAGGCCCTGCGGGCCGCCATGGCCATCTTGTCGAGCGCCACCGGCGAGTTCGCCGCACGACGCATGAACGCATCCATCCGCCAGGCCCTCGCCGGACAATCGCTGGACAGCTTGGCCTAGTTGTAGTTCCATGCCCCGCATCCACCTGCTGCCCCACCCCGACCTGTGCCCCGAAGGCCGTGATCTGGAGGTCAAGCGCGGCGCCTCGCTTTGCGAAAGCCTGCTCAAGGCCGGCGTGGCCATTGAGCACGCCTGCGAGATGGTGGCCGCCTGTTCGACCTGCCACGTGTACGTGCGCGAAGGCGGGGCCTCACTGGCCGAGCCCGACGACGAAGAAGGCGACCAGCTCGACCACGCCTGGGGCCTGCAAGCACAATCGCGGCTGGCCTGCTGCGTCAGGCTGCGCGATACCGACATCACGGTTGAGTTTCCGCGGCATACGCGCAACCATGCGCGGGAGCATTGAGGATTCCGCTCTTTTGATTTTGTTTTGCTTGGCGTGGCGTGGCAAAAGAAAGGCGAGCCGAATTCGTCGCCCCTGCGCTTCGCTACAGGTAAGCTGCGTTGCTCGGTCCGGGCGGGGTCTGGCTAAACTCGGCTTCGCCTCAAACAACGCCAGCCCCGATCCGCCCAGCCCTGCGCTACTCGCCTTATCACGGCGACGGGAGTGGACAGCCAAACAAACAACCATCCCAGCCGGCGCTGGTCAGCGGTGCGGGTTTGCAGGGTGCTTGGCAATTCGTGAACAAGTGATTACAATGAACCCATGTTCACCATCAAACGCATGCCTGAATTCGATGAGTGGTTTGATGGGCTGCGCGACCGTGTGACGAGTATTCGCCTCGGGGTGCGTTTGGACAAGGCGTAACGCGGCATCTTGGGCGATGTCAAGTCCGTGGGCGATGGCGTGTTTGAGATGCGCGAGTTCTTCGGCCCGGGCTGGCGCATGTACTACGTGCAGCACGGCACGGTCTTGATTGTCATGCTGGGCGGGGGCGACAAGTCCAGCCAAACCAGCGATATTGCTGCGGCCAAAAAGCTCGCTGCCACCCTCATTTTCAAGGAAAAAACATGAGCAAGAAAATCAATGTCGAAGCACTTCCCGACTTCGATCTGGCTGAGCACTTGAAGACCGACGAGGACATTGCCACGTATTTGAGCGTCGTGCTGGAGGAGGATGACTCGTCCGAACTGATGCACGCCTTGGGCGTGGTGGCGCGGGCACGCGGCATGACAGAGGTCGCCCGAGCGGCCGGCCTGACGCGCGAGGCGCTTTACAAGGCCCTGCGCCCCAATTCCCAACCGCGTTTTGACACCATTGCCCGTGTCTGCCGCGCCTTGGGCCTGAAGCTCACCACGCAGGTACAGGCTCATGTCTGATGCAGCGCTCAAGGCGAATGCCGGGTTCCCCATCGCCATCACCGCCCTGGACGCGGCGCCGCGCACAAAACCTTCCAACTATCCGGAGCCGTTTGCGTCGCGCATGGCGGGCCGGGACAAGCGGCCGCTGGGGGATCTCTTCGGTTTGTCGAACTTCGGCGTCAACCTGACGCGCCTCGCCCCCGGGGCCGGCTCCGCACTGCGTCACGCCCACACCAAACAGGATGAGTTTGTCTATGTCCTGGAGGGGCACCCGGTGCTCGTCACGGACCAGGGCGAGACGCCGCTGGCGCCGGGCATGTGTGCGGGTTTCAAGGCCGGCAGCGGCAACGGCCATCAACTGGTGAACCGGACCCACGCAGACGTTCTCTATCTCGAAGTGGGCGACCGCAGCGCCGGCGACACGGCGACCTACCCGGACGACGATTTGCAAGCCGCCTTGGGTCAGGACGGGACATGGCAGTTCGCGCACAAGGACGGCACGTCGTATTGAGGAGCAGAGCAGAGGCTGAGGCTTGACAGCTCGAATGCCTTACCTTAAAGTAAGGAAAAGGATTCAAGCATGTCAACCGCAACTCTCACCTCCAAAGGCCAGATCACCATTCCTGTCGAGGTACGCAATGACCTCAAGGTTGACGCCGGTGATCGGGTTGAATTTGTTCAGATCGCCCCAGGCCGCTACGAGTTCGTTGCGGCCACCAGCGAAGTAACCAAGCTCAAGGGGATGTTTGGCCCTGCCAAGAGAACCGTTTCCATTGAGTCCATGAATGCGGCCATTGCGAAGCGCGGGGCGGCAGCACGATGATCGGCCTCGACACGAATGTCCTGGTGCGCTACATCATGCAAGATGACCCCAAGAATTCGCCCAAGGCGAACAAGCTCATCGAGTCTCTGGACGGCGACAACCCCGGATATATCACCATCGTGTCCGTCATCGAGTTGTACTGGGTGTTGACCTCCTGCTACGAGTTGACCGGTGAGCAGGTTGGACAAGCGCTGGAGGCCATTCTTCGCACCAAGCCATTTTTGGTGGAGCGTGCGGATCAGGTCATGCGTGCTCTGCGAGTTTTTGGTCAAGGTAAGGCTGACTTTGCAGACTGCTTGATCGAAAGGTCTGCATCGGGTGCTGGTTGCACCCACATCATGACTTTTGATGTTGGCGCATCCAAGCATGCTGGCATGACTCTCATTGCCTGAAGGGAAAACACCGCCGGCTTCGCCCCGCTCCCACAGCTCTGTCCGAAACAGAACATTCCCGACAAGCGCAGTTAGACGATAGGCCGGGCCGGCGGCCCCAGACCCGACAAACGCGCCCCACGGTCGCTCCCCAGGGGCGTTTTCAGCGTCAAAAAACAGGTGGCATGCACCTTGCTGTACAGGTACGTCCAAGGACGTCACACCATGCCCCGCCATCTCATCATCAACGATACGACGCTGCGCGACGGCGAGCAGACCGCCGGAGTGGCGTTCACGGTCGATGAAAAATGCGCCATCGCCTGCGCGCTCGCCGCCGCGGGGGTGCCGGAGATGGAGATCGGCATTCCCGCCATGGGCGAGGTGGAGATTGACTGCATCAACACCATCGCGGCGCTTGACCTGCCCGCTGCACTGATGGTGTGGGGGCGGCTGACCGATGCCGACCTGGGCCAGGCGCTGCGCTGCCAGGCCGGCATCATTCACCTGTCGATTCCAGTGTCCGACATTCACCTGCAACACAAACTGCGCCAGTCGCGCGAATGGGTGTTAACACAGGTCACGCGGGTGATCGGGAAAGCGTCCGCCAGTGGCCGCAAGATTTCATTGGGTGCCGAGGATGCGTCGCGCGCCGATGCCGGCTTTCTGGTCCAGGTGGCGCAGCGCGCCCAGGCCTGCGGCGCCAGCCGCATTCGCTTTGCCGACACGCTGGGCGTGCTGGACCCGTTCACCACTTATGAGGCCATTGCCCGACTGCGTGACGCGGTCGATATCGAGATCGAAATCCACGCCCACAACGACCTCGGTCTGGCCACCGCCAACACCCTGGCGGCGGTGCGCGCCGGTGCCACGCACGCCAATACCACGGTGAATGGCCTGGGTGAGCGCGCCGGCAATGCGGCGCTGGAAGAGGTGGTGATGGGCCTGCGCCATCTGCACCAGGCCGGCACCGGCGTGAGCACGCAAGCGCTGGTGCCGATTTCTCGCCTGGTGGCGCGGGCCTCAGGCCGCCAGGTGGCGCTCAACAAAAGCATTGTGGGCGAGGCGGTGTTCACCCACGAATCCGGCATTCACATTGATGGCCTGCTGAAGAATGCCTCTACCTATGAGAGTTTCGATCCGTCAGAACTTGGCCGTCAGCGGCGCACGGTGCTGGGCAAGCATTCCGGTTCGCAGGCGGTGCGCCAGGCCTATGGCGCACTGGGTGTGGTGCTGGACGACGATGCGCTCACGGGCCGCGTGCTGGCACGCATCCGCGACCACGCGATGCGCGTCAAGCAGGAGGCCACCCCGAACGAACTGCGCGGTTTTCTGCGCGATTCGCAACGCTCTTTTGCAGCGCATGCAGTCCACCCGGCGGCAGTGGGCTTGTCATGAAGCCGTCCGAAAAATCCGTTTTTATTCAGCCCGGGCAAGAGCCCGATGCGCCGCAGCGTTCCTGGTGGTCGCTGGTGCGTGAGGACGTGCGTTGTGTACTGCAACGCGATCCGGCGGCGCGCAACCTGCTTGAGGTCTGGACCATCTACCCCGGTGTGCAGGCGATTGCGCTGCACCGGCTGGCGCATACCTTGTGGCGGCGCGGCTGGCGCTACCTGCCGCGCTGGATTTCCTTCATGGCGCGCGGCCTGACCCAGATCAACATTCACCCCGGTGCCCGCATCGGGGCCCGTTTCTTCATCGACCACGGTGCGGGCGTCGTGATCGGTGAGACGGCCGAGATCGGCCATGACGTCACGCTCTACCACGGCGTTACCCTGGGCGGCACGACCTGGCGCGTTGGCAAACGGCATCCGACCCTGGGCAACCACGTGGTGGTGGGCGCGGGCGCCAAGATATTGGGCCCCATCCTGGTGGGCGATCGGGCGCGGGTGGCGGCCAATTCCGTGGTGATCGATGCCGTGCCCGCGGGCGCCACCGTGGTCGGTATCCCAGGCCGCGTGGTCGCGCCAGGGCGGCGCACCACCCACGGCTTCGATCTTGATCACCACCTGATTCCCGACCCGGTCGGCAAGGCCGTTGCCTGCCTGCTGGAGCGGGTGGCGCAGCTGGAGCTGGCCCAGCAGGCGCAAACCCTGCGCCTTGCCACGGCCGAGGCGCCCTGTGGTGCCTGCGACGACCACTGCACCGAACCCGGATTCGCGTCATCCCTCCTTCAAACATCCACCATGGAGTAAGCCCCAATGGAAAACTTCCTGCGACAACTCAAAGCGCTATCTTCCGCCGAAGATTTCATGCAGTACTTTGGTGTGCCCTTCGACCAGAAGGTGGTCAACGTCAGCCGGTTGCACATTCTCAAGCGGTTTTTTCAGTACATCCGCCAGGAAAACCTGCTGGTGCAGACCGATGAGCTCAAGCTGTACACCCTGTACCGCGAGCAGCTGGTCAAGGCCTATGCGGATTTCGTCACCTCCACGCCGGCACAGGAAAAGGTGTTCAAGGTGTTCCAGGACACCGAGGGCAAACAGCACGTGACGCTCGACAGCCTGAAGGCGTCGATGCCGCAGCGCGCCGCCGCCTGAAAGGAGACCATCATGCACATCGTCGTTTGTATCAAACAGGTTCCCGACTCGGCACAGATCCGCGTCCACCCGGTCACCAATACCATCATGCGCCAGGGCGTCCCGGCCATCGTCAATCCGTATGACTTGTTCTCGCTCGAAGAGGCGCTGCGGCTGAAGGACAAGTTCGGCGGCAAGGTCACCATGCTGTGCATGGGGCCGCCGCAGGCCGAAGAGGCGCTGCGCAAATGCATCAGTTTTGGTGCCGACGACGCCGTGCTGGTGACCGACCGCGCCTTTGCCGGCGCCGACACGCTGGCCACGTCCTACGCGCTGGCCGCCGGGGTGCGCCAGATTGCCAGGGAACAGGCGGTGGACATTGTGTTCACCGGCAAGCAGACCATTGACGGCGACACCGCGCAGGTCGGCCCCGGCATCGCCAAGCGCATGGGGCTGCAGTTGCTGACCTATGTCTCGCGCATTGTGGAAACCGACCTGGAAAACCGCACCATCACGGTGGAGCGGCGCGCCGAAGGCGGCGTGCAGGTGCTCAAGACCGCGCTGCCCTGCCTGATCACGATGCTGGAAAACACCAATGAAATGCGCTTTGCCGCATTGCCCGCCATGATCCACGCCGCCGCCTACCCGGTGCGCAAGTGGAGCAAGGAGGAGGCCGGTATTGAGGACCCGGGCAAGATTGGCCTGAAGGGTTCGCCCACGGTGGTGAGCAAGGTTTTCGGCCCGACCCCGCGCAGCGAGAAGGCCGAGATGCTGGACCTGGAAACCTCCAGCCTGCGCGACCTGTCGCTCAATCTGTTGCAGAAGATTTTCACCCGCCATCCGACACTGGAATCCGATTTGCTGATGAAGGAGATGACATGAGCCAAGCCCCCAATGCCGCGGCAGAACCGGCCAAGCGTCCCGCCGGGCGCGGTGGCCGCAACCTGGAATTATCCGAAGAACTCAAGGCCTACAAGGGCGTCTGGGTCTTCATCGAACACGACCGCGGCCATGTCCACAGCGTGTCGTGGGAGCTGGTGGGCGAGGCGCGCAAACTGGCCGACAAGCTGGGCTGCCCGGTCAGTGCCGTCTTGCTTGGCGGCCCCGACGAGACGCTGGAGAAGTTCGCCGCCGAGGCCTTCACCTTTGGTGCCGACAAGGCCTACATCATGAAAGACCCGGTGCTCAAGGGCTACCGCAACGAGCCTTTCACCAAGGGCCTGACCGACCTGGTCAACAAGTACCAGCCCGAGATCATGCTGCTGGGCGCCACCTCGATGGGGCGCGACCTGGCCGGCTCGGTGGCCACCACGCTGCTCACGGGCCTCACCGCCGACTGCACCGAGCTCAACATTGACCCGGCCACGCGCGCCCTGGCCGCCACGCGGCCCACCTTCGGCGGCTCGCTGTACTGCACCATCATGACGCTGGCCTACCGCCCGCAGATGGCCACGGTGCGCCCGCGCGTCATGGCCATGCCGCAGGCCGACGCCAACCGCAGCGGCGAGATCGTGCAGGAAACACTGGGCATGCTGGAGACCCAGATCGTCACCAAACTGCTGGACTTCGTTGCCGACGCCAACAGCAACAAGATCAACCTGCCGTATGCCGACGTGATCGTCAGCGGCGGCAAGGGCCTGAAGAACCCGGAAAACTTCAGACTGGTGTTCGAGCTGGCACGCGTGCTCGGCGGCGAGGTCGGCGCCACGCGGCCCTGCGTGCAGGCCGGCTGGGTCGAGGCCGATCGCCAGGTGGGGCAGACCGGCAAGACCGTGCGGCCCAAGCTTTATATCGCCGCCGGTATTTCCGGTGCTGTCCAGCACCGGGTGGGCTGCGAGGCCGCGGACGTGATTGTGGCGATCAACACCGATGCCAACGCACCGATCTTCGAGTTCGCGCATTACGGCATCGTTGGCAACGCGATGCAAGTGCTGCCCGCGCTGACGCAGGCCTTCGCCGCCCATCTGGCGCAGCGCCGTCGCCTGGTGGCTTAAAGGAGAGCATCAATGAAAACCCCACGCTCATCACTTTGTGTATTCGCTGCCCCCCCGGGGGGCGCAGGCCTCCCTTGGGGCGGCCCGGCGGGAGACCTGACATGAAAAAACCATCCCAATTCGATGCCATCGTCGTCGGCGCCGGTGCATCGGGCAACGCCTGCGCCTACACCCTGGCCAAGGCCGGCCTCAAGGTGCTGCAGATCGAACGCGGCGAATACCCGGGCAGTAAAAATGTGCAGGGCGCCATCCTCTACGCCAAGGCGCTGGAGGAAATCATCCCCGACTTCCGGGATGACGCGCCGCTGGAGCGCCACATCATCGAGCAGCGCATGTGGCTGCTGGACGAGACCTCTTTTGTGGGCACGCACATCCGCAGCGAGGACTACAACAAGCCCCCCTACAACCGTTACACCATCATCCGCGCCCAGTTCGACAAATGGTTCAGCGCCCAGGTGCGCGAGGCCGGAGCCCTGCTGATCTGCGAGACCACCGTCAACCACCTGATCATGGACGGCGACCAGGTGGTGGGCGTGCAGTGCGACCGCGAGCAGGGCGACGTCTACGCCGACGTGGTGATCCTCGCCGACGGCGTGAACTCCACGCTGGCGCGCAAGGCGGGCTTTCACGGCGAAATCAAGGCCGGCAACGTGGCCCTCGCCGTGAAAGAGATCCTCTTCATGCCGGAAGAGACGATCCGCCAGCGCTTCAACATCGGTGAGGAATCCGGCGTGGTGATCGAAATGGTGGGCCGCATCACCGACGGCATGATGGGCACCGGTTTTCTCTATACCAACAAGGAGTCCCTCACCATCGGCGTGGGCTGCATGCTGGGGGACTTCAAGAACAACCCGAATCGCACCAGTCCCTATGCCTTGCTGGATCAAATGAAGCGCCATCCCGCCATTGCCCCGCTGATCGAGGGCGGCGAAATGAAGGAATACTGCGCCCACCTGATTCCGGAAGGCGGCTTTCATGCCATTCCGCAGGTCTACGGCAACGGCTGGATGATCGTCGGCGACTCGGGCGGTTTTGTGAACGCGGCACACCGCGAGGGCTCGAACCTGGCGATGACCACCGGGCGGCTCGCCGCCGAAACCGTCATCGCCGCCAAGGGTGCCGGCAAGGGCTACGGTGCCGCCGCGCTCAAGCCTTACAAGACCGCGCTGGATGCCAGCTTCGTGATGAAGGATCTGCACAAGTACCGCGACATGCCCGCCGTGCTGCACAAGAACCCGCAGTTCTTCACCAGCTACCCCGACATGGTGGCGCAGGCCGCGCGCACCATGATTACCGTGGACGGCGTGGACAAGAAGACCAAGGAGCGCGAGATATTCGCGAATTTCCGCAAGACCCGCAAGCTCACCGGTCTGGTAGGCGATGCGTACAAACTCTGGAAGGCCATCCGATGAACGCCATTCACCTCAATGTGGAAGAAAAACTGTTCCAGAACCGTTATCGCGTTGATGCCGGGCGGCCGCACATCCGGATCAGGGACGCCGACATCTGCACCAACGACTGCAGCAACAAGAGCTGCACCTTCGTCTGCCCGGCGTCCTGCTACAAAACGGAGGGCAATGGCAGCGTGACCCTGATCACGGACGGCTGCCTGGAATGCGGCAGCTGCCGCATCATCTGCTCGGAGCATGCAAATGTGGACTGGGAATACCCGCGCGGCGGCCACGGCATCCTGTTCAAGTTCGGCTGAGGGAAAACACCGCCTGCCGTCGACTGGCGGCCAGGCCGCAACCGCATTGCCGGGATGACGGCCGGGGCGGGGCAGTCCGGCGACCGGTCGTCATTTCAACGCTGTTCGTAAAACCTGTCGCAATCCGCTATCCTTATGGTTCGAAAACAACCGCATGTCCTGCGCCTCTGGCTGTGTCAGACCCCCATCCTCCTCGCCCCGACCGGGAAGACAAACGCACTTTTCTGCAAAAACTGGCCGAGTTCATCCGGCCCGGCCCGGACTCCACGGACGAGCTGATCGGCACCCTGGCGGAAGCCGAAGAAAACAACATCATTGGCGTCGAGTCGCGCATGATGCTCGAAGGCGTGATCCGCATGGCCGACATGACGGCGGGCGACGTGATGGTGCCCGCCACCCGGATGGACCTGGTCAACATCAACGATCCTTACGATGTCCTGATCCATGGAGTGATCGATGCGGCCCACTCGCGTTTTCCGGTGTACGAGGGCGAGCGCGAAAACATCATCGGCATCCTGATGGCCAAGGACCTGCTCAAACTCCAGCGCGCGCCCGAGCTCAACATCCGGGCGCTGTTGCGGCCGGCGGTTTTTGTGCCGGAAAGCAAGGGGCTCAACGATTTATTGCGCGAGTTCCAGGGCAACTGCAACCACCAGGCCATCGTGATCGACGAATTTGGCCGGGTGGCGGGTCTGATCACCATTGAGGACGTGCTGGAACAAATCGTGGGCGAGATCGAAGACGAGTTCGATATTGCCGAAGACAACGGCGATATTTTTACCCTGGCCGACCGCACCTACCGTGTGAACGGGGACACCACCATCGAGCGGGTTGAGGACGCCTTTGGCGTCAAACTGAGTGGACGCGATCCGACCGACGAATTCGACACCGTTGGCGGTTTGATCGCCCATGAAATGGGGCATGTCCCCAAACGCGGCGAGCACCACGCCCTGGCCGGGCTCAACTTTGTGGTGCTGCACACCAAGGGCGGCGCCGTGAAATGGTTCAAGGTGTCACCGGTTGCCGATGCGTCCGCCTGAGGGCGTAGGCCGGCGGCCCGCCCTGGCAGCGGCTGTGGTGCGAAACGCCACCTGGCTCCCCCCGGTGCTGGCCTTGATTGCCGGTGGCGCACAGGCGCTCAGCATGGCCTGGCCGCAGGCCCTGGCGGCAGCCGACTCCGCACTGCCTGGCCTGCGCACGGGTCAGCCGGTCTGGTGGCTCCAGTGGCTGGCGCTGGCGCTGCTGGCGTGGCTGCTCGACGGCGCCCGCCATTGGCGGCAGGGCGCGCTGTGGGGCTGGCTGTTTGCCGCCAGTTGGCTGACCGGCACCTTTGGCTGGACCTTTGTCGCCATGCATACCTACGGCGGTTTGCCGGCCCCGCTGGCGGCGCTGGCGGTGCTCGCCCTGGCCGGGCTGCTGGCTTTGTACTACGCCGCCGTATGCGGTTTGTTTGTGGCGCTGGCCCCCGTCAACCGGGCGTGGTCGGCGATTGTTTTTGCCGCGCTCTGGCTGGCGGCCGAACTGGCGCGCGGCACCTGGCTGACCGGTTTTGGCTGGGGCGCCGTGGGCTATGCCCACGTGGACGGGCCGCTGGCCGGTCTCGCCCCCTGGCTGGGCGTGTATGGCCTGTGTGCCGTGGCCGCCGGGCTGGCCATGGCCCTGGCGCATCTCGGCCGTGAACAAGCCTGGCGCCAGCGGGCGGGCGGGCTGGCCTCCGTGGCCGCGGTGCTGGCCGTGCCCTTCGCCCTCCGCCTGGGCGCGCCCGAGCTGTCGACGTCCACCGGACAATTGGCGGTGACCCTGTTGCAGGGCAATATCCCCCAGGACGAGAAGTTTGAAATCGGCACCGGCGTACCGCTGGCCTTGCAGTGGTACGCCGAACAATTGCAGGGCAGCCGCAGCTCGCTGGTGATTGCGCCGGAGACGGCCATCCCGATGTTGCCGCAGCAACTGCCGCCCGCTTACTGGGCGGCGCTGCAGCAACGATTTGCCTCGGGTCAGCAGGCGGCCCTGATCGGCACGCCCCTGGGCGACGGGCAACAGGGCTATACCAACTCGGTCATCGGACTCAAGCCCGGGCAGCCGCAGCCCTGGCGTTACGACAAGCACCATCTGGTGCCCTTTGGCGAGTTCGTCCCGCCCTTTTTCAAATGGTTCACCGCACTGATGAACATCCCGCTGGGGGATTTCAATCGCGGCGCCCTGCGCCAGCCGCCCTTTGCGTGGCAGGGGCAGAAACTGGCGCCCAATGTCTGCTACGAAGATCTGTTTGGCGAGGAACTGGGGCAGCGCTTTTTCGATCCGGCCCAGGCCCCCACCATCTTCGTCAACGTCAGCAACCTGGCGTGGTATGGCCAGAGCCTGGCGATGGATCAACATCTGCAGATTGCGCGCATGCGGGCGCTGGAGTTTGCGCGGCCCTTTGTGCTGGCCACCAACACCGGCGTGACGGCCATTGTGGACCACCGCGGCAGCATCAGCCACGCGATTGCCCGCGACCAGCGCACGGTTCTGGTCGGCGACGTGGAGGGGCGGGCCGGCATCACGCCCTATGGCTGGTGGGTGGCACGGCTCGGGCTGTGGCCCCTGTGGTTGCTGGCCCTGGGCCTGGTCGTGCTGGCGACGCGCCAGCCTTCACATGCGGGCAGGCGGCCCGAAGCCCCGTAAAATCCGGGTTTCGCAGGCGAACCTCGCCGCTGTCCTTTCAAACCCCGGGGCGAAACCCGTCCAAGCCACCAAGTCATGTTGACCTTCCAGCAAATCATTCTGAAACTGCAGTCCTACTGGGATGCCCAGGGCTGCGCATTGTTGCAGCCCTATGACATGGAAGTCGGTGCCGGCACCTCGCATACCGCTACATTCTTAAGAGCGCTCGGACCCGAACCCTGGAAGGCCGCCTACGTGCAGCCCAGCCGCCGCCCGAAAGACGGCCGCTATGGCGAAAACCCCAACCGCCTGCAGCACTATTACCAGTACCAGGTGGTGCTCAAGCCCGCACCGAGCAACATCCTGGATCTGTACCTGGGCTCGCTCGAAGCGCTGGGCTTCGACCTGAAGAAGAACGACATCCGCTTCGTCGAAGACGACTGGGAAAACCCCACGCTCGGCGCCTGGGGCCTGGGCTGGGAGGTCTGGTTGAACGGCATGGAAGTCACGCAGTTCACTTACTTCCAGCAGGTCGGCGGCATCGACTGCAAGCCCATCACCGGCGAGATCACCTACGGCCTGGAGCGCCTGGCCATGTACCTGCAGGGCGTGGACAACGTCTACGATCTGGTGTGGACCGAAGGAGCCGATGGCTCCAGACTGAGCTATGGCGACGTGTACCTGCAAAACGAAAAGGAACAATCGGCCTACAACTTCGAGCACAGCGCCGCCGACTTCCTGTTCACCGCCTTCACCGCGCACGAGAAGCAGGCCAAGTATTTGATGGAACAGCAGCTCGCGCTGCCGGCCTACGAGCAGGTGCTGAAATGCGCGCACAGCTTCAACCTGCTGGACGCGCGCGGTGCCATCAGCGTGACCGAGCGCGCCGCCTACATCGGGCGCATCCGCAACCTCGCGCGCGGCGTGGCCCAGAGCTACTACGAAAGCCGCGAGCGCCTGGGTTTCCCCATGGCGCCGCGCGAGTGGGTGGCGCAAATCGAAAAGAAAGCCGCCTGAGCGGGAGCAACAAGAATGACAACGAAGAACCTCCTCGTCGAACTGTTTGTGGAAGAACTGCCGCCCAAGGCGCTCAAGAAACTGGGCGACGCCTTCGCCGGCGTGCTGTTTGAACAACTCAAGACCCAGGGCCTGACCGCCGCCGACTCGGCCGTGACGCCCTTCGCCTCGCCACGCCGCCTGGCCGCGCACGTGACAGCGGTGGCCGAGCGCGCCGCCGACAAGGCCGTGTCGCAAAAGCTCATGCCGGTGAGCGTGGGCCTGGACGCCAGCGGTCAGCCCACGCCCGCGCTGCTCAAGCGCCTGGGGGTGCTGGGGGCCGACGCCTCGGCCGTGGCCGGCTTGAAGCGCGCGCCCGACGGCAAGGCCGAAGCACTCTTCTACGACAGCGTGATGCCCGGCGTGGACCTGGCCGTGGGCCTGCAGAAGGCGTTGGACGAAGCGATTGCCAGGCTGCCCATCCCCAAGGTCATGAGCTACCAGCTCGAAACCGACTGCGGCATTCCGAACTTTTTGCCCGGCTGGACCAGCGTGCATTTCGTGCGCCCGGCGCACGGCCTGGTGGCGCTGCATGGCAGCAGCGTGGTGCCGGTGAAGGCGCTGGGGCTCAGGGCGGGCAACGCCACCCAGGGCCACCGTTTCGAGGCGGCCAAGTCGCCCGTGCTGCTGGCCGACGCCGACAGCTACGCCCAGACCCTGCTGAGCGACGGCTCGGTGATCGCCAGCTTCAACGACCGCCGCTTCGCCATCGTGCAGCAGCTCGCCCAGGCCGCCGAACGCCTGGGCCCGGGCTACGAGGTGCTGATGGACGAGGCCCTGCTGGACGAAGTAACCGCCCTGGTGGAGCGGCCCAACGTGCTCACCTGCGGTTTCGAAGAGCAGTTCCTCGAAGTGCCGCAGGAGTGCCTGATCCTCACGATGAAGGCCAACCAGAAATACTTCCCGCTGGTCGACACGCACGGCAAGCTGACCAACCGCTTCCTGGTGGTCAGCAACATCAGCCCGCTTGATGCCAGCGCCGTGATCGGCGGCAACGAGCGCGTGGTGCGCCCGCGCCTGGCCGACGCCAAGTTCTTCTTCGACCAGGACCGCAAGAAGACACTCGAATCGCGCGTTGGAGGCTTGGACAAAGTGGTCTACCACAACAAGCTGGGCACCCAGGGCGAGCGCATCGAGCGCGTGCGTGCGATTGCTTCGTGGGTTGCAAAAAAAATTGGAGCAGACGCCGCTCTTGCGGATCGTGCGGCCTTACTTGCAAAAGCCGATTTGCTTACCGATATGGTGGGCGAATTCCCTGAGTTGCAGGGGGTTATGGGCGGTTACTATGCCCGCCATGACGGCGAAGAAGAAGCTGTTGCACAAGCGATTGCGGACCAATATGTATTGAAGCGCGATGAAACAGCAGATGGATCAAATTTGATCTCGGCTTCCCTGGTTCTTGCAGATCGCGTTGAAACACTTGTTGGCATTTGGGGCATAGGTCTCAAGCCCACGGGAGAGAAAGACCCGTTTGCTCTTCGTCGGCATGCGCTTACAGTTATTCGTACGTTTGAACTGGTCGGGCTTGCTGCGCACATTGCTGGCTCGACTCTCAAATTGACTATCACTGACTTGCTCAATATGGCGACAAGCAAGTTTGCCGCCGGGCAACTGGAATCGAATACGACTCAGGAGGTGATGGGTTTCATCTATGACCGTTATTGGAACCAATTGGCCCCCTTGTTTGGACATGCGACTGTTGAAGCAGTCATTATTCAGCAACCGTCTCTTGACGAGGTGGTTAAGCGAGTTCATGCCGTTGTCGAATTTCAGAAGTTGCCCGAAGCTGCTGCCCTGGCGGCCGCCAACAAGCGCATCGGCAACATCCTGAAAAAAGCGCTGGACGTGGACCCCCACGTCAGCGAAATTCTGCTCAGAGAACCGGCCGAGCAGGCCTTGTACGCGGCGATGCGGGACGTGGTGCCCAAGGCGAATGCGCAGTTCGAGGCCGGCGACTACACCGCTTCGCTGCAAACACTGGCCGTGCTGCGCGCGCCGGTGGATGCCTTCTTCGACGACGTCATGGTCAATGCCGAAGAAATGGACCTGCGCCTGAACCGCCAGGGGCTGCTCAAAAGCCTGCACGACGCCATGAACCGCGTGGCCGACCTCGCGCGTCTGGTAGCCTGAAGTGTCCGTGATGAAACTTGTCATCCTCGACCGCGACGGCACCGTCAACCAGGACAGCGACGATTACGTCAAAACGCCGGAGGAATGGCTGCCTCTGCCCGGCGCGCTGGAGGCGATTGCCCGGCTCAACCACGCCGGCTGGCATGTGGTGCTGGCGTCCAACCAGTCCGGCCTGGGGCGCGGCCTGTTTGACGTCTCCACGCTCAACGCCATGCACGCCAAGATGCACCGGATGCTGGCGGCGGTGGGGGGGCGGGTGGACGCCGTGTTTTATTGCCCGCATGCGCCCGACGAAGGCTGCCGCTGCCGCAAGCCCGAACCCGGCCTGTTCGAGCAGATTGGCGAGCGCTACGGGCTGGACCTGCGCGGCGTGCCGATGGCGGGCGACTCGGCGCGCGACGTGCTGGCCGGAGTGGCCGTCGGCTGCGAGCCGCACCTGGTGCTGACCGGCAAAGGCGCGGCCTACCGGGGCCGCCGCCTGCCCGACACCTTTCCCCCGGAGACGCGGGTGCATGCCGACCTGGCGGCCTTCGCCGATTTTCTGATTGCGCGGGAAACCGCCGCCGCCTGAATTGCCTTCCATGTCACTGGTTCGATCGATACTGCACATGGCGTGGATGCTGGTCACGGTCATCCCGTGGGGCCTCACGCTGGTGGTCATTTCCTTGTGGGTTCGCCGCACGCCGTTGTGGTGGTTTGCCGTCAACTGGTTCCGGCTCGTCATTTGGGGTGCCCGCGTCATTCTGGGCATTCAGGTGCGCGTGACCGGGCTGGAGAACTTGCCCCAGGGCGAGACCAGCCCGGCGATTTTGCTGTCCAAGCACCAGTCCACGCTGGAGACGCTGCTGCTGCCAACCCTGATGCCGCATCCGCTGGCCTTTGTGTTCAAGCGCGAGTTGCTGAAGATCCCGTTCTTCGGCTGGTCGATGGCGCGGCTGGACATGATCCACATTGACCGCGAATCACGCGCCGCCGCCCTCAAGCACGTGGTGACGCAAGGCAGGCGGCTGCTGGCGCAGGGCACCTGGATCATCCTGTTTCCCGAAGGCACACGCATCGCCCGCGGGCAACAAGGCACCTACCAGACCGCCGGCACCCGGCTGGCGGTGGAAACGGGCGTTCCGGTGATCCCGATTGCAGTGTCGTCCGCCAGATGCTGGCCGCGCCACGGCTTCACCAAACACCCCGGCGTGGTGGATGTCTCGATCGGCCAGCCCATCCCCAGCGTCGGGCGCGAGCCCAAAGAGTTGATGCGCGAGGTCGAGGCCTGGATCGAAGCCGAAATGCGCCGCATCGACCCCGAGGCCTATCGCTGAACGGCGCGCCATGCATCCGTTATTGCGGTTCACGCTCGACCTGTTTGAGCCCGGCCAGCCCCCGGTGGCGGTGCAGTTCCGCCACCCGCGCGCCAACCGCGAAGCGCACCTGGACAATGCGCTGGTGGCTTATGAATTCAAGCGCGGCAAGCGCCGCACCATCGGTTTTTCAGTGGGGCCGGAGGGCCTGGTGGTGAACGCGCCCGCCTGGGTTCCGCTGTACGAGGTGGAGGCCGCGCTACGGGAAAAATCACGCTGGATCATTAAAAAACTGGGCGAGACACGCGAGCGGCACCAGCGCCTGGCCGCCAACCGAATCGAGTGGCGGGATGGCGCCCGCATTCCGTTTCTGGGCGAGCCGGTGACGGTGATGCTGGATCCACGGCACGCCTTCAGTGCCGTGGGCGCCGAACTGCAAAGCGGCGCGTCGGGCCAGACCCTGCAATTGGGGCTGCCGCAGGCCGCCGCGCCGGAGCAGATCCGCGACGCCGTGCAGGCCTGGCTGATGCGCCAGGCCCGGCAGGTTTTTGTCGAGCGCCTGGATCACTTTGCGCCGCAGTTGCAGGTGCAGTGGCGCCGGTTGTCGCTCAGCAATGCCGGCACGCGCTGGGGCAGTGCCCGCATCGACGGCGCCATTCGCCTGAACTGGCGCCTGATTCATTTCCGCCAACCCGTCATCGACTACGTGGTGGCGCATGAACTGAGCCACCTGCGGGTGATGGACCACAGCCCGCGCTTTTGGGACACGGTGCGCTCGGTGGTGCCGGATTACGCTGCCCTGCGCGGCCAACTCAAAGACGACGCGGTGCCGCACTGGCAATAGCCCGGCACGTCGCGCCAGCCAGCAGGATCGAGCCCTCATGGAGCAGAGTTATGACACCCTTGCCAGTCTGGCGCTGGCGCTGGGGCTGGGCCTGCTGATCGGCGTGGAGCGCGAGCGGCGCAAGGGCCATGGCCCGACGCGGCGTTTTGCCGGCATCCGCACCTTCTCTCTGGTGGCGCTGGCCGGCGCACTGGCGCAACTGCTGGCCCTGCCCTGGGCCACACTGGTAGCGGCTGTGCTGGTGGCAACGCTGGCCGTTGTTTCGCATGTCAAGGACCGCTCCGGGGACCCCGGCGTCACCACCGAAATGGCGCTGTTCGTGACGTTTTTGCTCGGTGTGCTGGCGGTCGATGATCATGCGGCGGCAGCAGCGGTCGGCGTGGCGGTGGCGGGCCTGCTGGCGGCGCGCGAGCCCTTGCAGCACTTTTCCACCCGTACCCTGTCCGAACAGGAGCTGCGCGACGCGCTGGTGCTGGCGGCCTCGGCACTCATCGTTTTGCCGCTGGCACCCAGCCAGCCGCTGGCCTGGCTGGCGGGTGTCAACCCGCGCACCGTCTGGCTGCTGGTGGTGCTCATCATGAGCGTGCAGGCGGTGGGCCACATTGCCCTGCGGCTGTTTGGTGCCCGGCTGGGGCTGCCACTCCTGGGGCTGGTGGCGGGCTTCGTCTCCAGCACGGCCACCGTTGCCGCCATGGGCGCGCGCGCCCGCAAGCAACCCGGGTTGCTCATGGCCTGTGTGGCCGGCGCCTGGTTTTCCACCGTGTCCACGGCCCTGCAAGTAGGCCTGATGGCCCTGGTGCTGCAACCCGCATCGTTGCGCGTGCTCGGCCCGGCGCTGGGCTTCGCCCTGCTCACCGCCCTGGCACTGGGACTGGTGGCTTTCTGGCGCAGCACGCCGTCGCCGGACGATGGCGCCGTGAAGGGGCGCGCCTTCAGCCTGTTTCAATCCATCGGCCTGGCCCTGCTGCTGTCCGGCATTACCGCTGCGGTGGCCTGGGTGCAGGGTGAATTTGGTGCCCTGGCCACCTACGTCGCCACCGCACTGGCAGGCTTTGCCGACATGCACTCACCGGCCGCGGCGGCCATCAGCCTGTTCGCTCACGGCACCATCGGCCCGGCCACGGTACTGACGGCCGTCCTGCTGGCGTTTTCCACCAACTCGGTGAGCAAGATCGTCGCCGCCTACGCCGCCGGTGGCGTCCGCTACGGCACCACGGTCTCAGCGGGGTTGCTGGCAGTGGCCGCTGCGGCGTGGGTGCCGTGGGTCTGGGCCCGGGCGCAAGGCTGAGCGGGTTCGATACGGGGCGTATTTTCCAGCGCTTTCAGGGCCGTGTCTGACTTGCGCCATAATTGACGTTTACGTAAACGTCAAATTGACCTGCTGCGGCAGAACAGACTCGGTACATGGCAATCACCCACAGCATCAGCGAATTGGCCCGCGAGTTTGACCTGACCACCCGGGCCATGCGTTTTTATGAAGACATGGGGCTGCTGCAACCTGAGCGCTGTGGCCCGGCGGGGCGCACCCGGGTCTACAGCGGGCGCGACCGCACCCGCCTCAAGCTCACCCTGCGCGCCAAGCGCCTGGGCCTGAGCCTGACCGAGGCCAAGGAAATCATTGACATGTACGACAGCCCGCGTGACACCGGGCCCCAACTGGAAAAATTTCTGGCAGTGCTGGCCGATCACCGCAAACGGCTCGAAGCCCAGATGAAGGACCTGCAGGCCACCCTGGATGAACTGAAGGTACACCAGCGTGAATCGCGGGCGTTGCTGGCCAAAAGTCGCGCCAAAAAAGATTAACACCCGATTTTCAAACCCATCCACCCATTCAAAGGAGCAACCATGAACCTGCCCGGACTCAATTTTCAACTCGGCGAAGACATCGATGCCTTGCGCCATGCGGTGCGCGAATTCGCCCAGGCCGAGATCGCCCCGCGTGCCGCCGAAATTGACCGCAACGACCAGTTCCCCATGGACCTGTGGCAAAAAATGGGCGCGCTGGGCGTGCTGGGCATTACCGTGGAAGAGGAATATGGCGGCGCCAACATGGGCTATCTGGCGCACATGATTGCCATGGAAGAAATCACGCGCGCCAGTGCCTCGGTGGGCTTGTCCTACGGCGCGCACAGCAATTTGTGCGTCAACCAGATCCGGCGCAACGGCAACGCCGCACAGCGTGTCAAATATCTGCCCAAGCTGATCAGCGGCGAGCATGTTGGCGCGCTGGCCATGAGCGAGCCCGGCGCGGGCAGCGACGTGCTGTCGATGAAGCTGCGAGCCGAGGACAAGGGCGGCCACTACCTGCTCAACGGCAGCAAGATGTGGATCACCAACGGCCCGGACGCCGACACCCTGGTGGTTTACGCGAAAACCGAACCCGAGCTGGGCGCGCGCGGCGTGACGGCCTTCCTGATCGAAAAAGGCATGAAAGGTTTTTCAATTGCGCAAAAGCTCGACAAGCTGGGCATGCGCGGCAGCCACACCGGCGAGCTGGTGTTCAACAACGTGGAAGTGCCGAAAGACAATGTGTTGGGCGGGGCCGGCAACGGCGCCAAGGTGCTGATGAGCGGGTTGGACTATGAGCGTGCGGTGCTCACCGGCGGGCCGCTTGGCATCATGCAGGCGGTGATGGACAACGTCATTCCCTATATCCACGACCGCAAGCAGTTCGGCCAGAGCATCGGCGAGTTTCAGTTGATCCAGGGCAAGGTGGCCGACATGTACACCGTGCTGCAGGCTGGCCGATCATTCGCCTACACCGTGGCCAAGAACCTGGACTTGCTGGGCAGCGGGCACGTGCGCCGGGTGCGCAAGGACTGCGCCTCGGTGATTTTGTGGACCGCGGAGAAAGCAACCTGGATGGCGGGCGAGGGTGTGCAGATTTTTGGCGGCAACGGCTACATCAACGAGTACCCGCTGGGCCGTCTGTGGCGCGACGCCAAGCTGTACGAAATCGGCGCCGGCACCTCGGAAGTTCGCCGCATGCTGATTGGCCGCGAACTGTTTGCGGAGACGATGTAATTTCATGGGGCCCAGGCCCCATGGGCCCGTGCAGATGAGGATGCGCGCTCGGTTCAGGCGCGCCGGGGAGATGCGTGTGGCCTGTGCCGGCGGCCCTGCGGACCCGGGCTGACGCTCGACGCGTTTTCCCGGGTCGGTCAGTCACCCCCCTCTACAATCAATCGCGAATTCACCTCTACATCATGCTCGACGTCGTCATTCTTTTCTTCCTGTTTGGCCTTGCGGCAGGCCTGGTCCGCTCGGAGTTAAAACTACCGGCCGGTTTTTACGAAACCCTGTCGGTTTTCCTCTTGCTGACCATTGGTCTCAAAGGGGGGGAAGGCTTGGCGAAACAGGCACTCGGCCCATTGCTGCCGCAACTGGGCGCCGTGATCCTGCTGGGTGTGGTACAGACGCTGATCGTTTTTGTCATCCTGCGCAAACTCGGGCGTCTGGAGCGGGCCGACGCTGGCGCCATGGCGGCACACTATGGCTCGGTGAGCGTGGCCACCTTTGCGGTCGGCGTCAACTGGCTGCTGACCAGGAACATCAGTTTCGAGCCGCAAATGGCAATCTTTCTTGCGGTCATGGAAGTACCGGCCATCATGGTCGGCATCGTGCTGGCGCGCGGCGTGGGCAGGCAAACTGACTGGCGCGCACTGGCGCACGAGACCTTCCTGGGCAAAGGTGTGACTCTGCTGCTGGGCGGCATGGCGATCGGCTGGGCGGCCGGCCCGGAGGGGCTCACGCCCATCAAGGGACTGTTCTTTGACTTGTTCAAGGGGGCGCTGGCGTTGTTCCTGCTGGAGATGGGTTTGATCGTGAGCCGCCAGGTGGGGGAGTTGCGGCAGCGCGGCATGTTTATCGTCACCTTCGGTCTGCTCATGCCGCTGCTGTCGGGGCTGCTCGGCCTGGGCTGCGGCCTGGCCCTGGGCTTGTCGATTGGCGGCCTGACGCTGCTCGCCACTCTGGCGGCCAGCGCCTCCTACATCGCGGTGCCTGCCGCCATGCGCCTGGCGGTGCCGCAGGCCAATCCGACCCTCTCGCTGGCGGCCGTGCTCGGCGTGACTTTTCCCTTCAACATCCTGGCTGGCATTCCGCTTTACCATTGGCTGGCCGTGCACTTCGCCGGAGCGACACCATGACCCTGCTGACAGAAAAAAGAACCCTGCTCACCGTGATCACCGAGGCCGCCATCGAGAAAAGTCTGCTGCACGATCTCAAGCAACTGGGTGTGCATGGCTACACCATTCTGGATGCCCGGGGTCAGGGCAGCCGCGGCGTGCGCGACGCGGCGTGGGGGGAGGCCGCCAATATCCGCATCGAGGTGATCTGCGCGCGCGAACTGGCGGAAACCGTTCTGCAAACCTTCCGGGCCCGTTATTACGACAACTACGCGATGGTGGCTTTTCTTCAGGATGTTGAAATCATCCGCCCGGATAAATTCTGATCGGAAGAAAGATGCGAGCCTCTTGCCCGGCAGGTTTGTAAGGGATTCAGTCAATTGAGATATTCCCATGCCCTCTATTCAAGAACTCTTTGCCCATAACCGTGCCTGGGCCGCGCAGATGAAGCGCGATCGGCCGGGGTTTTTTACCAATTTGAACAGCCAGCAAAATCCAAAATACATGTGGATTGGCTGTTCCGACAGCCGGGTGCCGGCCAACCAGATCACCGGGCTGGAGCCGGGTGAGGTGTTTGTGCACCGCAACGTGGCCAATGTGGTGGTGCCCACCGACCTGAATTGCCTGTCCACCATCCAGTTTGCGGTGGACCAGCTCAAGGTGGAGCACCTGATGGTGGTGGGCCATTACGGCTGCGGTGGCGTGCATGCGGCGCTGAACAATTTGCGCGTGGGGCTGGTCGACAACTGGCTGCGCCACATCAAGGACGTGCGGGACCGGCACGTCGAAATTCTTGACGCGACCCCGCCTGAGGCGCGCTTCGATGTTCTGTGTGAACTCAACGTCATCGAGCAGGTAATGAATGTGGCACACACCACGGTGCTGCAGGATGCCTGGGCGCGCGGCCAGCGCATCGCCCTGCATGGCTGGGTCTATGGCCTGAAGGATGGCTTGCTGCAGGATCTGCGCATCACGCTGGACAGCCTTGACGGCATGGCGACGCGGTACCGGCAAGCCATCGCCAGCGTCGCCCAAGCCAGACGCTTCTGATCGCCTGCAACGGCGCAACGTCATCCCAAACCACACCCACCACCATGTTCCCTCAGCGACTTGACTCCACACTCGCCTACGACATCGCCAAGGCCATGATGGATGGCTTTAACCGCCACTATCAGCTGTTTCGAACCGAATCGGCGCGCGCCAAGCACCGTTTCGAGACCGCCGACTGGCATGGCCAGCAACGTGCCCAGCGCGAGCGCATCGAGTTCTACGACCTGCGGGTGCGCGAGTGCTCCAACCGGCTGGAGCGCGAATTCAGGGCCGGCGAGCAATCCATGGACGTGTGGCAGCAAGTCAAGCTGCATTACATCGGCCTGCTGGTCAACCACCACCAGCCGGAACTGGCTGAGAGCTTCTTCAATTCGGTCACCACCAAGATCCTGCACCGCAGCTATTTCCAGAACGATTTCATCTTTGTGCGGCCCGCCGTCAGCACCGAGTACATCGAAAACGGCGAGCCCGAGGCCCGCCCGACCTACCGCGCCTACTACCCCACGCGCGACAGCATGCATGCGGTGCTGGTGCGCATGGTGAACGACTTTGACCTGCGCCTGCCATTCAGCAACCTGGAGCGCGATGCCGCCCTGGTACAGGCCGCCATGGCCGGGCGGCTGGGCGACGCCAAGCTGCGCGCCAACTTCCAGATCCAGGTGCTGACCGGCCTGTTTTTCCGCAACAAGGGTTGCTACATCGTGGGCAAGCTGATCAACGGCTTCAACGAATTCGCGTTTGCGCTGCCGGTGCTGCACAACCGGGCCGGCAAGCTGGTGATCGACGCGGCGCTGTTTGGCGAGGACGACCTGCTGATGCTGTTCAGCTTTGCCCGTGCCTACTTCATGGTGGACATGGAGATTCCGTCGGCCTATGTGCAATATTTACGCAGCATGATGCCACGCAAGCCGCGCAACGAAATCTACAATGCGCTGGGTCTGGCCAAACAGGGCAAGACCCTGTTTTACCGTGACTTTTTGCACCATCTTCGGCACTCCACCGACCGGTTCCGCAGCGCACCCGGCATCAAGGGCATGGTGATGCTGGTGTTCGACCTGCCGTCCTTTCCCTACGTGTTCAAAGTCATCAAGGACTATTACCCGCCGCAAAAGGACACCACCCGCGAGCAGATTCAGGGCAAGTACCTGCTGGTCAAGCAGCACGACCGCGTGGGCCGCATGGCCGACACGCTGGAGTACAGCGAGGTGGCCTTTCCGCGCGAACGCTTTGACGACGAACTGATCGCCGAGATCGAAAAGTTCGCGCCCAGCCAGCTGGAGATCAGCGACCGCGATGGCGATGGCCGCGTCGAAGTCATCATCAAGCACGTCTACATCGAGCGGCGCATGATTCCGCTCAACATCTATCTGCAGGAAGCCTTCGATGCCGGTGGCGCCGACCCCGCCGCGCAGGGGCCGGTCGCGGTCCGGGCGCGCGAGCAGATCGAGCGCGGCGTCATCGAGTACGGCAACGCCATCAAAGACCTGGTGGCCGCCAACATCTTCCCCGGCGACATGCTGTGGAAAAACTTCGGCATCACACGCCACGGCAAGGTGGTGTTCTACGACTACGACGAAATCGAATACGTCACCGACTGCAACTTCCGCCGCGTGCCGACACCCCGCAACGAAGAAGAAGAAATGTCGGGCGAAGTCTGGTACAGCGTAGGCCCGAAAGACGTGTTCCCCGAAACCTTCGGCCCCTTCCTGCTGGGCAACCCGGCGGTGCGCGACATCTTCATGAAGCACCACGCCGACTTGCTGGACGTGGCTTTTTGGCAAAGCCACAAGGAGCGCATCCAGCAAGGCCATGTGTACGACGTGTTCCCTTACGAGCAGGACAAGCGCTTTCGCGCCGCTGCGGCGGCCGAACCCGCGCAGCCCCCGATCTGATATGCGCGGTACGATGAACGGCTGTCGACACCGCCGCGACCAGAACCTGATTTTTTATTGAAAGGACTCAAAATGACCGATGCCATCGTAATCGTGGGTGCCGCCCGCACCCCCATGGGAAGCTTCCAGGGCGATTTTTCTTCTCTGGCCGCCCATGACCTGGGGGGCGCCGCCATCAAGGCCGCCGTGGCGCGTGCGGGTGTGGCCAGCGAGCTGGTCAACGAAGTGTTGTTTGGCAACTGCCTGATGGCCGGCCAGGGCCAGGCGCCGGCGCGCCAGGCTGCGTTCAAGGGCGGTTTGCCCATCAGCGCGGGTGCCGTGACGCTGTCCAAGATGTGCGGCTCGGGCATGCGCGCGGCCATGTTCGGCCACGACATGCTGGCCGCCGGCAGTGCCGACGTGCTGGTGGCCGGCGGCATGGAGAGCATGACCAACGCGCCCTACCTGCTGCCCAAGGCGCGCGGCGGCTACCGCATTGGCCACGACCGCATTTTTGACCACATGATGCTCGACGGCCTGGAAGACGCCTACGAAGCGGGCCGCTCCATGGGCACCTTCGGCGAGGACTGCGCCGCCAAATACGGCTTCAGCCGCGAGCAGCAGGACCAGTTCGCCTCCACCAGCGTGCAGCGGGCGCAGGCCGCAATCCAGTCCGGCGCGTTCGCCGCCGAGATCGCGCCGGTCACGGTCAAGGGCCGCGCGGGCGACACCGTGATCTCCATCGACGAAGGCCCCGGCAAGATCAAGCTGGAGAAAATCGCCACGCTCAAACCGGCCTTCAGGAAAGACGGCACCATCACCGCCGCCAGCAGCTCCAGCATCAACGACGGCGCCGCCGCCCTGGTGATGATGCGCGCCTCGACCGCGGCCAGGCTCGGCTGCAAGCCGCTGGCGCGCATCGTCAGCCATGCGGTGCATGCACAGGAGCCCAACTGGTTCGCCACGGCCCCGGTCGGCGCGGTGAACAAGGCGCTGGCCAAGGCCGGCTGGAACGCGCGCGACGTGGAGCTGTGGGAAGTGAATGAAGCCTTCGCCGTGGTGCCGATGGCGCTGATGCATGACCTGGGCGTGCACCACGACATCGTCAACGTCAACGGCGGCGCCTGCGCGCTGGGCCACCCGATCGGCGCCAGCGGCGCGCGCATCATGGTCACCCTGATGTACGCGCTGCAGGCCCGCGGCCTGAAAAAAGGCATGGCCACGCTGTGCATTGGCGGCGGCGAAGGCACCGCCGTGGCGCTGGAGATGCTGTAGACCGCAGCGCCAACGTCAGGCCAGGGGCGCGCCGGCGCGTCTGAACTCTGCCGGGGAGGTGCCGGTCCAGCCCTTGAACGCCCGGATGAAGCTTTTCTCGTTCTGAAAGCCCGTTGCCTCGGCCACCTGCTTGATCGGACGCGAGGTGCGCAGCAGCAACTCCAGCGCACGGCTCTTGCGCACCTCGTCCTTCAGCGCCTGCAGCGAAGCGCCTTCATCCTTGAGCTGCCGGTGCAGAGTGCGCGGCGAAACGTGCAACAGGGCGGCCAGGGCCTCGGCGCTGTGGGTCTGCGCGGGCTGGGTCTGCAGCGCCTGACGCACCCGCTGCACCAGCAGACGGTCGCGCCGGTATTGCAGCACGGTCAGCGGCAAGGCGCGCTGCAGCATTTGTTGCAGCGCGTGCTCGTCGCGACGCAAAGGCAGCGCCAGGTAGCGGGCGTCGAAGCGCAGACCGGCGGGCGCGGTGCCGAACGCGGTGGGGCCTGAAAACAGCACGCCATAAACGTCGTGGTGCGGCGGCGGCGCAAACGGAAACTGTGCGCCTTGCAGCGGAATGCGGGAATCAACCAGCCAGCAGGCCAGGCCGTGAATGTTGCACAACACCGAAACCAGGCAGAACTCGCGCAGCGCGCCGAGATCGCGCTGCTCGGTGATGCACAGCGTCGCCGTATCGTCCACCACGCTCAGCGTCAAGGTAATGTCGTCCGTCAGCAGCCCGTGGTGGCGGCACCAGCGCCTGAGCGCCAGCTCCAGCGCCGGCGCGCTGATGGAGGCGCGTGCCAGCATGCCGTAGCTGCCCCAGGGCAGGCGGCGGCTGAACCAGCCCAGGCCCTCGTCGTCGAGTTCCTGCATGGCGGCGCCGGAGATGCGCTCCATCTGCGCCGCAGTGATGCGTGCCGCCGGATCGCTCAAAGCGGCTGGCGCAATTTGTGCCAGTGCCAGCGCTTCGGCCGGACTGCGCCCGCGTTGGTCATAGGCTCGCACAATCGCATTCACAAAAGCAATCGGCGTAACGGCCGGGCCGGTGCCGAGGCCGGCCGCCGCCTGGGGGGCCGGAAGGGGGCGGGAAAACATGGATCAAGTATCTTTCCATGTGGCATGATTTGCAACCCCCGTGGCCGACGCCCAAAGGCGTGAGCCTCTATGCTGCGCTACCCGGTCATTTCCGGGCTCCATGACTCCCGAGGAAACAAATATGACAGCAACTCCTGTGAATACCCCGATCACGCCCGTCTTGACGAGCAGTTTGTCCTGTGGCACCACCGACGTGCCGCTGATCGAGCAAACGCTGGGCGACTTCTTTGACGCCATGGTCGAGCGTCTGCCGGACCATGAAGCGCTGGTAAGCGTACACCAGCAACTGCGCTACACCTACCGTGAGTTGCAGACCGCCAGCAAGCAGTTGGCCAGCGCCCTGCTCGGACTCGGGCTGGAGCCGGGCGACCGGGTCGGCATCTGGTCGCACAACAATGCCCAGTGGCTGCTGATGCAGCTGGCCACCGCCCAGGTCGGCCTGATCCTGGTCAACATCAACCCGGCGTACCGCGTGGCCGAGCTGGAGTACGCGCTCAACAAGGTCGGCTGCAAGGCCCTGGTGACCATGGCCCGCTTCAAGAGCAGCGACTACCTGGGCATGGTGCGCGAGTTGGCGCCGGAGCTGGACACGGCAACAGCGGGCGCCCTGCAGGCGGCCCGCCTGCCGCAGCTGCGCACCGTGGTGTGGCTGGACGAACCGGGCCAGGCGGACGAAGCGCCGGGGCTGATGCGTTTCTCCAGCCTGCTGGCGGCGGGTGACGCGGCTGACCCGCGGCTGGCGGCCGTGGCCAGACTGCTGCACGCCACCGACCCGATCAACATCCAGTTCACCAGCGGCACCACCGGCTTCCCCAAGGGCGCCACGCTGACGCACCGCAACATCCTGAACAACGGCTTCTTTGTCGGCGAGGCCATCAAACTCACCCCGGCCGACCGGCTGTGCGTGCCGGTGCCGCTGTACCACTGCTTTGGCATGGTGCTGGGCAACCTGGCCTGCCTCACGCATGGCGCCACCATTGTTTATCCGAACGACAACTTTGACCCCCTGAGCGTGCTGCAAGCCGTGCAGGACGAAAAATGCACCGGCCTTCACGGCGTGCCGACCATGTTCATTGCCGTGCTGGACCACCCGCGCTTTGGCGAATTCGATCTGACCAGCCTGCGCACCGGCATCATGGCCGGCTCGCCCTGCCCGATCGAGGTCATGAAGCGCGTGGTGCGCGACATGCACATGGCGGAGGTCACCATCGCCTACGGCATGACCGAAACCAGTCCGGTCAGCTGCCAGAGCAACACCAGCACACCGCTGGAAAAGCGGGTGGCAACAGTGGGCCTGGTGCTGCCGCACCTGCAGGTCAAGGTGGTTGATCCCGCCAGCGGCGAAACCGTGGCGCCGGACGTGTCGGGCGAGCTGTGTACGCGCGGCTACTCGGTCATGCACGGCTATTGGGAAGACCCGGCCCGCACCGCCGAGGCGATTGACGCCGAAGGCTGGATGCACACCGGCGACCTGGCCACGATGGACGCGCAGGGCTACGTCAACATCGTCGGGCGCATCAAGGACATGGTAATTCGCGGCGGGGAGAACATCTACCCGCGTGAGATCGAGGAATTTCTCTACCGCCACCCCCAGATTCAGGACGTGCAGGTGGTGGGCATTCCGGACTCCAAATACGGCGAGGAGCTGTGCGCCTGGATCGTCCTGCGCCCCGGCCAGACCCTGAGCGAAGATGACGTCCGGGCCTTTTGCAAAGGACAGATCGCGCACTACAAGGTGCCGCGCTACATCCGGTTCGTCAGCGAGTTCCCGATGACCGTGACCGGCAAGATCCAGAAGTTCAAGATCCGGGATGAAATGAAGCTGCAGCTGGGACTGCAGGAAGACAAAACCGCCTGAAAGAAGTTGTATGCCCATTCTTGACACCAAACTCAATGCCCGCGCGGCGGACTTTCAGGCCAACGCCGCCGCCATGCGCGCCTTGGTGGACGACCTCAACACCCAGATCGCCAAAGTGGCCCAGGGCGGCGGCGAGGCGGCGCGCGCCAAGCACACCGGGCGCGGCAAGCTGCTGCCGCGCGAGCGCGTGCAAATGCTGCTCGACCCCGGCACGCCCTTTCTGGAACTCTCCCCCCTGGCCGCCCTCGGACTGTACCCGGACCGCGATGGCAGCGACAGCGCCCCCGGCGCCGGCCTGATCGCCGGCATTGGCCGCGTCAGCGGGGTCGACTGCATGATCGTGTGCAACGACGCCACCGTCAAAGGCGGAACCTACTACCCGATGACGGTCAAGAAGCATTTGCGGGCGCAGGAGATTGCCCAGCAAAACCGCCTGACCTGCATCTACCTGGTGGACTCGGGCGGCGCCAACCTGCCGAACCAGGACGAGGTGTTTCCGGACCGCGACCATTTCGGCCGCATCTTCTTCAACCAGGCCAACATGAGCGCCCTGGGCATTTCGCAGGTTGCGGTGGTGATGGGCAGTTGCACCGCCGGCGGCGCCTACATGCCGGCCATGAGCGACGAGACCATCATCGTCAAGAACCAGGGCACCATTTTCCTGGGCGGCCCGCCGCTGGTGAAAGCCGCCACCGGCGAGGTGGTGACGGCCGAAGACCTGGGCGGCGGCGATGTGCATACGCGCCT
>DIVK01000041.1:0-2273 GCA_002422455.1 Rhodoferax sp. UBA6134
CTATTTCATACAGATCAAGACCGCGATGGCCGATTGGTTGATCGAACATGACTGGCTGGCCCTGCTGCAAGACAACGCCCCCTGGTGGCTGCTGACGCATTACCCGGCGGCGCATGACGTGTTCACCTGGCTCGATGGCCTGTGCATTCTGGCCTTCATCCTGGGCGGTGGCGGTGCGCTGGGGCTGGCGGTATGGGCCGCCGTCTGGCTGGCAGCGCGGGTGCTGCGTGACCCGTCCGTATCCTGGCAAAAACTGTCACTGACCCTGGTGCCGATAGCCGGCGCCGGGGTGTTTCTGGGCCTGTCGATGCTGACGCTCGGTCACCTCAAGGCCGAGGGCGTACTGCTGACCTGGGTGCCTGCGGTGCGCGGCGCGCTGCTGGCGCTGGCAACGGGATTCTCTGCCTACCTGATGCTGCGCATGTGCCTGGTACGCATGACGTGGAACGCCATGGCGGGGCTGCTTGCCGTCCTGCTGCCCCTGGCGCTCATCGTGCGAGTCTGGCTGGCAGTGCTGTTCGGCACGTGACACACCAGGCCCTGCGCAGCAGGTATCGCTCGCGCGTGCCAGCACCGATTACAGTTTTTGCGCCTGCATGAACCGGTCAAAACGCGCCTCGGTAAAGCGGAACCACAGGTTCTGCTCCTTGCGAAAGGCGGCGAGGTCTTCGTAGATTTTCCTCCAGCGGGGGTTGCTGGCGCTCAATTCAGCGTACAGGGCCATTGATTCCTTGTAGGCACGCTCCATGATGTCCCTGGAGAACGGCACCACCTTGGTTCCGGCGGCCACGAGCTGCTTGAGCGCCGTGGGGTTTTTCACGTCGTACCGGGCCTGCACTTCCTGGTGCGCGTAGCTGGCGGCGGTCTCCACGATGGCCTTGTGCGCCGGCGAGAGCGCCTGGTAGGCCTTGCGGTTGAGGTAGAACTCAAGCTGCGGACCGCCCTCCCACCAGGCCGGGTAATGGTAGTAAGGCGCCACCTTGTGGAAACCGAGCTTCTGGTCGTCGTAGGGGCCGATCCATTCGGCGGCGTCCAGCGTGCCCTTTTCCAGCGCCTGGTAGATTTCACCGCCCGGAATGCTCTGCGGCACCACGCCCATGCGCTCCAGCACCTTGGCGGCAAAGCCACCGACGCGGAACTTCAGGCCCTGCAAATCGGCCACGCTCCTGATTTCCCGGCGGTACCAGCCCCCCATCTGGGCGCCGGTGTTGCCACCCGGGAAATTCACGATGTTGTACCGGGCGTAGAACTCGCGGGTCAGTTTGAGACCGTTGCCCTGGTACATCCAGGCGGACATCTGGCGGCTGTTCAAGCCGAACGGGATCGAGCAGCTCAGCGCGAATGCGTCGTCCTTGCCGAAGAAATAATAAGCTGCGGTATGGGCCATCTCCACAGTACCGTTCTGCACACCATCGACCACGCCGAACGCGGGCATCAGCTCACCCGCCGCGTGGGTTGAAATGACGAACTTGCCGTCGCTCATCTCGGAGACCTTGCGGGCAAAGGTTTCCCCGGCGCCAAACAGGGTGTCGAGCGACTTCGGAAAGCTCGACGCCAGGCGCCAGCGAACATTGACCCCCTGCGCCCGCGCCGCCGGGGCGGCCGCCGCCGCCAGAATGCCGGCCAGGCCTGCGTTTTTAATGACGGAGCGACGATCCACTGATTTTACTCCCGAAGTTGTTGACGGGCCATCGCGCGGGTGTGCCCGCTTCAGGCCATCGCCTTGGGCGCGGGCCGTCCCGGCTCCAGCAACGCCGCAAACCGGCCAAGCACCGCGGCCTCAATCCCGGACGCATCCAGCCCCTGCAAGGCCAGCAGGTGGGCCGGATCGCCCTGCTCGATGAATTCATCGCGCAACCCCAGCTGCAGCAGCGGCTTGAGCACCCCGGCCGCGTGCAGCGCCTCGCCGACAGCGCTGCCGGCACCCCCCATGATGACGCCCTCCTCCACGCTGACCAGCGCTTCATGGCCGGCCGCCACCTGGAGCAGCAGCGCCACGTCCAGCGGCTTGACCCAGCGCATGTTGACCACCGTGGCATTGAGCGCTTCGGCGGCCTGCAGCGCCGGGTACAGCAGGGTGCCGAAAACCAGGATGGCAACACCCTGACCGGCGCGCCTCACCTCTGCCTTGCCAAACGGCAACGCCGCCAGACCGGGCTGCACCGGCACGCCAGCCCCGGCGCCGCGCGGGTAGCGCACGGCCACCGGGTGCTCCTGCTCGAAGGCACAGGACAGCAGCTGGCGGCACTCGTTTTCATCCGCCGGACAGGCCA
>DIVK01000041.1:2354-2832 GCA_002422455.1 Rhodoferax sp. UBA6134
CCCTCGCAGGCCAGGCCCGCGGCAAAGGTCACTGCATGCTGCTCGGCAATGCCGACGTCGAAGTAGCGCGCCGGGAAAAGTTTTTCAAACTCCACCATGCCCGAACCCTCGCGCATGGCGGGGGTGATGCCCACCAGCCGCGCATCCTGCGCGGCCATGTCGCACAGCCACTGGCCGAACACCTGGGTGAAGGTCTGCCGGGGCGGCGTGCTGGGCTTTTGCAGACCGATCGCCGGGTCGAACTTGCCGGGGCCATGGTAGGCCACCGGATCGGCCTCGGCCAGCTTGTAGCCCTGCCCCTTTTTGGTCACCACGTGCAAAAACTGCGGGCCCTTGAGGTGCTTGATGTTCTCCAGCGTCGGAATCAGCGAATCCAGGTCATGGCCGTCGATCGGGCCGATGTAGTTGAAACCGAACTTCTCGAACAGGGTGGCGGGAACCACCATGCCCTTGGCGTGCTCTTCAAAGCGTTTGGCCA
>DIVK01000035.1 GCA_002422455.1 Rhodoferax sp. UBA6134
TGGCCACCTGGCGGGCTCGTGCCAAAGAGGCCGAACTGTCCGACAAGGAACTGGCGGTGACGTTTCCGGGCCCGGTGGGCGAGGTGCTGGGTCTTGATATCGACATGGTCTTGCAGCAGGACCCGATCGACTGGTCGGCTCAGGTGCCGGGACGCGCCCTGCTGTAGTCGGCCCGCCCGCGCGCCTTGCCCGCCCGCGGCGGGCAGCCATGTTGAAAATCCCTGGTGGCTTGATCTGCGTCAAAAAGATACCCTGAGAGATGCAGGGAAAGCGGGGTACATTCGATGGCGCTGTCACCTTGATGTCATATTTTGCCTCCAGTGGGGTCGATCCTCGTCGTGAAAACAGGTATGCGAGGGACTGCACCTGGCAGTGAGTTCCGACTGACAATCCGAGGAAAATAATGCGCAACGTCAAGCTGTTCAATTCTGAATTTCACAAGTTCATTCTGCTCAATGAGAGCGAACCGGGGGAAGAGGATGGCGTTCGCTCCAACCAGTATCTGGTCGTGCATGAAGGCGCCGGTGTGTTGTTGGATCCGGGTGGTTTCGGTGTCATGCCGCGGGTGCTGGCCGAGATGCTGCGCTATCTCCCGCCCGATAAAATTTGCGGCATCTTTCTCTCGCACCAGGATCCCGACATTGTCGGCGGCATCGCCACCTGGCTGGAACTGGTCAAGGCGCCGGTGTACATCTCCCGCATCTGGCTGCGCTTTTTGCCGCATTATGGCCTGAAGGACATGTCGCAATTTGTCGGCGTGCCGGATGAAGGCATGGATTGCGAGGTGGCGCCTGGCTTCAGGCTCAAAATCGTTCCCGCCCATTTTCTGCATTCGGAAGGGCAGATCAATGTTTACGATCCGGTGTCAAAAATCCTGTTCACCGGCGACATCGGTGCGGCGATGATGCCCACGGACAAGGATGCGCCTTATGTGGATGACTTCAAAAGCCATTTGCCTTTCATCGCCGGCTTTCACCGTCGCTACATGTGCTCCAACAAGGCCATTCGCTGCTGGCTGGAGACCATCGCCAGCCTTGATATCGACATGATCGCGCCGCAGCATGGTCCGGTTTATCGCGGCGCGGCGGTGCGTGAATTTCTGGACTGGCTGCGTGACCTGCAATGTGGCGTTGACCTGATGCACAGCGGTGGACGGTTCTCCTCATGAGCGGCCTTCTCCCCAGTCATCTGGAGGGGGTGCGCTTGCGCGTCATTGATCGCATGGCGGCTTTGCTGGAAAGTCAGACGCAGTCCAAGATCTTCGGTGGCAACCTGAATGCGCTGGTGAAGGATGTTCACACTGAAGTCATCGCCGACCTGCGCGGCATGACCGAAGACTCGGGAACGCCGGAGCTTGCTGAACGCCTGGAGCGTGCGGTGCAAACCTGTGAGCGCCTGGATGCCACCCTCGATTTGCTGATCGACGAGCGGCAACGGCAATGGCACCGCAACGGCAATTACGTACAGGCCACGATGCAGGAGTTCAATGCGACTTTGACCGACCTGGCCTCCACGCTGGTCGAAAAGGATTTACTCGAACGCCAGAGCAAGGTGCTGGAGCGCATCATCCTGTCGCACGAGCACGTCACGCAGTGGAAGGAGTTCGTGCAGGAAATCCTGGTCGATTTCCATACTATTTTCCCGTTCAATTTTTTCTACATCGCGTTTTCCGAGGAACACAATCTTTCGCTGTTCCTCTATTACCTCGGCGACTATTCCGATGAGTTGAAGAAAACAGCGCGCGACATGCTGTCCAGGCAGATGATCGCCAATCTGAAGTTGCCCGGCGACGCACCGCTCGACATTGAGGAATTTGTCGTCAAGATGAGCAGGCCGATCAACAGCATTGGCGCCGTGCGCATGATCACGGTCGCAGTGCCGGAGCACACTCCCAAACTGGCTGGGCTGCTGGGCGTGGCTTATGTGGCCAGTGGCGAGTTGAGCCCGCAGGAAGAAAGCGTGGTGCGCTCGATTCTCTCGGTGATGGTGATGGTGGTCGGCTCCAGTAAAGTGCTATCACGTACGCTGGCTGAGCTGGAATACTATGCCATGCACGATCCGTTGACCGGCCTCTACAACCGCCGCCAGTTCAACAACATGCTGGAGTATGAAATCGGGCGCTCGGAGCGGCACGTGCATGAGTTTTCTCTGCTGATGCTTGATCTGGACGATTTCAAGGATATCAACGATTCCTACGGGCACCCGACCGGCGACGATGCCCTGGGCGGGGTGGCGGAAATTCTGCGTGAGCATATCCGCAAGGGTGACCTGGCCGCCCGCGTCGGGGGCGACGAGTTTGCCGTCATCCTGATGGAAACAGGTCGCGACGGTGCCACCACGGTGGCGGCGAATCTGGGTCGCGCCTTGCGCGAACATGTTTTCACCGCCCCCGACGGCAAGTACTTTCATTTGACCGTCTCAATCGGTATCGCCACCTATCCCGTCGATGGGCAGAACGAACCTGACTTGTTGGCGGGGTCAGATGTCGCGATGTACCGGGCCAAGGAAATGGGCAAGGACAGCGTCTGTACGCTTGATGCCCTGAAAGGGCGGGTCGAGGGCGGCCGCAATACGCGCGATCATGCGGAAAAATTGCGCGAGGCACTGCAACAAGACCGGATCGTGCCGTATTACCACAGCATCATCGATTGCAGGACTGGCGAATTGTTCGCCTGCGAAACGCTGGCGCGACTGATCGAGCCGAGTGGCGAAACGCTCTCTGCCGGTATGTTCATCGAAACGATGGAAAAGTACGGCATGGGGCGCGAACTCGATCGCATCATCATCAACAAGGCGTTTCAGGCGAAGCGCGAACGGATGAAATCGGATTCGCCTGGCGTCAAGCTATTTGTCAACCTGTCGGCGCAGGAAATTCAGGGGCGCGGCATCCTGGGGTATGCCGAGGAACTGTGCAATGCGCTTGCAATTCCGCCGGAATGCATCGTGTTCGAAATCCTGGAGCGCGATGCCATCGGGGACATGACCAATATGCGCAAGTTCTTGACTAATTTGCGTCAGAAGGGCTTTGCCTTTGCGCTGGACGATTTCGGTAGCGGCTACAACTCCTTTCATTATCTGCGCGAGTTGCAGTTTGAATACGTCAAGATCGACGGCGCTTTCGTGCGCAACATTCTCAATTCCAAGGTTGACTATGCCCTGGTACACAATCTTTCACGTTTGTGTCAGGACATCGGCATCCAGACGGTAGCGGAGTTTGTCGAAAACCAGGCGATTTTTGATGCACTCAAGGCGATGGGTATCAACTATGCCCAAGGCTTTCACATCAGCCTGCCAACGCGCGAGATGGCCTGGAAATAGATGGCCTGCGTGACGGCAGTCCGGTCGCATGAGGCGAAAAGATTCGCCGCCTCGCCCATACGCTAGCCTGCAGGCATGCCAACCGCACCGCAGCATCACGCAGGAATGGCCCGGCTGATTTTTCCGGCCCTGCTGGGTTGGGTGCTGGGAACCGCCTTGCAGTTGCAGCAGGCGATGCTGTTCTCCTGGCCTGATTATGGCCTGCTGGTGCTACTGGCCCTCGTGTCGTCGATTTCCCTGACGATCAAATCAGTGGCCATTCGCTGGCGCACGGGCCTGGCCGTCCTGGTCTTCGGCCTGTTGGCCTTCGGGGTGACCGGGCTGCGTGCCGCGGTTTTTTTGCATGATGCGCTGGATGCCGGGCTGGAAGGGCGTGACGTGGTGGTGACCGGCGTGGTCGCGGCCATGCCGCAACGCAACGAGACCGGATTGCGTTTTCGTTTTGACGTGGAGTCGGCGCAACTACGGGGTCAGCCGGTGCACTTGCCACCCCGTGTTTATCTGGGCTGGTATGCCGGCGTTTGGGGTGACAGCGGTGCAGACGCATTTGGCGAATTGCAGCGCCAGCCCGGACCGGTTGAGGCAGGTGAGCGCTGGCAGATGACGGTGCGTCTCAAGGCCCCGCATGGCGCCAGCAACCCGCACGGCTTCGACTATGAACTCTGGTTGTGGGAGCAGGGCCTGCAGGCTGCCGGTTATGTGCGCGCCGGGCCCAAGGATCCGGCACCTCGGCGCCTGCTGCAGACCGGGCGGCACCCGGTGGAGCGGGCGCGCCAGCAGGTGCGCGACCGGATTTTCGAGCAGGTCGGAGAGCGTAGCTACGCGGGCCTGGTGGCGGCTCTGGTGGTGGGCGACCAGAATGCCATCGACCGCGCCGACTGGGACGTGTTTCGGGCCACCGGCGTGGCGCACCTGATGTCGATCTCGGGTTTGCACGTCACCATGTTCGCCTGGCTGGCCGCCCTCGTGCTGGGTTGGCTGTGGCGGCGCTCCAGCCGTCTTTGCCTTTGGCTGCCGGCCCCCAATGCCGCTTTGGCGGGTGGTGTACTGCTGGCGTTCGCCTATGCCCTGTTCAGCGGCTGGGGTGTGCCCTCGCAGCGCACGGTGCTGATGCTGGCCGCCGTGGGCGTGCTGCGTCTGTCGGGTCGACGCTGGCCCTGGCCGCACGTGTGGCTGCTGGTCTGCGCGGTGGTGGTGGCGCTGGACCCGTGGGCCTTGCTGCAAGCCGGGTTCTGGCTCAGCTTTGTGGCCGTTGGCGTCCTGTTTGCTACCGATTCAAGAGCGGGTGAAAAAGTCAATACGGGGGTCAGGGGCCATTTTTACGCTGTGTTCAAAGAGCAGTGGGTGATCACGCTGGCCTTGACGCCGCTCACCCTGCTGTTTTTCGGTCAGGTCTCGGTGGTGGGTTTGGCAGCTAATGCATTGGCCATTCCATGGATGACGCTGCTGGTTACCCCACTGGCCATGCTCGGGGTGCTGGTGCCGCCGCTGTGGGAGCTGGCCGCGCTGGCGATGGCTGCCCTGGCCGCTTATCTGAAACTGTTGTCCGCGCTGCCGTTTGCCACGTTTGCTGTGGCCCAGGCGCCGGTGTGGACGGGAATTGCCGGTATGTTGGGTGGCCTGTGGCTGGTCATGCCGTTGCCCTGGCGTCTGCGCTGCATGGGGGTGCCCCTGTTGCTGCCGGTGTTGCTGTGGCAGGCGCCGCGTCCTGCCCAGGGCCAGTTTGAGTTGCTGGCGGCCGACGTCGGGCAGGGCAATGCCGTCATTGTGCGCACAGCCACCCATGCGTTGATGTACGACGCCGGGCCGCGCTTCAGCCGTGAGAGTGATGCCGGTCATCGTGTGCTGGTGCCCTTGCTGCGCGCGCTCGATGTCCCGCTGGACGTGCTGCTGCTGAGTCACCGTGACAGCGACCACGTTGGCGGCGCGCTGGCACTGTTGGCAATGCAGCCGCAGGCGACGTTGCTGAGCTCGATTGAGGCGGACCATGAATTGCAGGCCGTGCGCCCTGCCACGCGTTGTGTGGCGGGACAGCGCTGGCACTGGGACGGCGTGGCGTTCGAAGTGCTGCACCCGCAGGCGCCCGACTATGAACGGGCCAACAAGTCCAATGCCATGAGTTGCGTGCTGCGGATTTCCAACGGCGTGCAGGCGGCGCTGCTGGCCGGTGACATTGAACAGGCCCAGGAAGCGCGTCTGATCGCGGCCGCGGTGCCGCTCAGGGCCGACGTGCTGCTGGTGCCGCACCATGGCAGCAAAACCTCCAGCAGCGCGGTCTTTCTGGATGCCGTGCAGCCGCGCATGGCGCTGGTGCAGGCTGGTTACCGCAACCGTTTTGGCCACCCGGCCGGGCCGGTGCTGGCGCGCTACGCCGAACGGAACATCCGCGTGGTCGATACACCCCACTGTGGCGCGGCCATCTGGCGGTCGGCGCAGCCGCAGGACGTCAAGTGCCAGCGCAGCCAGGACGTGCGGTATTGGAGTCATCGTGTGCCATAGGCGCAGGCGAGTGCCCCCGACCTGGCTTACGGCTTCTTGGCCCGCGCCACTTCCTGCCCGAGCTCAATCACCGCCAATGCGTAGTAGCTGCTCCAGTTGTAGCGCGTGATGGCATAGAAGTTTTCGGTGCCCGCCACATAGCTGGGCGGCATGTCGCCGTTTTGCAGTTCCACCAGCGCCAGCGGCCCGGTGTGCTGCAGCGCCGCGCCTTCGAGCACGGCGCCTTTGGCCATGAAGCTGGCGACGCTGAAGGTTGGCAGTATGTCGGGCGCCAGCAGCGCATCCAGGTCGCGCTTGCCCGGATCAAAACTTACCGGGTAGTGCGTGGGCATGCCCGGCTGCCAATTGAAGGCCTTGAAATAATTGGCGACCGAGCCGATCACGTCGGCCGGGCTGTTGAAGAGGTCGACTTTGCCGTCGCCGTCAAAATCAATTGCGTATTTCACCCAGCTCGACGGCATGAATTGCGGCATGCCCATGGCCCCGGCATAGCTGCCGCGCAGTTGCAGCGGGTCCACGCTGGTGCGGTGGGTCAGGCTCAAAAATTGTTCGAGTTCGGCTTTGAAAAACTCACTGCGCTCTTTGGCGCGCGGGTGGCCGGGCGGAAAATCAAACGCCAGCGTGGCCAGTGCGTCCAGCACCCGAAAATCGCCCATTTGCTGGCCGTAAATGGTTTCCACGCCGATGATGCCGACGATGATGTCGGCCGGAACGCCGGTTTCCTTTTCGGCTCGCGCCAGTGTGTCACGGTTGTCCTGCCAGAACTTCACGCCGGCGCTGATGCGGATGGGATCGATGAAGCGGCTGCGGTAGAGGCGCCAGTTTTTGGGCGTTCCTACCGGGGGCGGCTGGATGAATTTGACGGCCTGCGCCATGTGGCGGGCCTGGCCGAGCGTCTGGCGCACCCACTCGGGGTTCAGATCGCGGCGCGCCGCGATGTCATCGGCGGCACGCATGACGTCTTCGCGCTGCGCGTAGACCGGGCCGGGCGGACTCACGTGGCTGCGCGCAGGCGGTTTTTTATGATGGGGTTTTTTAGCCTGGGCCCCGCTGGATAAAGCGCAAATTGCTATTAAAACAATAGCTATTGAAAATACTTTGGAAGTCACGTGGGCCAGGGCAGTTGTTTGAGTTCGCGTTGCAGTGTACCCAGATGGGCGCGTCGGGTGCCGGGTGGCGCATAACGTTGCGCTTCCAGGCGCAGCAGCCAGTCGCGCACCGCCTGCGTGCCCGGATCGTCTGCCCCCAGTTGCCGGGTCAGCTGCTCTGCCATGCGGCGCGGCGGGCTGTTGCGCGTCACGTCAATGCCCGCTTTTTGCAGGTGGGCCGAGGCGGTTTGCAGCAGCCGCAACCAGGGGTCCTGGCGGCTGCGTTCCCACAGGGCCCAGGCCGTGCCGGCCAGGCTGGTCAGCACCAGCAGGCCGGCGAGCAAGTAAATCAGGTCTTCCCAGCTGGGTGATGCGAAACCGATGTTGCGCAGCAACTGGAGCTGTTGGCCCTGCGTGTAATTCAGCACCCGCTGGTTCCAGCCGTTGTTGACGGCGTCCCACAGGGCGCGCAAGTCAAGCACCATGCCGGGACTGACCTGGCTCAGGGCGCTGGCGATGAAACCGCGCGGCGCCTGCAGGCGTTGCAGTGTGCCGGTACGTGCGGGGGCCACAGCGGCGGTGGGGTCCACCCGCACCCAGCCGCGGCCCGTCAGCCAGACCTCGGCCCAGGCGTGGGCATCGCTCTGGCGCACGATCCAGAATCCGTCCAGTGCATTTTGTTCGCCGCCCTGGTAGCCGGTGACGATGCGGGCCGGCACGTCGAGTGCGCGCAACAGGATGACGAAGCTCGACGCAATGTGCTCGCAAAAACCCTGTTTGCGGTCGAACCAGAATTCGTCGGCGCTGTGCTGGCCGTACACGCCGGGCTCCAGCGTGTAACGGTAGCCGCCGGTGCGCAGCCGCTCCAGCGCGGCGGCGACCCACTGTGCGCCATCCGCTCTGGCGTAACGCGGGTCGCGCCGCAGCTCGCTGGCCAGCGCCAGTGTGCGCGGATTGAAGCCGGGCGGCAGGCTCACATAGTCCTGCAGGCCGACTTGCGCTCGGGCCGGGCCGTGGCGGAAGTCAGGGTAACTTTGGGCCGTGTAGCGCACCAGGTCTGTCACCGGGCGGTCCAGCAGCCACTGCAGCTCGGACGTCATGCTGGCGGAAAAACCGCCCAGTGCGGGCGGGGCCGGGGTGGCGTCCAGCGTCAGGAGCCAGGGGCGGTTGTTGGGCTCCAGTGTTACCTGGTAGCTGACGGGCGGCCCTTGCACCTGCAGGTTGGCAGGCGGCTGCAGGCGGGCCGGAAAGCCCGAGCGCAGGGGCTGCCAGTTGCGTCCGTCAAAAGTGGACAGCACCGGCCCGCGAAAGTAGAGCGCGGACTGCGGCGGTGCGGCATTTTCAAAGCGGATGCGCATGGCAACGCTGTCGTCCAGCGCCAGGCGGGCGATGCTGCCCACCTGCATGCTGGCGGACAGGCCGCTGCGCCCGCTCATGGCGTCGTCGGGCAGGCCCCACAGCGGTGCCAGCCGGGGAAACAGCATGAACAGAACGACCATGATGGGGGCGCCCAGCAACGCCATCGAGCCCGCGATTTTGGCGGCCTGCAGCAAAGGCGGCCGGCCCACCGGCAGGTGGGCATTGACCAGTGCCGTGAGCAAGCCGAGCAGGGCGATCAGCATGGCTGCTGCGGTGAGCAGTGATTGCGAATGGAAAAAGTTGGTCAGCAGCATGAAGAAGCTGAGGAAGAACACCACAAAGGCGTCGCGCCTGGCGCGCAGTTCCAGTGTTTTCAGGGCCAGCAGCACCACGATCAGGGTCACGCCGGCATCGCGCCCCAGCAGGGTCTTGTGGGTGAACAGGGTGGCGGCCATGGTCAGCACCAGCAACGCCAGCAGCCAGCGGCGCGGTGGCAGCGGCCGCGCGGTGACGGCCAGCCAGCCGCGCCACAACAGCACGCCCGCCGTCAGCCCGCTGCACCACAGCGGCAGCTTGCCCACTTGCGGCAGCACCACCCAGGCCATTACAGCCAGTAAAAACAGCGTGTCGCGGCTGTCCCGGGGCAGTCTGGACAGGCGGTTCAACAGCCGATTCGACAGGGTCGCGGTCATGGCATCAGTCCAGGGCCAGCGCTTGCAGGCAGCGCTTTTGATGGGCGTTGCCGTGGCCGGGCTCGATGACCCGTGCGCCCAGGCGCAAGCCGTACTCCAGCCCCAGTTGTTCGGCTTGCAGCACCCAGGCGCACAGGCGGGACAGCTGCTGCTCGGGGTGGGCGCTGCCGGTCTGCTGCCGGTCCAGCCACAACTCGGCATGCCGTGCCCGGATGGTGTCCCGGCTCACCAGTTGGTTGGTTTGAGCGGCTTTTTTCCAGAGCACCAGTTTCAGGGGATCGCCCCGGCGGTAGGCGCGCACGCCATCGTATTCGCCGTTGGCCAGTGGCTGCGCGCTGGCGGCACCGGCGACACGCGGCTCGCCCGACGGCAAGGGCGGCGGGAAGGTTTCCGGGGCCGGGTACACCAGCAGCCGGGCGGCCGGGCGCCACACGGTCCAGGCCCGGAAAGTACCCAGCGGAAAGCGTGTTTCGGCGCTCAGCGCAGGCACCCGGTGCAGGCCGCGTCGCCCGGGCCTGAAGGCGATCTGCACCGTGGCGCTGCCCTGCGCCGGCACATCGGTCCAGACCCATTGGCCGGAGCCCAGCACGGCCAGGCCGATGCTGTGCCGGACGCTGCGCCGCCGGTTCTGGAGCCGGATGCCGAGCACGGCGCCGGCCCCTGCGAACTGGTCGTCGGGCGCCAGCAGATTCATGCTCAGTCCGCGCAGTGTGCCATGACACACGTGCATGCCGGCCAGCGCGCTGCCGGCCAGCAAAAAGGTCAGCAGGTAGCCCAGGTTGAGCTGGTAGTTGATTGACGCCACCAGCAACACCAGCAGCGTGGCGCCCAGCATGAAGCCGGGGCCGGTGGGCAGGATGTAGACGTTGCGCTGCGTCAGGGTGAGGCTGTCGCCCAGCGGCAGCCGCGCCATGAACCAGCGCCGGAACCTGGCTCCCACGCCGGTTGCGGCGCGCAAAGCGGCACTGCGCTCGTTCACGGCAGTGGCACGGCGTCCAGCAGGGCGCGCACTTGCTCAACCGGGCCGCGACCGGCGTCTCCTGCCGGAATCAGGCGGTGCGCCACGGTTTGCGGCAGGATGGCCTGCACGTCATCGGGGGCTACGTAGTCGCGTCCGCTCAGCAGGGCCTGGGCCTTGGCGGCGCGCAGCACGGCAATGCCGGCACGCGGGCTCAGGCCCTGCAAAAACCATTGGCCGGACCGGGTCGCGGCCATCAGGTCCTGCACATAGTCCAGCAGGGGCGCGGCGGCGTGGACGGCCAGCACCCTGGCTTGCAGCGCCTGCAACTCGGGCACCGTCAGCAGGCTGGGCAGGGCCTCCACCAGGGTGCGCCGGTCATGACCGGCCAGCAGCTCGCGCTCGGCGGCGCGGTCGGGGTAGCCGAGCGAGATGCGCATCAAAAACCGGTCCAGTTGCGACTCCGGCAGCGCATGGGTGCCGAGCTGGTCGTGCGGGTTTTGCGTGGCAATCACGAAGAAGGGCGATGGCAGGGGGTGCGTGGCGCCGTCCACGGTGACCTGTTTTTCTTCCATCGCTTCGAGCAGCGCGCTCTGGGTTTTGGGGCTGGCGCGGTTGATTTCGTCGGCCAGCAGCACCTGCGCAAACAAGGGGCCGGGGTGGAACACGAAGGCCTCCTGGCTGCGCTCGTAAATGGAGACCCCCGACAGGTCGCTGGGCATCAGGTCGGCGGTGAACTGGACGCGCGAGAACTGCAGGCCAAAGGTTCTGGCCAACGCGTGCGCCAGCGTGGTCTTGCCGACACCGGGCACGTCTTCAATCAGCAGGTGGCCTCCGGCCAGCAGACAGGCCACACAGTCCCGGGTTTGCGCAGGCTTGCCGGCAATCACCGTGTTAAGCTGATCAACCAGTGATTTGAGTTTGTGTTGTGCATCCATGGCACGACGTTACCTGAAAATATCGAGAGGCTTGCGCGCACTGTGACTATGACCGGATACTTTACCCACCGCGATTGCCGCAAACATGAAATGGGCGCGGGCCACCCCGAGTGCCCCGAGCGGCTTGATGCCATCGAAGACCGCCTGCTGATCTCGGGCCTGGCTGCCGCCCTGGACCGGCGCGAGGCCCCGATAGCACCCCTGACCGACATTGAGCTGGCGCACAGCCGCATGTACGTGGCTTCCATCCGGGGCCTGAGTGACGGCTTGCGCGATGAAATCGAAGCCGGTGGCCCAACCCATGCCCAGGTTGACCCCGACACCGCCCTGAACGTCAGCACCTGGGATGCGGCCCTGCGGGCTGCGGGCGCCGCGCTGGCCGCGACCGACGCCGTGATTGCGGGCGAATTGGAAAACGCTTTTTGCGCCACTCGTCCGCCCGGCCACCATGCCTGCCGCGACAAGGCCATGGGCTTTTGTTTTTTCAATAACGTGGCGATCGCCGCCAAATATGCGCTGGAGCGTCACGGACTGGAGCGGGTGGCCATTGTGGATTTTGACGTGCACCACGGCAACGGCACGGAAGACATCGTGGCCGGCGACCCGCGCATCCTGATGGTGAGTTTCTACCAGTACCCGTTCTACCCGCTGGATCACGTCCATTCCAACGCCGGCAACCTGGTCAACCTGCCGGTACCGGCTTACACCAAAGGCATGGAGATTCGCAATCTGGTTGAGAGCGTCTGGATCCCGCGGCTGGAGGCTTTCCGGCCCGAGATGATTTTCATCAGCGCCGGCTTTGACGCGCACCGGGAAGACGATATGGGGCAGATGGGGCTGGTCGAGCAGGACTACGCCTGGATCACCCAGCGTGTCAAGGACGTGGCCCGGCGTCACGCCGGGGGGCGCATTGTTTCCTGCCTGGAAGGCGGTTATGCCCTGAGCGCGCTGGGCCGCAGTGTGGAGGCGCATCTGCGGGTACTGACCGATGTCTGACTCCCGGTTCACCGACCTGGAAGGCTGGCTGGCCGCCCTGGCCCGGCCGGGCGCCCTGATGGAGCTCGGGGCGCTGGCCCTGTGCGGCGGTGTGGCCTGGGCGGTTGCCGCGCTGATGCGCCGCAGCGTGGGCTCGGACGACAAAACTTCCATCCTGTTTGGCAGACGCATCGTGGACGGGGTGCTGTTTCCCGCGCTGCTGCTGTGCCTGGCCTACGTGGCCCGGGCCTGGATGGTGGGCCGGGTGACGCCGGCGGTGTTCAAGATTGCGATTCCCGTCCTGCTCTCCCTGCTGGTCATTCGCCTGGGGGTCAAGGTGCTGCAGGCCGCGTTCCGGGATGCGCCGCTGGTGCGCGCACTCGAGCGCACCATTTCCTGGGTCGCCTGGCTGGCGATGGTGTTGTGGGTCAGCGGGCTGCTGCCGGTGCTGCTGGATGAGCTCGACCAGATCACCTGGAAGGTGGGTGACTCGATGCTGTCGGTCCGCACCCTGCTGGAAGGGGCGCTGACGGCGGGCGCCGTGTTGCTCTTCACCCTGTGGATTTCTTCGGGCATCGAGGGCCGCCTGCTGCGCTCCGCCACAGGCGACGAGCTGTCCTTGCGCAAGGCGGCCAGCAACGCCACGCGTGCGTTGCTGATGCTGATCGGTGTGCTGCTGGCGCTGTCGATGGTGGGCATTGACCTGACCGCGCTGTCGGTGCTCGGTGGCGCGATTGGCGTGGGGGTGGGTTTTGGTTTGCAGAAGCTGGCGGCCAACTATGTCAGCGGCTTTGTCATTCTGGCCGAACGCAGCATGCGCATCGGCGACAACGTGCGGGTGGATGGTTTTGAGGGCCGCATCACGCAAATCAACGCGCGTTACACCGTCATCCGGTCGCTGGTCGGGCGGGAGTCGATCGTGCCCAACGAGTTGCTGATCACCAGCCGCGTGGAAAACCTGTCACTGGCAGACCCGCAGGTCTGGCAGTCGACCATGGTGTCGGTCGCCTACGACAGCGACGTGGACCTGGTGACGCGTCTGCTGAAACAGGCGGCCCTGAGTCAGGATCGCGTGCTGCGTAGCCCCGAACCGTCCGTCAATCTGGCAAACTTTGGCGCCGATGGGCTGGAGTTCAAGGTGGGGTACTGGATCGCCGATCCCGAAAACGGCAGCGATAACCTGAAGTCGTTGATCAACCTGCACATCCTCAAGTCCCTGCGCGAGCATCGGATCGAGATTCCCTACCCGCAACGCGTGGTGCATACACGGGCAGCGTAGCCTGGCAGACAGGAAGAAATCCTCCTGCCGGCGGCATGGCTACCCCGTGCCAGGTCAGTGGTGTAAATATTGCTTGTGGTCATGCCGGCCCGGTACGGCACAATGGCCAGCCAAGGAGCGATCATGCAACTCAAGCACCACCTGCCACAGCACCCGCAACGGGTCGCCCTGCACAATGAAATTCATGCCCGGCCGCCGCAGGCTCTGGCCGCGCCGCTGGCGATCTCGCACGTGGTCATGCTGTGCGATGCGGCCCAGCGCGACGCCAGCCGGGCGCATGTGGCGGTGTTGCTGCATGAGCGTCACCTGCCGCTGCCCGACCCGCAGTCCAGCCATTTCCGCATGGACCTGGGCGCGTTCCACATCCGGTGGGAGCTGCACACGGAATTCGTCACCTGGACCTTCATGTGCGCCTTGCCCGCCGAACGCTTTGGCGAGCATGAACCCGACCGGGCGCTGGACGCGGTGCCGCAAGACTGGTTCGCCGGATTGCCGGGCGAGTGTTTGTCGAGTCTGCACCTGTGGGTCTTGTCAACCCATGCCTTTGGGGCTGCGGCACTGGTCAAGCACGTGCTGCAGGAAGACACGCTGGTGGCCTCCAGCGTCGCCGGTGGTGCGGGCGAGGTGTATACCGACTTTGCCATCCACGCCGATGGTTTCTCCCGCATGGTGCTGTTCGCGGGTAATCTGCCGCCGCGCCGTCTGGGGCGTCTGGTGCAGCGCTTGCTGGAGATCGAGACCTACCGCATGGCCGCCTTGCTGGGCTTGCCGGCGGCGCGCGAGGCGTCCAGCATTTTGTCCAGCGCCGAGCGGGAACTGGCCGAGCTGGCCAGTTCCATTCGCAGCGCCACGGCACAAGATGAACCGCTGTTGCTGGACCGGCTGACCAAGCTGGCCGGTCAGGTGGAGAGCCAGCACGCGGCCACCCATTCGCGCTTCTCGGCCAGCGTGGCCTATTTTGAGCTGGTGGATAAACGCATCACGGAGATCAATGAATCCGCCTTGCCCGGCATGCAGACCATTGGCGAGTTCATGGATCGCCGGCTGACCCCGGCGCGCAGCACCTGCGAGTGGGCCACGCGCCGCCAGGACGCGCTGTCGCAAAGGGTGTCGCGCATCAGCAATCTGCTGCGCACGCGGGTCGAGATCGAGCAGCAGCAAAGCAGCCAGGCCGTGCTGACGGCCATGAACAAGCGGCAGGACATGCAGCTCAAGCTGCAGTCCACGGTGGAGGGACTGTCGGTGGCCGCCATCACCTACTACATCGTGGGTCTGGTGAGTTATCTGGCCAAGGGGGCCTCCCAACTGGGCTGGCCATGGAGCCCGGAGAGCACTGCCGCTGCCACCATTCCCCTGGTGGCGCTGGCCGTCTGGTGGTCGCTGCGGCGGCTGCACCACAGGGTTTTCAGAACCTGACGAGGCTCGGGGGCGGCTGCCCGAAGGCGCTGCCTTTACGCCGAAAATGGTGCGTCATTTCGTGGCACCATGCGGCCTGCTGCAAGCGGTTCAAATTTCAGGATGCCCGACATGATCTCGTTCCCTTCCCGCGCCATTCGCATTGAGCAACACGGCGGCCCCGAGCAACTCCGGCTCGTCAACGTCATGGTGGGCGATCCCGGACCCGGCGAAATCCGCATCCGCCATCGTGCGGTCGGCCTGAACTTTATCGACGTGTACCAGCGCAGCGGTTTGTACCCCTTGCCGCTGCCCCTGCAACTGGGCGTGGAAGCTGCGGGCGTGGTGGAGGCGGTCGGTGCCGGTGTCACCCACCTGAAGGCGGGCGACCGCGCAGCCTATGCCAGCCAGTCGCCGGGAAGCTATTGTGATTTGCGGGTGGTATCGGCCCGGTGTGTGTGCCGGTTGCCGGATGCCATTTCATTTGAGACCGGCGCGGCCATGATGCTCAAGGGCCTGACGGCGCACTACCTGCTCAAGCGCACGCAGCCGCAGGGGGGGCTGCAGGCCGGCGATTTCGTGCTGTTTCATGCAGCGGCCGGCGGCGTGGGCCTGATCGCCTGCCAGTGGGCCCGCGCCATGGGCCTGCAGTTGATCGGCACCGCCGGCTCGGCCGCCAAGTGCGCGCTGGCCAAAGAGCAGGGCGCGGCCTTTGTCATCAACTATGCAAATGAAGATTTCCTGGCCCGGGTGAAGGAAATTACCGGCGGAAAAGGCGTAAAGGTGGTGTACGACTCGGTCGGCAAGGACACCTGGGGCCGGTCGCTGGACTGTCTGGCGCCCTTTGGCCTGATGGTCAGTTTTGGCAATTCTTCGGGCCCGGTGGCGCCATTTTCACTGAGCACATTGGCCGCCAAAGGCTCGCTCTACGTGACGCGTCCGACGCTGTTCTCCCACACCGCGACGCGCGAGGGCACGCAGGCCATGGCGGACGATCTGTTTGAGGTCGTGACCCGTGGCCAGGTCACGATCCGCATTGACCAGCGCTACCCCCTGGCCGAAGTGCAGCAGGCACACCGCGACCTTGAGGCGCGCCGGACCACGGGTTGCTCGATTCTGACGCTGTGAGCCGGTACCTGGCGGAAAAGTTGCCTGGAGGCACGGGCAAGCCGTCAGCGCGTGCGCCGCACGCGCAGCAGCTCATCCAGGATCAGGCAGGCGGCGCCGATGGTGATGGCGCTGTCGGCGACATTGAAGGCCGGGAAATGCCAGCCGCGCCAGTGAAAGTCCAGAAAATCCACCACGTAACCATGGAGCACGCGGTCAATCACATTGCCGATGGCGCCGCCCAGAATACAGGCCAGGGCAAAAGAAAACAGTCTTTGTCCGGCGTGCGCCCTGAGCAGCCACAAGATCACCAGGGCCGCCAGCAGGCCAATGACGGTGAAGAACCAGCGCTGCCAGCCCGAAGCGCCGGCCAGAAAGGAAAATGCCGCACCGCTGTTGTGCACTCGAACCACGTTGAAGAAGCCGGTGATGAAGGTGCTGTCACCCAGGTGGTAATAACCCAGGATCAGAACCTTGGTGAACTGGTCGGCCAGCAGGATGATGAAGGCCAGGCCCAGCCACTGCAGCATGCCACTGCTGCCCTGCGGTTTGCGGGCCATCAGGCGAACTGCCGGTCTTCACCGGTGCCATGCAGGTTGCCGGTGCAGCGGCCGCAAATCGTCGGGTGCGCGGGGTCGTGGCCCACGTCGTCACGGTAGTGCCAGCAGCGTTCGCATTTCTGAGCTGTCGATGGCGTCACCTGCACCGTTCGCTGATCGTGGGCGAAGAGCCCCATGGCGGAGGTGATGAAGACGAATTTCAGGTCGTCGCCGAGAGACGCCAGTGCTTCCAGGTCGGGCGCTGGCAGTCCCAGCGTGACATTGGCCTGCAGCGACGAGCCAACCTTGCCTGCGGCGCGCAGGGCCTCGATATCCTTGTTGACCAGGTTGCGAATGTCACGAATGCGGCTCCATTTGGCTAGCAGTGCTTCATCGGGCGCGGCCAGTTGTGCGTAGGTTTCCAGAAAAATCGACTCCGAGTCGCCCAGCACCTGCCAGGCCTCCTCGGCGGTGAAGCTCAAAAACGGTGCCATCCAGCGCAGCATGGCGTGCGTGATCTGGTGCAAGGCGGTCTGGGCGCTGCGCCGGGCCAGTGATTTGGGGGCCGTGGTGTAGAGCCGGTCCTTGAGTACGTCAAGGTAGAACGCGCCCAGGTCTTCCGAGCAGTAAATTTGCAGCCTGGCTACCACCGGGTGGAATTCGTACATCTCATAGTGCGCCAGAATGTCGGCCTGCAGCTGCGCGGCACGGCTCAGGGCGTAGCGGTCGATCTCCAGCAACTGGTCGGCCGGCACGGCATCCTTGACCTGGTCGAAGTCGCTGATGTTGGCCAGCAAAAACTTCAGCGTGTTGCGGATGCGGCGGTAGGTGTCCACCACGCGCGCCAGAATCTTGTCGTCGATGCCGAGGTCGCCCGAGTAATCGGTGGCGGCGCACCACAGGCGGATGATCTCGGCGCCCATCTTGTCGCTGACCTCTTGCGGCGCCACCACGTTGCCTTCGCTCTTGCTCATCTTGCGGCCTTTGCCGTCCACGGTGAAGCCGTGGGTCAGCAGGCCCTTGTAGGGGGCGTGGCCGTACATGGCGCAGGCGGTGAGCAGCGAGCTGTGGAACCAGCCGCGGTGCTGGTCGTGACCTTCCAGATACAGGTCGGCCGGCCAGGCGGATTGCGCGGCATGGCTGTGTTTGAGCACGTGGAAGTGGGTCGTGCCGGAATCGAACCAGACGTCCAGAATGTCGGTGCTCTTGGTGTAATGCGGCGCGTCGTCCCCGATGAGGGACTCGGGCGTGGCCTTGCTCCAGGCTTCAATGCCTCCGGCCGCGACCATGGCCGCCGCGGTGTCCATCAGTTCCATGGTGCGCGGGTGCAGCTCGCCGGTGGCGACGTGGATGAAGAAGGGCAGCGGCACGCCCCAGTTGCGCTGGCGGCTGATGCACCAGTCGGGCCGCCCGGCAATCATGTCGCGCAGGCGGGTTTTGCCGTTTTCCGGGTAGAAGGTGGTTTCTTCGATGGCGGCCAGGGCGAGCTGGCGCAAGGTCTTGCCGGCCTTGTCTTGCGTGAAAACACCATCGCCCTCATCCATGCGCACAAACCATTGCGCGGCAGCGCGGTAGATCACCGGCGTCTTGTGGCGCCAGCAATGCGGATAGCTGTGTACGATGTCCTGCGTGGCAAACAGGCTGCCGGCCGCACGCAGGGTGTTGATGATCTCGGGGCAGGCTTTCCAGATGTTGAGGCCGCCGAACAGCGCCAGCTCGTCCACATAGCGGCCATTGCCCTGCACCGGGTTCTGGATGTCGTCGTAGGCGATGCCGTTGGCCACACAGGAGTTGAAGTCTTCCACACCATAGGCCGGCGCCGCATGCACGATGCCGGTGCCGTCCTCGGCGGTGGCGTAGTCGGCCAGAAACACCGGGCTGACACGGTCAAAACCGGTATGCACATGGGCCAGCGGGTGCTTGAACTTCAGCAGCGCGAGTTTTTCACCCAGGCAGGTGGCCAGCACCGTGCCGCTGAGCTGGTAGCGCTCCATGCACTTGTCCACCAGCGTCGCCGCCAGCAGCAGCAGGCCGCGCTCGGTGTTCACTAGCGCATATTCCAGCGCAGGGTTGAGGTTGAGCGCCTGGTTGGCGGGGAGGGTCCAGGCGGTGGTGGTCCAGATGACGGCGAAAGCGTCCTTGGTCAGCGTCTTCAGGCCGAAGGCCGCGAACAGTTTTTCCGGCTCGGCGCACTTGAAGCCCACGTCCAGCGTTTGCGACTTCTTGTCGGCGTATTCGATCTCGAACTCGGCCAGCGAGGAGCCGCAGTCAAAGCACCAGTAGACGGGTTTCAGGCCACGGTAGACGAAGCCGCGCTCCATGATACGTTTCAAGGCTCGGATTTCATTGGCCTCGTTGTTGAAATCCATGGTGCGGTAGGGGTTGTCCCACTCGCCGAGCACGCCCAGGCGCTTGAAGTCGGCCATCTGCCCGGCAATCTGCTCGGCGGCAAAGGCGCGGCACCTGGCCTGGAACTCGGCGCGGGCAGTCAGGCTATCTTCAGCGGACGTGGGGGCCAGCTTTTTGCCGTGCAGTTTTTCAATCGCGTTCTCGATCGGCAGGCCGTGGCAGTCCCAGCCCGGCACGTAGATGGCGTCCATGCCCAGGAGCTGCCGCGCCTTGACGATCATGTCCTTGAGGATTTTGTTGACCGCGTGCCCGATGTGAATTTTGCCGTTGGCATAGGGCGGGCCGTCGTGCAGCACAAATTTGGGCGCGCCGGCGCGAGCCGCCCGCAGCTTTTTGTAAATGCCTTTGTCTTCCCAGTCTTGGACCCAGCCCGGCTCGCGTTTGGGCAGGTCGCCGCGCATCGGAAAGGGTGTGTCGGGCAGGTTGAGGGTGCTGCGGTAGTCGGTTTTGTTGGTGGCGTCGGTCATGGCAGTGCTTCGTGAGGGCTTCGACAGGCTCAGCCCGAACGCAAGTAGGGGTGCAAACAGGAATAACAGCCGGTCGCCCTGAGCCTGTCGAAGGGCTGCGACGGATAGGGGAGCGTCTAAATTCGGTCGCGCGTCGTTTGACGGCTGGTGCCTGCGTGCATCGACGAGAAATAGCTCCGTGCGTCCTCGCAATCCCTGGCGATGCCCGATTTCAGGCTGTCCAGACCATCGTATTTGAGTTCGCCGTGCAGTTTGTGTAGCAGTTCCACGCGGATGATTTTACCGTACGCCTCTTCTGCACCCAGACTCGTGGGCCAGTCCAGGCAGTGAGTTTCCAGCAGCACCCGCCCGCCGTTCACGTCATCCGGGTCCAGCGACGGACGAATGCCCAGGTTGGCCACACCGGCCAGCGGCGTGGTCGTCAGGCCATGCACCAATACGACGAAGATGCCGCTGGCGGCGGGTTTCCAGTGGACAAAGCGCAGGTTCAGCGTTCGAAAACCCAGCTCGCGCCCGAGCTTGCGGCCATGCACCACGTGCCCCGAGATGCGGTAGGGCCGCCCCAGCAGCCGGGCAGCATCGTCCATGCGTCCTTGCGACAGGGCTTCGCGCACGGCGGAACTGGACACCCGAAGGCCATGCACTTCATAGCTGTTCATGCGCGCCACGTCAAAGCCTTGCGTCTCGCCGGCGGCATCGAGCATGGCGTAGTCGCCCGCGCGCCTGGCGCCAAACCGGAAATCATCGCCCACCAGAATGTAGTCCGCACCCAGTCCCCGCACCAGCACCTCGTCGATAAAGCCTTGGGGTGAAAGCGAGGCCAGCCGCGCATCGAAAGGCAAGACCACGGTCTGGTCCACGCCGCACCCAGCCAGATCGGTCAGCTTGTCGCGCAGGCTGCAAATCCGGGCCGGCGCCAGCTCGGGTTTGTGGGTGACAGCCGCGAAATAGTCGCGCGGATGCGGCTCAAAGGTCAGGACGCAGCTGGGGATGCCGCGCTGCTGGGCCTCGCCGCGCACGAGCGCCAGCATGGCCTGGTGGCCCCGATGCACGCCGTCGAAGCTGCCGATCGTCAGCGCGCAGGACTGGGCGACGCCGGGGTGATGGAAACCGCGAAAAACCTTCATTGGATTGTTATCTTTTTGATAGCAGGCGATGCCGAGGAAGAAAGCGCCTGACGCTGAATGGTCATGAAAACAGGGTATATTGTGTCTCAGTGGTGGAGGGTGACGTTTCCCCCGCTGCCGGAAGGCCGGTGTCAGTGGTTCTAATGTGTTGAAGACAGAGCTTTCGGCGATGCCGTTGGGGGCTGTCCTGCAATGTTTCAGAAGTTCCGGGAGGCGTGTTTTGAAAGTCTTGAAGCTGTCAGCCCAGGGGCTGCCCCAGTCGTGGATTTCGCTTGAGCAGGCGGTGATTCATTACGCCGCGCAGGAAGTGCGCTGGGAGATGGGCGTCCGGATCGCGGTGTTCCATGGCGGGCACAATGCAATCACAGGTGAACAGTCCGTCATCACGGTCAACAGCATCATTGGCACCCGGGGCGTGCCCGGCATCAATCCCTTTGCGCTCAAACCAGGGTTGACCAACAGCAAACTGTTCGCCCGGGACCGCAATCTCTGCGCCTATTGCGGCAGTCATTTCCATGAAGAAGCGCTGACGCGTGAGCACATCATCCCGTTTGCCCAGAACGGCATCGACACCTGGATGAATGTGGTCACCGCATGCCGCCCCTGCAACCACCGCAAGAGCCACCGCACGCCCGAGCAGGCCAGCATGCCGCTGCTGTACGCACCTTACACACCCAGCCTGTGGGAAGACTTCATTTTGCGCAACCGCCGCATTCTGGCTGACCAGATGGAGTTCCTGATGGCGCACGTGCCGAAGTCATCCCGGCTGCTTGCCTGAGCATCTTGAAAACGGTGGCGCATCAGGCCACCGTCAGGCGGGCGCGAACGGCCGCCCCTACCGATAAAACGCTTCAACCTTCCCCTTCAGTTTGATCAGCAAGGGTTTGCCTTTGCGGTCCAGCGTTTTACCGGCGGGCACCTTGATCCAGCCTTCGCTGACGCAGTATTCCTCGACATCCGAGCGCTCCTTGTCGTTGAAGCGAATGCCAATGTCATGTTCGAACACGGCGGCGACATGGTGGGGGCTGCGCGGGTCAGCGGACAGGTGGTCGGGCAGAGCAGGGCGTTGAGTGGTTTCGTTCATGGGTATCTTTTGTTCATGTGACGCGAATTCACGTCGATTCTCCGGGATTTTCCTTCAAGGGTGACACGCCCAGTTCGGCGCACAGCTTTTGCACGGTGTCGCGCAGCAGTGCCACTTCCGCCTCGGGCCGCTCGATGCGCCCGGCGGTGCTGTCGCTGTCGAGGGGTGCGGCGGGCGGGCTGGAGGTGGTCAAGGTCATAATTCGTTCAGGTATGAAAAACATCGTTATTTTGATCTCTGGCGGCGGCTCCAACATGGCCGCCATCGTGAATGCGGCCCGTCGTGAGGATTGGGCAGAAAAATGGGGCGCGCGCGTGGCGGCGGTCATCAGCAACAGGGCGGACGCCCGGGGGCTGCTGTTTGCGCGGGAGCTAGGTCTGGCCACTGAAGTGCTGGAGCATAAGACCTTTGCCTCGCGTGAGGCATTTGATGAGGCGCTGGCCGGGGTGATTGAACGTTACGACGAACCGGGCCAACCGGCGCTGCTGGTGCTGGCCGGCTTCATGCGCATCCTCACCCCCGGCTTTGTCAGCCGTTATGCGGGGCGGCTGCTCAACATCCATCCCTCGCTGTTGCCTGCTTTTCCGGGGTTGAACACGCACCAGCGTGCGCTGGACGCCGGCTGCAAATTCGCCGGAGCCACGGTGCATCAGGTGACGGCTGATCTGGACTACGGGCCGATCCTGGCGCAGGCCGTGGTGCCGGTGTTGCCGGGGGACACTGCCGACCTGCTGGCGGCACGGGTGCTGACGCAAGAGCATCAGATCTACCCGCGGGCAATTGCTGAGTTGCTGCAAAAACGGTAGCCACCCAGGCGCCCGACATGCCCCGCTGCCAGAGCCTGCCGCAACGGTAGCGGTCTGGCCTGGGATGGCGGGCCATCGGCAGGGTGTCTGTACACACGGAATTTTCAGGAGATGCAAGACATGGATTCACAGTTTGAAAAAGGCCTGGCAACCCGCAAGCAGGTCATGGGCGAGGACTTTGTGGCCAGGGCTTTGGGCCAGGTCACCGATTTCACGCAGCCACTGCAACAGCACATCACCCGCAATGCCTGGGGCGACGTCTGGCAGCGCGAGGGGTTGGACCTGAAAACCCGCAGCCTGATCACGGTGGCCATGCTGACCGCGCTGGGCAAGCAACACGAACTCAAGGGCCACGTGCGAGGGGCACTGAACAATGGTGCCACGGTACGCGAAATTCAAGAGGTGCTGCTGCACGCAACCATTTACTGCGGCGTACCCGCGTCGGTGGAGGCATTTCGCTCGGCGGCGGAGGTGGTGGACGAGCCGGCGCCGGCGCGCGGTACGTAACGCAGCACCGCCACGCCAGGGGCTGCGGCGCCTGATGACGGTATCATCCAGCACTTGCGTTTTTGCAAGTGCGGTGCGTTTTCTCCCACGCAATCAAAAACACCAGCAGCATATTTTTGCTGGCAAAGACTGCCCGTAGCTCAGTTGGATAGAGCAACAGCCTTCTAAGCTGTGGGTCGGGGGTTCGATCCCCTCCGGGCAGACCAGAAAAAAGATTGTTTTTCCGCTACTGCGCCAGTTGTCGCGACAGCAGGCTGCAGGTGGCCACCAGCAATTTTGCATACTCCCCCAGTTTGCCTTCCATGCGATGCCGTGAGCCGGCCACGGCCACGGCCAGCGTCTCTCCATGGAGGCTGATGAAGGTCGCCAGCGCCCACACGTCGTCCACATTTTCGCCGCGCGTCACGAAGTAGCCGGCGCGACGACTCTGCAAGATGTCGTCGATCAGGGCCTGCGGGTCGGCGATGGTTGCCTCGGTGATGTTGGCCAATGGCCGATTTTCCAGCCAACCGCGCAGTTCCGCTTCCTTGAGGCTGCCGAGCAAGGCCTTGCCGATCGAGCTGGATGTCAAAGGCTTGATGTCGCCCGGTCTGGCCGAGTAGCGGATGGAGTGCAGACCCTCGATGACCTGCAGGTAAACGACCGTATCGCCTTGTCGCTTGCCGAGAATGACGGTCTCGCGCGAGGCGTCGCGCAGTTGTTCAAGAAGTGGTGTGGCCCGTTCGATGAAGGGGTCCTTTTCATAAATGTCGCGCGCCACGTCGTACAGGCGCTTGGTTGGGTACAGCGCGCGTGGACGGGTGAGGGAATAGAGATAACCGCGTGCCGTCAGCGTCGTGACGATCGCATGGCAGGTGCTTTTGGGGATATTGACCGTCTCGGCCAGGTCCGTCAGGGACAGCGGCCGCTGGTTGGCCTGGAATGCTTCGAGGATGTCGATGAGCCGTTCGATGGCAGTGACGTTGGTTCCGGACATGAGGATGGCTTTCTTTGAGTGTGGCGATGACCCCGACCTGCTGGACAAGCTGCCGTGCAAGGCGTATTTTCCGTTCAGCCCCGCGACGCCGCCAGCAATACCATCAACGCGCCGGCGCCACCGTCCGCCGGCTTGGCCTGTACGAAGGCCAGCACCTCCTGTTTTTGCACCAGCCAACTTTGCACCCGGATTTTCAGAACCGGCGTCTTGCCCGCAGACCCCAGGCCCTTGCCATGCACCACGCGCACACAGCGGATGCCGTGTTTGTGCGCTTCATGGATGAAAAAGCTCAGCTGTTCGCGGGCTTCGTCGCGGCGCAGGCCGTGCAGGTCGAGCTGGCGCTGGATCGACCAATCACCGCGGCGCAGTTTGCGAATGACATCAGGGCCGATGCCGGGGCGGCGAAAGCTCAGGAGCTCGTCGACGTCGAGCAGGGTGCTGACGTCGAACTCGTTACTGATGGCCTCGATCAGAATGGCCTTGTCGTCCTGCTGGCACTGCATGGGCCGAGGCGCGGGCGGCTCTTTTTTCAGTAGTGCCGTGCGCTTGTCCGGTAAGGGCTGGACGGCGCCCGCCGCCCGGATGAACAGGTCTTTTTCGCTGGTCGTCCGCTGCGTGGCGCGGGCCTGCTGGTCCCGCTGACGGATGCGTGCCTCAATTTCGCGCTTGACCAGTTTCAGGTCGCTCAACGCGCTGACTTTGAGCGGCTTAGAGGCAGCGTGCATATGCCCTCGTAACCTTGCCTTGCAAGGTGCCTGTTGAATCGCCAGCTGTCCAGTCGGCTGCGAAATGGTCGGCGAATGCTGTATCGATCATGATGAACAAGTGGAAGGGGCTTTCCCGTCCCAAGCGAGCCGTGAACCGCCAGGATTGTGGTTTACGGTAACAAGAAAGATACCACGATGCAGAGGTCGGAACTCTTGGCTCCGATATGTCCTTCGAACATGCGCCAGTCTATGTTGAAGCTGTGCTTTCAGCAATTCAGCTGGTTCGCCCGTCAGTGATGACGGGCATGGATTGACCCCCCGGGCCCCGGCCACATGCTTCGCAAGGTGTTGTCTCGTAGGATGTAGTGGTGGAACAGGGCTGCTGCGGCATGGATGCCAATCAGGAAATAACCGGTGGTTCCCACGAACTCATGGACTTCCTTGAACTGGCCCGCCAGTTCCTTGTTTTGTCCAATCAGGGCCGGCAACGTCAGGCCCAAAAATGGAACCGGTTTGCTTGCGGCACTCAGCAGCAGCCAGCCCAGTAGTGGCATACCAATCATGATGGCGTAGAGCATCAGGTGGACCAGCCTGCCGGCGATTTCCTGCCGCCGGGGTGGCGCGGGGTAGAGCGTGCGCAGTGCGAGGCGTAACCAGACCAGGAAAAAAATGAGGAGCCCCAGCATGAAATGCAAGGTTTTCAATGTTTCCCGGGGGGCGCTGCCTTTGTCGAACAACTCGCGCAAGTTAATGCTGGCATACACCCCGATGAACAGGGCCAGCATCAGCCAGTGCAGGGAGATCGAGGCCAGGTGATAGCGATCCACTGGCTTTTCGGAATGCATTGTGCTTCCTCCGTTTTTGAAGTGTTTTTGCATTCTAAGGCAATGCTGAATAAGTTCGTTCGCGTTGAGCTTGTCGAAACGCAGTCCTTGCAAATCAACAACTTGAAGAAGCCTTCGACAGGCTCAGGCCGAACGGAGAGACTTGTTCAGCAAAGCCCTAAGAAATTTTGCTCCGATCTTGCTGCGCCATGCAAGTGACACGTTGTGCAGATCATTGAGCCGGAGCGTGGGACCCTTGACCCGGGGGCGGTCGCAGCATGTGGCAAACTCTACCATGGCGTTGCGTTTGCCATTGGGTGTTGCGTCCTTGCAAACGCCCTGGTTCATTGCCCGTATGGCGGATAAAGCGACCCGGGTTCACGTTTGTGACGCAGCACGACCAACGGATGATCGGAGTTTGAATGTCAGAAGTATCTATCCAGGAAAAAATGCGTCCCAACCATTGTTTGGGATGTGGTTTGGACAATCCGTATGGGCTGCATATTGAAAGCTATTGGGATGGCAATGAAGTGGTTTGCCACTGGTCGCCCAAGGACTACATGACCGGTCCGCCAGAGTGCCTTTATGGTGGCATTTCAGCCAGTCTGATTGACTGCCATTCCGTCAATGCAGCCCTGGCCCATGCAAATCGGCAACAGGGAAATGACGATCAATTTGACCCGGCCATGTCCATGGTCACGGGGACGATGACCGTTAAATACCTTAAACCAGTCCCGATGAAAGCGGTTGAACTTCGGGCCTTGATCGACAAGGTGGAGGGTCGAAAGTACATGGTTAAAACCGCACTTCTGAGTGATGGCGTTGTGTGTGTGACCGGCGATGTCATCGCGATCCGGATCGATCACAAAAAATAGCTACCAAATCAGTCATGCTCGGGAGGCCACCAGGAACATGGCAGTCCGTATCCCCGCCGCTGTCAGCAGTAGGGAGCCAAACAGGTGCAGGGCGGCCGTTCCAAACGCCAGGGTGTAGCGCTGTTGCCCCAGCATGCCTACCACTTCAGCCGAGAAGCTCGAAAACGTGGTGAGCGCGCCCAGAAAACCGGTTACCAGGGTCAGGCGCCAGACCGGGTCCAAATTGGGCAGGGCCTGAAATACGGCCACGCACAGACCCACCAGATAGCCGCCGATGAGGTTGGCGGCAAGGGTGCCAAATGGCAGCATCGCCCCCGGGTTGAGCCACAGGCCCAAGCCCCAGCGGGCCAGCGCTCCAACGCTGGCGCCAACACAGATAGCAAGAACCGAGATCACGAGAACACCATCATAGGAGGGCTGTGGAGAGGACTGTCCGCAGGTTACCTGTTGGCCGCGTTACTTCCCGGCTGCGTTGACGGCCGGTGGGGCTGCTTTGGCGCGCGGGGCATTTTGCTTGACGGCCTCGGCCGCCGGGGTGGTGGCGATGCTCCCGAAGGCCGTACCGTTCACGGTCAGGCCTTCGGCGGAAAACCGGGATGCGTTGCCTTCGCCCACCCCTGTGATACGCGCGATGAAGTCGTTCCAGTCCTTGAAGTTGCCTCGTTTGCGTTCGTCAAGAATCTTGCTGGAAAGGGCTGGGCCAATGCCTTTGATGCTGTCGAGTTCGGCAACGCTGGCCTTGTTCACGTCAACAGCGGCAAAGCAGACTGCGGCGTACGACATGACGGCCAGGGTCAGAATTTTTTTCAACATGAATCAACTCCAGAAGATTAAAACTACAAAAATGCAGGCTCATGTTGGTGATGAAGCCGGCAGCACAACGGGATCAAGGTTCAGTACATGGCTCAGGCCTGGCTGGCCAGCCACTGCACGTATTGCGAGACGCCAGTTTGTACGTTGGCAAAGCTGTGGTGGCAGCCCGCGGCGCGCAGGGCGGTCAAATCGGCCTGGGTGTAACACTGGTACTTGCCGCGCAAGGCGTCCGGGAAGGGGATGTACTCGATCAGGCCCGTGGCGGTCATGGCTTCCAGCGGCAGTGCGGCCTCACCGCGCAAACCGTGCATTGTGTTCACGACCGAGATGGCGATGTCGTTAAAGGGCTGCGCCCGGCCGCTGCCCAGGTTGAAAATGCCGGATTGCCCGGGGTGGTCAAAGAACCAGAGGTTGACCGCCACCACGTCGTCAATAAAAACAAAATCGCGCATCTGCGCACCCGGCCCATAGCCACCGTAGTCGCCAAACAGTTTGACTTTTCCCTCGGTTGCAAACTGGTTGAACTGGTGAAAGGCGACGCTGGCCATGCGTCCTTTGTGCTGTTCGTGCGGCCCATACACGTTGAAGTAGCGAAAGCCAACGACCTGGCTGGTCTTGCCAACAACTGAACGCTGAAAGTCGACGCCGCATTCGCGCCGCATGCGCTGGTCAAACAGCAACTTGGAGTAACCATATACGTTCAGGGGGCGCTCGAAGGCGGGTTCTTCCTTGAAGGTATCGGAGCCACCGTAGGTCGCGGCGCTGGAGGCGTACAACAACCTGGTCCCGCGCTTCTGGCAAGCGAGGAACAAGCCGACCGACGTGGTGTAGTTGTTGTCCAACATGTACTTGCCGTTGGTTTCCATGGTGTCGCTGCAGGCGCCCTCGTGAAACACGGCTTCGACCTGCCCAAAGGAGCCATGGGCAAACAGGTCGTAGAACGCGCCCGCATCCACGTAGTCCGATATTTTCAGATCGGCCAGGTTGCGGAATTTGTCGCCTTGCGTCAGGTCATCCACGGCGATGATGTCATCAATGCCGCGCGCGTTCAGCCCTTTGATGAGGTTGCTGCCGATAAAGCCGGCGGCACCGGTGACGACGATTCGGGTCATGCAAACAACTCCTCGTATGAAACGGTGGCCGTGCCGAATTTCCCCACGACCAGACCACCGGCCCGGTTGGACAGGGGCAGGGCCTCGCGCATGCTCATGCCGGCGGCCACCAGCGCGGCCAGGGTGGCAATCACGGTGTCACCGGCGCCGGTGACGTCAAACACTTCGCGAGCCTGGGCGCTGACGTGCAGTTGACCCTGGGCATCAAACAGCGTCATGCCTTCTTCACTGCGGGTCAGCAGCACGGCGTCCAGGTTGAGCTGTTCGCGCAGGTTGTGGCATTTGGTCCGGAGATCAGATTCGTCCAGCCAGGGACCGATGACTTGTTGCAACTCGGCGCGGTTGGGCGTGATGACGCTGGCATTCTGGTAGCGCGAATAGTCGCTGCCCTTGGGGTCGATCAGGATCGGTTTGGCTGCCGCGCGTGCGCGCGCGATCATGTCGCTCACGTGGGCCAACCCCCCCTTGCCGTAGTCCGAAAACAGCACGGCATCGTGCTCCGGCAGCAGGGTGGCAAAGGCGGCGGTTTGCGAGGCCAGTACTTCTGTCTTGGGCGTGTTTTCGAAGTCGAGGCGCAGCAATTGTTGCTGGCGGCCAATCACCCGCAGTTTGACGGTCGTCTTCAGGTCGGCGTCACGGCCAAAGTGCGTGCGAATGCCGGTGCCAGCCACCAGCGTCTCCAGTTTGTGGCTGGCTTCGTCATTGCCCACCACGGTGAGGAGCGACGATTGGGCGCCCAACGTCACCACGTTGTAGGCGACGTTGGCCGCCCCGCCGTTACGTTCCTCTTCGCGTGTAATGCGCACAACCGGGACCGGCGCTTCGGGCGAGATGCGGTCCACGGCGCCGTACCAGTAGCGGTCCAGCATCACGTCGCCGACCACCAGCACGCGTGCCTTGGCTAGTTTTTCTCTGGAGATGGTCATGGAGTCAAGTTGTTTTATTAGAGTTCTTCCACCCGCCGGGGCGGGTAACTGTCCCAGGCCTGGCAGCCGGGGCACTGCCAGAAGTGCAGTCTGGCTTCAAAGCCGCACGCGGCGCAGCGGTAGCGTGTCAGCGGCTTGACGGCATGGTCCAGTGCCCGTTGTACCTGGGGATGAAATTGCTCATGTTCGAGCTTTTCGCCGGCGATCCACTTGGCGGCCGCGACCAATGATGGCTCGCGCTCCAGATGCCGAACATACCAGTCGCGCGCCGTGGGCGAGGGGGTTTGCACGGTGGCTTCGAGCGCCACGATGGCGTCCAGCACGTCCAGCGAAGGAGCGTGTTCGTAATTGGTTTTCAGCAGTTCCAGCGCCTCGTGCGAGCGGCCGCAGTCTTGGGCATAGCCGGCCAGGGCGGCAGCGATCAGCGGGATGGCAGTGGGCGCGCATTCCAGGCATTCCGCCAGCGTGCTGTAGGCGTCCTGCGGGTTGCCCTGGCTGGCGAGCAAGCTGGCGAGATCAATGCGCGGGCGTGCCGCCGCAGGAGCGGTGGCTATTGCCTCTTGCAGCAAAGACCGGGCTTGTTCGCCCGTCTGATTGGTGTTGCACGCGGCGGCCTGCTCGCACAGGTAATGCGCCAGCCGGCCATTGAAGCTGCCCTGGTTGCTGCGTTCCAGCTTTTGTGCGATTTGCGCGGCGTGGGTCCAGTCACGGCTGCGTTCATAGTTGGCCAGCAGGGCCAACTGCGCCTGCGCTTCGAAGGGGGTTCCCTCCAGCTTGAGCAGAGCCGCTTCGGCACGGTCGAGCAGACCCGCTTTGAGGTAGTCCAGCGCCAGTGCATGTTGCGCGCGCTGACGGTCGGCCAGACTCAGGTCGCCACGCGATAGCAGGTGCTCATGGACGCGCACCGCACGTTCATACTCGCCACGTCGGCGGAACAGGTTGCCCAGCGCGAAGTGCAGCTCCGACGTGTCGGGGTCGTTTTGCACCGCTTCAATAAAAGCGTCAATCGCCTGGTCCTGCTGCTCATTGAGCAAAAAGTTCAAACCTTTGAAATAGGCCTTGGGCGCCTGATGGTTTTCAATGCGCAACTGGCGCAGGTCAAAACGCGAGGCCAGCCAGCCCAGTACAAATGCCAGGGGCAAACCCAGCAGTATCCAGCTCAAGTCAAAGTCCATGCGGGGAGAGTGGTGGCGTTGCCTGGGACTCGTTGGTGTTGACTGCGGTCAACGCCGTCAGGTGGGCACGGGTGGCGGCGCGCCGCTGTTTCCACCAACGCGGCACCATGCCGAGCACCCCCACTACTGTTCCAGCCGCGAAAGCGGTCAACACAATCAGCACTTGTGGCGCACGCCACTGGGTGCCAAAGAAAAAATGCACGGTGCTGTCCTGCTGGTTGTTCAGCGCGAAGGCAAACAGGGTAAAAAAAATGGCTGCCTTGAGTACCCACTTCAGCAGCCACATGAGGTGTTTCATTGATCTCCCCAGTGACGGGTCGATTCTAACGTCCTGGCGTGTGACTCTGCACCCGTTGATCCGCTTCGGGATGGGCCTTGATTTCCAGTTCGGCGGTGCGCAGATCGACGGCTTCGCGCAGGGCTTTGCCGGGTTTGAAGTGGGGTACCCGCTTTTCGGGGATGGCCACACTTTCGCCACTGCGTGGATTTCGTCCCATGCGGGGAGGCCGGTGATTGACGGAAAAACTGCCGAACCCGCGGATCTCGATTCGATGTCCACGTACTAATGCGTCATTCATGGCGTCAAGAATGGCCTTGACGGCAAATTCTGCATCGCGTTGGGTCAGCTGGCTGAAGCGGGCGGCCAGTTCTTCGACAAGGTCGGAGCGGGTCATGCAATAAATCCGGACAAAAAAACGACCGGCGCATCATGCTGCCGGCCGTTTCTTTATTGGTGACTTAACGATTAATTGTTGCTGTCCAGCTTGGCACGCAGCAAGGCACCCAGGCTGGTGGTGCCAGCGTTTTCACGGGCTGACTGCTGGCTCAGCGTGGACATGGCCTCGTTCTGATCGGCCGCATCCTTGGCCTTGATCGACAACTGGATGTTGCGGGTCTTGCGATCCACATTGACCACCACAGCCGTGACCTCATCGCCTTCCTTGAGCACGTTGCGGGCATCTTCCACGCGGTCGCGGGAGATTTCGCTGGCGCGCAGATAGCCGATGATGTCGTCGCCCAGATCGATTTCAGCGCCCTTGGCATCCACAGTCTTGACCTTGCCGGTCACAACCTGGCCCTTGTCATTGATCGTGGCAAAGGTCGTGAACGGATCGGAGTCCAGTTGCTTGATGCCCAGGGAGATGCGCTCGCGGTCCACGTCCACGGCCAGCACGAGGGCTTCGACTTCCTGGCCTTTTTTATACTCGCGCACGGCGGCTTCACCGGGCTCGTTCCAGGACAGGTCGGACAGGTGAACCAGGCCGTCGATGCCGGCAGCCAGACCCACGAACACGCCGAAGTCGGTAATCGACTTGATCGGACCCTTGACGCGGTCGCCGCGCTTGGTGTTTTGGGCAAACTCTTGCCATGGGTTGGCCTTGCACTGCTTCATGCCCAGGGAGATGCGGCGCTTGTCCTCGTCGATCTCCAGGACCATGACTTCGACTTCGTCGCCCAGGGCAACGATTTTCGAAGGAGCCACATTCTTGTTGGTCCAATCCATTTCGGACACATGCACCAGGCCTTCGATTCCGGGTTCGAGTTCCACAAATGCGCCGTAATCGGCGATGTTGGTGATCTTGCCGAACATGCGGGTGCCTTGGGGGTAGCGGCGGTTGACGCCCATCCAGGGATCGTCGCCCATTTGTTTCAGACCTAGGGACACGCGGTTTTTCTCGGTGTCGAATTTCAGGATCTTGGCGGTGATTTCTTGACCCGCTGTCACCACTTCGGAGGGGTGACGGACACGGCGCCAGGCCATGTCGGTGATGTGCAACAGGCCGTCGATACCGCCCAGATCCACGAATGCGCCGTATTCGGTGATGTTCTTGACAACACCTTGAACCACGGAACCCTCTTTGAGGGTTTGCATCAGCTTGGCGCGCTCTTCGCCCATGGATGCTTCCACCACGGCGCGGCGGCTCAGCACCACGTTGTTGCGCTTGCGGTCGAGCTTGATGACCTTGAATTCCAGGGTCTTGTTTTCGTACGGGGACAGGTCTTTGGTCGGACGGGTGTCCACCAGGGAACCAGGCAGGAAGGCGCGGATGCCGTTGACCAGTACGGTCAGGCCGCCTTTGACTTTGCCGCTGGTGGTGCCGGTGACGAATTCGCCGGTTTCCAGCGCTTTTTCCAGGCTCATCCAGGAAGCCAGACGCTTGGCGGTGTCACGCGACAGAATGGTGTCGCCGTAGCCGTTTTCGATCGAGCCGATGGCCACCGACACGAAGTCGCCGACCTGGACTTCGATTTCGCCCTTGTCACTCTTGAATTCTTCGAGCGGCACGTAGGCTTCAGACTTGAGGCCAGCGTTCACAACGACAAAGCTGTGCTCGATGCGTACCACTTCAGCAGTGATCACTTCGCCTGGACGCATTTCCGTGCGTGTCAAGGACTCTTCAAATAGGGCGGCAAAAGATTCTGACATTTTGTGATGCGGTGTGAACCGCAGGTTAAGTTGCGGTTTGATCCGCAGGTTGGTTTGTTGAACCACCCAAGCAGTGCGCAAGGTGCTGCGCGAGAGGACTTGGATGGGCCATGATGCCCCTCAGGTTGCCCTGAACGGCTGTTTGCTCTGCCACCAGCCCAACACCAGATCGACCGATCTTTCAACCGTCAGATCCGAGTTGTCCAGCAACCGGGCGTCTCCGGCTGGCTTGAGGGGTGCCACGCTGCGGGACGAGTCCCGTGCATCGCGCGCTTCCAGATCAGCACGAAGGGATGAGAGTGTAGTTGAATTTCCCTTTGAAATCAATTGCTTATGGCGCCGCTGCGCCCGTTGCTCGGCGCTGGCGGTCAAAAACACCTTGAGCGGGGCGTCGGGGAAGATCACGGTGCCCATGTCGCGCCCGTCGGCCACCAGGCCCGGCAGCTGGCGAAAGCTGTGCTGCAAGGCGACCAGCGCGGTGCGCACGGCCGGCAGGGCCGAGACCTTGGAGGCGTTCATGCCGCCTTCCTCGCTGCGGATGGCGTCGCTTACATCGTCGCCATCGAGCAGCACCTGTTCGCCGACGAAACGCACCGGCAGCCGTTCGGCCAAGGCGGCAATGGCGGCTTCATGAGCGGGCTCCAGCGCCAGGCCGGCGCGCAGAGCGGCCAGCGCGGTGACGCGGTACAGGGCGCCCGAGTCCAGGTAGTGGTAGCCCAGGGCCTCGGCCAGGTGGGCCGCCAGCGTGCCCTTGCCGGAAGCGGTGGGGCCGTCCACGCAGAGCACCGGCACGGTGCCGGGCATGGCCGTCGTGACCGAGAACAGCGCTTCGAAGTAATCAGGGAAGGTTTTGGCTACGCATTTCGGGTCGAGGATGCGCACGGGCAGGCGGGCCGGGTTGAAGGCCGCGAGCGAGAAACACATGGCGACACGGTGGTCGTCGTAGGTGTGGATCGTGGCTGCTTTCCACTGCGCGGCGTTCGGCAGGGGCTCAACGCGGATGAAGTCCGCGCCTTCTTCCACCGTGGCGCCGAGCTTGCGCAGTTCGGTGGCCATGGCGGCGATACGGTCGGTCTCCTTGACGCGCCAGCTGGCAATGTTGCGCAGCGTGGTCGTGCCGTCGGCGTACAGCGCCATCACGGCCAGCGTCATGGCCGCGTCGGGAATGTGGTTGCAGTCCAGTTCGATCGCTTTCAGGGGCCAGCTTCCGCGGGAAATCTCCAGCCAGTTGGGGCCGCCTGTGACGCGTGCGCCCATCAGGCGCGCGGCATCGATGAAGCGAATGTCGCCCTGGATCGAGTCCTCGCCCACGCCCTCGATGCGCACCGGTGCCCCGCTATCTGCGGCAATGGCGCCGAGCGCGATAAAGTAGCTGGCAGACGACGCATCCGCCTCGACATGCAGCACACCCGGTGACTGGTAGCGTGCCCCGGCGGGAAGGGTGAAGCGTTGCCAGCCTTCGCGCTGCACCGTGATGCCAAAGCGTGCCAGCAGGTTGAGCGTGATCTCGATGTAGGGTTTGGAGATCAGCTCACCGACGACCTCGATCACGATGTCTTTTGTCGCGACCAGTGGCAAGGCCATCAGCAATGCCGTGAGGAACTGGCTGGAAACGTCGCCGCGGACCTTGATCGGGGCGTCAAGCTTCAGGGCGGGGCGGCCGACGCGCAGCGGCGGGTAGCCGTCGTTGCCGAGGTAGTCGATGCGGCAGCCGAGCTGGCGCAGCGCGTCCACCAGGTCGCCGATCGGGCGCTCATGCATGCGTGGCACGCCGGAGAGTTCGAAGTCACCGCCCAACACGGCCAGGGCAGCGGTGAGCGGGCGCATGGCGGTGCCGGCATTGCCCATGAAGAACTTCAGGGCGGTGCCGGGGAGCTTGCCGTCCAGACCGTCGATAACGACGGTGGTGCCGTCTTGCTGCACGCCGCAGCCGAGCTGGCGCAGCGCGGCGAGCATGACGCGCGTGTCATCGGAGTCCAGCAGGTCGTGCAGGGTGGTCGTACCCTGGCTCAGGGCCGACAACAGCAGCACGCGGTTGGAAATGCTTTTGGAGCCGGGAAGCACGATGTTGCCACCTGCTGCCGTAAGGTGTGCAATATCGAGAAACGCGGTGGAAAACATCAGTTCTTGTTTGTGGTCATGTGCCAGTTGGCGCGGGCGAGGCTGGCCTGCCCAATCAGGCCTTCAAGGGCTTCACTGTTGCCGCTGGAGATCATGAGTTCCAGTGCCTGGAGGCTGTGCTGGAAGATTTTGGACTGGGCCAGCAACTCTTCGCGGTTGGAGAGCAGAACGTCGCGCCACATCTTGGGGTCGCTGGCGGCGATACGGCTAAAGTCGCGAAAGCCGGGGCCGGCCAGCGACAGGTAGTCTTTGCCGTGAGTTTGGCCTGCGATGGCGTTCATGAGGGCAAATGAAATCAGGTGGGGCAAGTGACTGACAGCGGCGAACGCCGCATCATGCGACTCGGGCGACATTTTGACGACGCGGCAACCCAGCGCCGTCCAGACATCAACCGCTTTTTGCAGCTGGATCGTCAGGGTGCGCTCAGTGGGTGTGAGAATAACCTGCCTGCCACTGTACAGATTGGCATCCGCATGTTCCACCCCCGAGACTTCCTTGCCTGCGATGGGATGGGCCGGCACGAATGATCCGATTTGCTCGCGCAGGGCCCGGCGGGCGGCATCCACCACGTCGCGCTTGGTCGAGCCCACGTCCATGACCAGCATTTGGGGCGTTACCAGGTGCTTGATGGCTTTGAAGGTGGCTTCGGTGGCGGCCACCGGCACGGCGATCAGCACGATGTCGGCGCCCGAGACCGCCAGCAGGGCCGAAGGAGCTTCCACGTCAATCACGCCGAGCTGGCGGGCGCGCTCCGTGGTGGAGGGGGACTTGCTGTAGCCGACCACCCGCTTGACCAGACCGGCACGCCTGAGCGCCAGCGCAAACGAGCCGCCCATCAGGCCGCAACCGATCAGACCCAACTGTTCAAACATAAGACTCTCGCAGGGCCGCTCCAAGGGAGATTTGCGCCCCCTCGGGGGGCAGTGAATACACAAAGTGATGAACGTGGGGGGCCATTATTCGCTCACCGGGTAGGTGCCCAGCACCTTGTAGAAGGCGCAAAGCCCCTGCAACTCCTTGAGCGCCGAGGCGACGTGCGGCTGCGAGGGGTGCCCCTGGATGTCGATGTAAAAATAGTATTCCCACTGTCCCGAGCGTGCCGGACGCGACTCGAACCGGGTCATGGACACGCCGTGCGTTTTGAGTGGCATCAGCAAGTCATGCACGGCGCCGGGCGTGTTGGGCACCGAGACGATCAGGCTCACGCAGTCGTTGCCGCTGGCTTGTGGCGCGGGCAGGGTTTGGGGCAGGCAGACGACGACAAATCGTGTGCGATTGAAGGCGTCGTCCTGAATCGCGTGCGAGACCACGTGCAGGCCGAATTCGCTGCCGGCGCGTTCGCTGGCGATGCCGGCCCAAGCCGGGTTGGTGGCTGCCAGGCGCGCACCTTCGGCATTGCTGGAGGCAGCATGACGCTCGGCGTGCGGCAGGTGGGCGTTGAGCCAATGCTGGCATTGGGCCAGGGCCTGGGGGTGGGCATAGACGGCCTCGATGCCTTCCAGCGAATCACTCAGACGCAACAGGTTGTGGCGCACCAGCAGGCTGGTTTCGCCGATCACGTGCAGGGGCGAGGTGAGGAAGAGGTCGAGCGAGCGCGAAACCATGCCCTCGGTGGAGTTCTCCATGGGCACCACGCCGAACTGGGCGCTGCCGGCAGCGGTGGCGCGGAACACTTCGTCGATGCTGCCGCAGGGCATTCGTTCGATGCTGGAGCCAAAGTATTGCAGCGCGGCCTGTTCACTGAAGGTGCCGGCCGGGCCCAGGTAGGCTACGCGCTGCGCTGCCTCCAGCGCGCGGCAGGCCGACATGATTTCGCGCCAGATGATGGCCAGGCTGCTGTTTTTGAGTGGTCCGGGGTTGCCCGCCTGCAGGCTGCTGATGACCTGTGCCTCGCGTTCGGGGCGAAACACCGGGGAGTCGTCCATGCGCTTGATTTCGCCCACTTCATGGGCGAGCGTTGCGCGCTGGTTCAGCAGTGCCAGCAGTTGCAGATCGAGCACGTCGATCTGCGTGCGTAATTCGGGGAGGGTTTTCGCCATGGGGAAAGAGGGGGGGGCTGGCTTTTCAGCCGCGGGTGTTTTCAAATTCGCGCAGATAGTCCACCAGGGCCTGGACACCCGCAAGCGGCATGGCGTTGTAGAGGCTGGCGCGCATGCCGCCCACTGATTTGTGGCCTTTGAGCTGCAGCAGGCCGCGGGCGCGGGCGCCCGTCAAAAACGACTCGTTCAGGCGTTCATCGCGCAAAAAAAACGGCACGTTCATGCGCGATCGGCAATTCGGCGCCACTTTGTTCTGGTACAGCTGCGAACAGTCAATGGTGTCATACAGCAGGGCGGCCTTGGCCTGGTTGCGGGCCTCCATGGCCGCTACGCCGCCCTGGCGTTTGAGCCACTGAAACACCAGACCGGCCACGTAGATGGCGTAGGTGGGCGGTGTGTTGTACATCGACTGGTTGGCGGCCAGCAATTTGTAGTCAAAGGCGCTGGGGCATGCGGGCAGGGCGTGGCCCAGCAGGTCTTCCCGAACGATAACCAGCGTTAGCCCGGCCGGGCCGAGGTTTTTCTGGGCACCGCCAAACGCCAGTCCGACACGGGACCAGTCCACCGGCCGTGACGCCACATGGGAAGAAAAGTCGATGACCAGCGGCGCGTCATGCCCCAAGGCCTTGAGGTCCGGCAGTTCATGGAACTCGACACCGTGAATGGTCTCGTTGCTGCACACATGCACGTAGCTGGCACCCGGGCTGAGTTGCCACGTGGCCGGGTCGGGCAGGGTGGTGTGCCCGTCGGCCTCGCTGCTGGCCGCGATATTGACCGCGCAGTACTTGCGCGCTTCCTGTTGTGACTTCTGGCTCCAGCTGCCGCTGACGATAAAGTCCGCCACGCCGCCGCGCGAGATATTCAGCGGCACGATGGCGTTTTCCGCCAGGCCACCGCCCTGCATGAACAGAATTTCGAAGTTATCAGGCACGGCGAGGAGTTCGCGCAGGTCCACTTGCGCCTGTTCGTAGATGGAAATGAACTCCTTGCCCCGGTGGCTCATTTCCATCACGCTCATGCCGCTGCCGTGCCAGTCCAGCATTTCGGCGGCCGCCTGGCTCAGCACTTCCTCCGGCATGACAGCCGGGCCAGCGGAAAAATTAAAGGGTCGGTTCATGACGAATCGGGCGTGACAGGCTCTAAAAAAACAGGACTATCAGGCTGCGCTATCTGCGTCGCCTTCGTCTTCAGCGGCAACGTTGCCGAGGGCCGGGTTTGCGTCGTTCTCGACGATTCGTTGCAGTCCGCTCAACTTGGAGCCTTCATCCAGACCGATCAGTGTGACACCTTGCGTGGCGCGACCGAGTTCGCGGATCTCGCTGACCCGGGTGCGCACCAAAACGCCCTTGTCGGTGATCAGCATGATCTCGTCGTCGGCATGCACCAGCGTAGCGGCGACGACCTTGCCGTTGCGCTCGGACTGCTGGATGGCGATCATGCCTTTGGTGCCGCGGCCGTGGCGCGTGTATTCGGTGATGCTGGTGCGTTTGCCGTAGCCGTTTTCGGTGGCGGTCAACACGCTGGTGCGTGTTGACTCTGTTTCCTTCGCGATTTGCTGTTCGTCCGGGGCCACCAGCATGGCGATCACACCCTGGCCCTCGTCGAGCATCATGCCGCGCACGCCGCGTGCATTGCGGCCCAGCGGGCGCACATCGTTTTCATCAAAACGTACCGCCTTGCCGCCGTCGCTGAACAGCATCACGTCGTGTTTGCCGTCGGTCAATGCCGCGCCGATCAGGTAGTCGCCGTCATCCAGGTTGACGGCGATGATGCCGCCCTTGCGCGGGTTGTTGAATTCGTCGAGCGCCGTTTTCTTGACGGTGCCCATGGAGGTGCCCATGAACACGTACTGGTCGGCCGGAAAGCTGCGCTTGTCGCCCGTCAGGGGCAACACCACGTTGATCTTTTCGCCCTCTTGCAGCGGGAACATGTTGACGATGGGGCGGCCACGCGAACCGCGCGAACCTTGCGGTACTTCCCAGACCTTGAGCCAGTACAGACGGCCACGGTTGGAGAAGCACAGGATGTAGTCGTGCGTGTTGGCAATGAAGAGCTGGTCGACCCAGTCGTCTTCCTTGGTGGCGGTGGCCTGCTTGCCGCGGCCGCCGCGCTTTTGCGCCCGGTATTCACCCAGCGGCTGGCTTTTGATGTAGCCGCTGTGGCTGAGTGTCACGACCATGTCGGTCGGGGTGATCAGGTCTTCGGTGCTGAGGTCAAACGAGCTATGCTCCACCAGGCTGCGGCGTGCGCCCAGTTTGGTTTGACCGAATTCAGTCTTGATGACGGTCAGTTCTTCGTTGATGATGATGGAGACCCGCTCCGGACGGGCCAGAATGTCGAGCAGGTCGTCAATCTCGGCCATCACCTCTTTATATTCCGCCACAATCTTGTCCTGCTCCAGCCCGGTCAGGCGCTGCAGGCGCATTTGCAGGATTTCCTGCGCCTGCGTGTCGGACAGGCGGTACAGGCCGTCGCTGCCCATGCCGTATATTTTTTCCAGTCCATCGGGGCGGTAATCGTCGGCATTGACCACGCCGCCGTCGGTACGGGTGCGGGTGAGCATCTCGCGCACCAGCTGGCTGTCCCAGGGTTTGGACATCAGCTCGGCCTTGGCCACCGGTGGTGTCGGTGCGTTGCGGATGATGGCGATGAAATCGTCGATGTTGGCCAGCGCCACGGCCAGGCCTTCGAGCACATGGCCGCGCTCGCGTGCCTTGCGCAGGGTGAACACGGTGCGCCGGGTCACGACTTCGCGCCGGTGGTCGAGGAAGACCTCGATCAGGTCCTTGAGGTTGCACAGCTTGGGCTGGCCGTTGATCAGGGCCACCATGTTCATGCCGAAGGTGTCCTGCAACTGCGTCTGCTTGTACAGGTTGTTGAGCACCACTTCGGGCACCTCGCCGCGCTTGAGCTCGATCACCAGGCGCATGCCGGACTTGTCGGATTCGTCCTGGATGTGGCTGATGCCTTCGATCTTCTTCTCGTGCACCAGTTCGGCCATGCGTTCCTGCAGCGTCTTCTTGTTGACCTGGTAGGGCAGTTCGTCAACGATGATGGCCTGGCGCTGGCCCTTGTCGATGTCCTCGAAATGGCACTTGGCGCGCATCACGACGCGGCCGCGGCCGGTGCGGTAACCATCCTTGACGCCATTGATGCCGTAGATGATGCCGGCGGTCGGGAAGTCCGGGGCCGGGATGATCTCCATCAACTCGTCAATGGATGCGCCTGGGTTGCGCAGCAGGTGCAGGCAGGCGTCAACTACTTCATTCAGGTTGTGCGGCGGAATGTTGGTGGCCATGCCGACCGCAATGCCACCCGAGCCGTTGACCAGCAGATTGGGTAGCCGGGTTGGCATGACCAGCGGTTCTTTCTCCGAGCCGTCGTAGTTGGGGCCGAAATCCACCGTTTCCTTGTCCAGATCCGCCAGCAATTCGTGGGCGATCTTGGCCAGGCGGATTTCGGTGTAACGCATGGCGGCCGCATTGTCGCCGTCGACCGAGCCGAAGTTGCCCTGGCCGTCCACCAGCATGTGGCGCATGGAGAAGTCCTGCGCCATGCGCACGATGGTGTCGTAGACCGACTGGTCGCCGTGCGGGTGGTATTTACCGATGACGTCACCGACGATACGTGCCGACTTCTTGTACGGACGGTTCCAGTCGTTGTTCAGCTCGTGCATCGCGAACAGCACGCGTCGGTGCACTGGCTTGAGGCCGTCCCGTGCGTCCGGCAAGGCTCGCCCCACGATCACGCTCATGGCGTAATCGAGGTAGCTCCGGCGCATTTCCTCTTCAAGACTGATGGGCAGGGTTTCTTTGGCGAACTGGGTCATGAGGGGTCGTGGCTAGGGCTATGTCAAAAGCAACCTCTGATTCTAAAGGGCAAGCCTTGTGGCGTTCATGCAACGGCATGACGCATTTTCGTGTTCGTTTCGCAACGGAAATTCACGGGGCCAGGATTTGGATTCATGGCTGAATAGGGCTGTGGCACAATGGCCGCACCGTTCCGGTTGGTGGGCATCCGGAGCGTTCTGTAAATATTTGCCGCGTTGCTGCGGCTTTTTCCCCAAAAGGAGAACCATGAAAAAATCAAACAAAGTGGCAATGCTGGTTGCTACCGCAGCACTCGCAAGCGCCGCTGGCGCGCAATCGGTAGACAACTGGGTTAACGCCAGCGGAATCACCTGGAAAAACGGCACCAATGAACTGTGCTGGCGTGATGCCAACTGGACACCCGCTACTGCAGCCGTCGGTTGTGATGGTGCCATCGTGGCTCCGCCCCCGGCTCCTGCCCCGGTCCCCGCGCCGGCTGCGGCTCCTGCACCCGCTCCTGTTGCCGCCGCGCCCGTGGCTCCTGCCCCGGTTCCCGCAGCCACCAAGGTAACTTACGCGGCTGATGCGTTCTTTGACTTTGACAAGGCCGTGCTCAAGCCCGCCGGTAAAGCCAAGTTGGACGATCTGGTTGGCAAGGTCAAGGACATCAACCTGGAGGTCATCATTGCTGTGGGCCACACCGATGCTGTGGGCTCTGATGAGTACAACCAGAAGCTGTCGATCAAGCGCTCCGAAGCTGTGAAGGCTTACTTACTGTCCAAAGGCATTGAGAAAGATCGCGTTTACACCGAAGGCAAGGGCGAGAAGCAGCCCGTGGCAGACAACAAGTCCAAAGACGGCCGTGCTAAAAACCGTCGCGTGGAAGTCGAAGTGGTTGGCACCCGCACCGCCAAGTAATCGGCTTTTGCATCAGGAAACGGTCTGAAAAGACCGTTTCACCCAAGAAACCCCGCCCCGGCGGGGTTTCTTTGTTTTTATCAATCCTGATTGCGCCGACCGGCGTCGCACGTTTCGCATTTTCCCGATAATCTCCCGCATGACCTCAAATTTGAACGCTGACCCGGCCGAACTGGCCAAGTTCTCCGATCTGGCTCACCGGTGGTGGGATCTGGATGGCGAGTTTCGCTCACTGCATCAAATCAACCCCTTGCGGCTGGAATGGATCAACAGTCTGTGCCCGTTGCGGGGGCGGCAGGTCCTTGACGTTGGTTGTGGTGGTGGTGTGTTGGCGGACGCCATGGCGCGCTCAGGCGCCCAGGTCATGGGCATTGATCTCGCCAGCAAGGCCCTCAAGGTGGCGCAACTGCATGCCCTTGAGGCGCAAACCCCGAGCATTCAATACCAGGAAGTCAGTGTTGAAGCACTGGCTGAACAACAGCCGGGCAGTTTCGATATGGTGACCTGCATGGAAATGCTGGAGCACGTGCCCGATCCGGCCTCTGTCGTACGGGCTTGTGCCGCGCTGGTCAAGCCGGGAGGTTGGGTGTTTTTTTCCACCCTGAGCCGCAATCCAAAATCATTTTTGTTTGCCATTGTGGGCGCCGAGTACGTGCTCAATCTGCTGCCACGCGGCACCCACGAGTACGCCAAGATGATCCGGCCCAGCGAACTGGCAAGCTACTGCCGGGCTGCGGGCCTTGATCTACGGCACACACGGGGTATGGCGTACAACCCGTTCACTCGGCGCTACTGGCTGAACGTGGACACCAGTGTGAATTATCTCTTTGCGACCCAAAAGCCTGCGGGTGCGGCTCCGTGATGGGGAACTCGGGCCCGTTTGCCGATGTGCATGCGGTGCTTTTCGATCTCGACGGCACACTGATCGACAGTGCGCCAGACTTGGGTGCCGCGGCCGACAAAATGCGGGTGGACCGGGGCCTGCCGTCATTGCCGTTGACACACTACCGTCCCCTGGCCGGCGCCGGTGCGCGTGGGATGATTGAGGTGGCGTTTGGCCTGGCGCCTGAGCACGAGGATTTTTCTGCCTTGCGGGAAGAGTTTTTCGCGAATTACGAACAGTGCATGACGCAACGCACCCGGGCCTTTGATGGCGTGCCGGAATTGGTTGCCCAATTGGTGGCGCTTGACCTGCCCTGGGGTGTCGTGACCAACAAGTCGGCTCGCTTTACCGTTCCCCTGACCCGCGTCATGCCGCTGTTCGCTTCGGCCCGGACGGTGATCTGCGGCGACACGACGCCCCATGCCAAGCCGCACCCGGAGCCACTGTTTGAAGCCGCCCGCCGGCTCGCCATTGAGCCGGCGCGCTGCCTGTACGTCGGCGACGACGAGCGCGACATCGTGGCAGGGCTGGCGGCGGGCATGGGAACGGTGGTCGCCACCTATGGCTACCTTGGCCAACAGGCCGATCCGTCCCGGTGGGGCGCGCATGCCGTCATTAATTTTCCGGGCGGGCTATTGCAATTGCTGGCGAAGGCCTAAAATGGGAGCCTTGGGGCTGCATTGGTTTCGACGTGGGTTCGGACGCGGTGTGGTGCATGTCGAGCTGAATGCGCTCGTAAAACAGATTCAAACAAACTAACTGCAAACGACGAACGTTTCGCACTCGCTGCTTAATTGCCAGTGAGCTTTACAACAGCAGGCCGATGGGCTGGGCAAGGGGTCTTTAGCGCAAGTTAAGGGCTCCCGGCTGTAAAGATAATTTCATCGGCTGGCTCCGGGCTGGGTACCTTAACCCGGGGCAAGAAAATAGGGTGCTGGCGTCCTGTGTAGCGTGCGACTGCGCGATACAGGTGGCGAGACTCAAATCAGACCGCTAAACATGTAGATCTGCCCGAACAAGGCTTGCGGACGGGGGTTCAAATCCCCCCAGCTCCACCATACACAGAAAGCCCAACTGTTTTCAGTTGGGCTTTTTTTCGACCGCTGTCGCCAAGTCGTAACAACTGACAATTGCATTTGAGGGGGCTGGTATGAGCAATAAAAAACCATTGCGGACACCCA
>DIVK01000114.1 GCA_002422455.1 Rhodoferax sp. UBA6134
CCAACGCGGCGTGGCAGGGCATCGCCCACGCCTGCAACGGCAGCGGGCAACAGGCGCAGACCTTCATCGCGCTGGGCTTCAAGCTCGGCTTTGGCGGCGCACTGACCTACGGGCGCGCCCTGCAATTGCGACGTCTGGCCGCCACCTTGCCGCTGGAAGCCATCGTGCTGGAAACCGATGCGCCCGACATGCCGCCGCACTGGCTGTACCGCACGGCGCAGCAGCGCGCGGCCGGTGCCGCGCAGGGCCGCAACGAGCCCGGTGAGCTGCCGCGCATCGGGGCCGAACTGGCGGCCCTGCGCGGCATGGCCCCGGCTGATCTGGCGCGCGCCACCACGCGCAACGCCATCGCGGCCCTGCCGCGCCTGCGGCAACACGTTGAGTCGGCCGGGTTCAGTCCTTGAGCTGGCGGAACTGACGGTTGAAGTACAGCAGCGGGGCGGCGTCCCCGTGCGGGGTGCTCACGTCGATGACCTCGCACAGAAACATGCTGTGCGTGCTCGCCGGGATGTCCTCTACGACGCGGCATTCGAACGCGACCAGCGCGTCGGCCAGGATCGGCACGCCGGTCAGACCGGTCTGCCAACCGCCTTCGAGAAAGCGCTCGTCACCGCGCACGCCCTCGGCCAGGCCGGCAAAGCGCTGCGCCAGCTTGAGGTGGCGGGTGCCCAGCACGTTGACGCTCAGCACGCCGCTGTGTGCAATGATCTCGTGCGCGCCCACGTCGCGGTTCAGGCACACCAGCAGCCGGGGCGGTTCGGCCGTGATGGAGCAGACGGCGGTGGCGGTCAGGCCGGCCCGCTCTTCGCCCAGACGGGAGGCGATGATGGTGCAGGCGCTGCCCAGATAGCTCATGCCGGCGCGAAAGCGCTCCGGTCCGACGGCGGCCGGCAGGGGGTTGGTCAACATTAAAAAACTTTCTTCCCGATGCTTGCCCGGCGTGGTGAGCGGTGAAGGGGGTAGGTGGGCGTTTGGACGGTTGGGGATAATACCCGCATCTTGAAAAAACGCAGCCCCACCCTCCCCGAAGTGAATTTTTCCGACGAAGGCCCGCTGCGTCACCTGCACCTGGGCACCGAGTGGATTCAGGGCTCCATGCTGGTGGACGCCCCGACGGTGCTGTTTCACGAATACATCCAGCGCATGATGGCCTGGCTGCTGTTCGTGGAGCCGGACACGGTGCCCAGGCGCCAGGCCATGCAACTGGGGCTGGGGGCCGGGTCGCTGACCAAGTTTTGCGCCAGGGAGCTGCGCCTGAAAACCACGGCGGTCGAGCTCAACCCGCAGGTGCTGCAGGCCTGCCGCGGCTGGTTCAAGCTGCCGGCCAACAGTGCTCGTCTGCAGGTGGTGCTCAATGATGCCGCGGTGGAAATCCAGAACGCCAAATGGTGGGGCACGGTGGATGCGCTGCAGGTGGACCTGTACGACCATGAGGCTGCCGCGCCGGTGCTCGACAGCCTACCGTTTTACAACCACTGCCACCGCCTGCTCACGCCGGACGGCTGCATGACGGTCAATCTGTTCGGCCGGGCTTCCAGCTTTGCGCGCAGCGTCGAGAAAATCTCGGCCGCGTTCGGGGCGGACGCGGTGTGGGCGTTCAAGCCCACGCGCGAAGGCAACACCGTGGTGCTGGCCCAGCGCACGCCCAGCCGGCCCCGGCGCGAGGTGCTGGCGGCCCGCGCCGACGTCATTCAGGCCCGGTGGGGCCTGCCGGCGGCCAAGTGGGTGCGCGTCTTCAAACCGATGCTGAAATAAGGGTGGGTGATGGGGGTGAACATCAGCGCATGCCGTTGCGGCGGGCCAGTTCGACGAACAGGCCGGACTGGTCCAGGTCGGCCAAGCCGTGGGCGATACCCTCCTGGTACAGTTTCTCGAGCAGTTGCGTCACCGGGGCGTCAAAGCCGACGTCTTCGGCGGTGGTCAGGGCATTGCGCAGGTCCTTGTGTTGCACCGACATGCGCCCGCGGGGCGCGAAGTCGCGTTCCACCATGCGCTGGCCGTGGACCTGCAGGATGCGGCTGTCGGCAAAGCCGCCGCTGATGGCCTCCCTGACCCGGGCCATGCTGGCGCCCCCTTTTTCGCACAGCAGAAGGGCTTCGGCCACGGCGCCGATGGTGATGCCCACAATCATCTGGTTGGCCAGTTTGGCCAGCTGGCCGGTGCCGTGCGGCCCCACGAGGGTGGCCCGGCCCAGCGGCTGGAACACCGCCTGGGCACGTTCAAAGGCGGCCGCCGGGCCTCCGGCCATGATGGCCAGCGTGCCATTTTCCGCCCCCAGTGTGCCGCCCGACGCCGGGGCGTCCAGGTAACTGTGCCCCAGCCCGCCCAGGCGGGCCGCGTGCTCGCGCGCCTGGGCGGGCTGGATGGAAGACATGTCGATCACCAGGGTACCCGTCTTCAGGGCCCCGGCCACCCCGTGCGAGAACAGGACGTCGCCGACCACGGCGCCGTCCTGCAGCAGGCAGATGACGACGTCGGCCGGCTGCACGGCGTCGGCGGCCTGCGCATGCACCGTGGCGCCAAAGGGCGCCAACCGCTCGGCTTTTTCCCGGGTGCGATTCCATGCCTGCACCGTGTGGCCCGCCTCGCACAGGCGCCGCGCCATCGGATACCCCATCAGGCCGGTGCCCAGTACTGCAATGTTCATCGTCACTCCCAAACGTCGAAGAATACAACGCTGCCGCTCGCCCTCCATGGTCTTTCTACAATGCGTGAATGTTCTCAGCTATTACCCCCCAGGGCGCCCCGGATTCTCCGCTTTTGCACCATCTCAACCCGGAGCAGCGCGCTGCGGTCACCCTGCCGGCCGAGCATGCGCTGATTCTGGCCGGGGCCGGCTCGGGCAAGACCCGCGTGCTGACCACCCGCATTGCCTGGCTGCTGCAGACCGGGCAGGTGTCGCCCGCGGGCGTGCTGGCGGTGACCTTCACCAACAAGGCGGCCAGGGAGATGATGACGCGCCTGTCCGGCATGCTGCCGGTGAACGTGCGCGGCATGTGGATCGGCACTTTTCACGGCTTGTGCAACCGTTTTTTGCGTGCGCACTGCAAGTTGGCGAACCTGCCGCCGAGCTTTCAGATTCTGGACACGCAGGACCAGCTCTCCGCCATCAAGCGGCTGTACAAGCAGTTCACTGTGGATGACGAACGCTTTCCAGCCAAGCAGATGCAGTGGTTTATTGCGGGCTGCAAGGAAGATGGTTTGCGCCCCAACATGGTCGAGGTGCGCGACGAGGAAACGCGCAAGAAGGTCGAGATTTACCAGCTGTATGAAGAGCAGTGCCAGCGCGAAGGCGTGGTTGATTTTGGCGAGCTGATGCTGCGCAGCTTTGAAGTGCTGCGCGATAACGACCCGATTCGCGAGCACTACCAGCGCCGCTTTCGCCACATCCTGATCGACGAATTTCAGGACACCAACAAGCTGCAGTACGCGTGGATCAAGATGCTGGCGGGTACCGGCGCGCACGGTGCAGCCGACGACGCGGCCAGTTTCAACCCGAGGGGCAGCGTGCTGGCGGTGGGCGACGATGACCAGAGCATCTACGCCTTTCGCGGCGCACGCGTGGGCAATATGGCCGACTTCGTGCGCGAGTTCAAGGTGCGCCACCAGATCAAGCTGGAGGAAAACTACCGCAGCGGCAGCAATATCCTGGATTCGGCCAACGAGCTCATCAGCCACAACAGCAAACGGCTGGGTAAAAACTTGCGCACCGCCCAAGGCCCGGGCGAGCCGGTGCGGGTGTTCGAGGCGAGCAGCGATTTTGCCGAGGCACAGTGGATGGTGGACGAAATGCGGCAACTGGTGCGTGAAGACGTGCCCAGAAAAGAAATTGCCGTGCTGTACCGCAGCAACGCGCAAAGCCGGGTGATCGAGACCGCCTTGTTCAACGCCGGGCTGCCGTACAAGGTGTATGGCGGGCTGCGTTTTTTCGAGCGCGCTGAAATCAAGAATGCGCTGGCCTATTTGCGCCTGCTGGAGAACCCGCGCGATGACACCAGTTTTTTGCGCGCGGTGAATTTCCCGCCGCGCGGCATCGGCCTGCGCAGCCTGGAGCAGTTGCAGGACGTGGCCCGTGCCAGCGGCTGCGCACTGAGCGATGCGGTGAGCGGCGTGGGTGGCAAGGCGGGTGTCAATATCGGTGCTTTTCTGGCGGGCATTGACGTCTTGCGCGAGCAGACGCAAGGCCTGACCCTGCGTGAAATCGTCGAGCTGGTGCTGCAGCACAGCGGCTTGATCGAGCACTACAAGGCTGACCGCGAAGGCGCCGACCGGCTGGAGAATCTGGCGGAACTGGTCAACGCGGCGCAGAGTTTTGTCTC
>DIVK01000010.1 GCA_002422455.1 Rhodoferax sp. UBA6134
CTGGCGCGCGAATTCGGCTTCGTGGGCGCTGTTGATGGTGGGCGGATAGTTGCGCACAAACTCGAACTCGCAGCTGGCCTCAAAGGCGGCACAGGTGTGCGCGGCAATCTGTTGCATGCGCTGCTCGATCAGGTCCAGCACCTCCAGCGTGAAGGTGCGCACCGTGCCCTGCAGTTCACAGCTGTCGGGGATGACGTTGGTCGCTTCCCCGGCGTGAATCATGGTGACTGAAATCACGCCGGCATCGATCGGTTTTTTGTTGCGGCTGATGATGGTCTGAAAGGCCTGCACCATCTGGCAGGCCACCGGCACCGGGTCCAGACTGTCGTGCGGCAAGGCCGCATGGCCGCCCCTGCCGCGGATGGTGATCTTGAACTCATTGCTGGAGGCCATGACCGGCCCCGGGCTGACGGCGAACTGACCCGCATCCGCGCCCGGCCAGTTGTGCATGCCGAACACCGCATCCACCGGGAATTTCTCAAACAGGCCGTCCCGCAGCATCTCGCGCGCGCCGCCGCCACCTTCCTCGGCCGGTTGAAAGATCAGGACGACCGTGCCATCAAAATTGCGGTGATGGGCCAGGTGCCGGGCTGCGGCCAGCAGCATGGCAGTATGGCCATCGTGGCCGCAGGCGTGCATCTTGCCTGGATGTCGGCTGGCGTGGCCGAAGGTGTTGGCCTCCTGCATCGGCAGGGCATCCATGTCGGCCCGCAAGCCGATGGCGCGCGGGGAAGTTCCATTTTTGATGACCCCCACCACGCCGGTGCTGCCCAGGCCGCGGTGAACAGGGATGCCCCATTCGGTCAGCTTGCGGGCCACCACGTCAGCCGTGCGGACCTCTTCAAAACACAATTCGGGGTGGGCATGAAGATCGCGCCGCAGGGCGGCCATCGCCGCCGCCTGGGTCATGATCGAATCGATAATTTTCATGGGCGCTCCTGGCCTTCGAGTCTATCGCCAAGCGCAAGAGCATGCCCGCTGCGAGGGCTTGCGCTACCCCCGCGCACTCCCTTGTCCGAAGCCAACGGAAGTGCTGTAATGGCGCGCATGAACAACTCATTGCACCGGTTTACGGAACTTTTTGCCCAATTGGGTCTGCCGTCGGCCGAGTTGGATATCCGGCAATTCATTGCGGCGCACTCGCCGCTGGCGGGTCACGTCGCGCTGGCGGAAGCTTCTTTTTGGACGACGGCGCAGGCGACCTTTCTGCGGGAGGAGATTTTGCGCGATGCTGACTGGGCGGAGGTGGTCGATCGGCTGAACGCGGCGTTGCGGGCGTCACCTTCCGCCGGGCGCTGACCAGCCTGCATCAGCATCAGCCGATTCCCAACTGCGCGGCGGCGTTGTCCTGCGCCTTTTTGGCGAACTCGGCGCGCAGCGCCCTGAGCTTCTCGCGCGGGTCTTCCTTGACGGTGTTCTGGTCCAGCGCCATTTCGGCGATGAAGCGGCTGGGCTGGGCGGCGATCATCTCGCGGCCTTTTTTCCGTTTGCGGGTCCAGCTCACGGCCAGGCTGCGCTGGGCCCGGGTGATGCCCACATACATCAGGCGGCGTTCTTCCTGCAGCCGGATCGCCATCTCTTCGTTGGCGGCTTCGTGCTCGCGCTGGGAGCCGCCAATCGAGGCGGCGCCATCGCCCATCTTGAACGGCAGCATGCCTTCGGTCACGCCCACCAGCATCACGTGCGGCCACTCCAGGCCCTTGGCGGCGTGCAGGGTGGACAGGGTCACCACGTCCATGTCTTTTTCGCGTTCGCTGATGGTGGACAGCAGCGACACCGTTTGCGCCACCTCCAGCAGCGACTTGATCTCGTTGCCGGTCGAAACCCCGGCCGCGTCGTCAATCTGCCCGCCGCAACGCGCCGACATCCAGTCGCAGAAGTCCATCACGTTGGACCAGCGCGCCGCGGCGACCTTTTCGCTTTCTTCGCCGTCGTACAAGTGCTTCTCGTAGCCGATTTCCTTGAGCCACGCCAGCAAAAACTCTTTGGCTGATTCCGCCCCCAGGGTGTGGCGGGCACGAAATTCCAGGTCGTTCACGTAGCGGCCAAATTCGTGCAGGCTGCCGACCGCCTTGCCGCTCAACAGGCTGCCCAGGGACGAGGCAAACAAGGCCTCGAACAGGCTGACCTTGTACTTTTTGGAAAACTCGCCCAAAGCGCTGAGCGTCTGGTGGCCGATGCCGCGCTTGGGCGTGGTCACCGCGCGCAAAAAAGCCGGGTCGTCGTCATTGTTGATCCAGAGCCGGAACCAGCCGCACAGGTCCTTGATTTCGGCGCGGTCAAAGAAGCTGGTGCCGCCGGACACCTTGTACGGGATTGCCGCCTTGCGCAAGGCCTTCTCGAAGGTCTTGGCCTGGTGGTTGGCGCGGTACAGGATGGCGAAATGGCGGAACTCCTGAAACTGCGGCCCCGCGTGCGGCAGGCCACCGGCGCGCAGGCTCTGGATGCGGGCCACCGTGCGCTCGGCCTCGTGCTCTTCGCTGTCGGCGTCCACCACGCGCACCGGCTCACCCTCGCCCAGGTCGCTCCACAGGTTTTTGGGAAACAGCTTGGGGTTGGGGCCGATCACATTGTTGGCGGCGCGCAGGATGGCGCTGGTGGAGCGGTAATTCTGCTCCAGCTTGATGACCTTGAGCGCGGGAAAGTCCAGCGGCAGTTTTTTCAGGTTGTCCAGCGTGGCGCCGCGCCAGCCGTAGATCGACTGGTCGTCATCGCCCACCGCGGTAAAGCGTGCCCCGGCCGCCGGGTTGCCGCCGACCAGCAGTTTGAGCACTTCGTATTGCGTGGCGTTGGTGTCCTGGTACTCGTCCACCAGCACGTGACCCATCAGTGCCTGCCATTTCCGCCGCACCGGCTCATGGTTTTGCAGCAGTTTGAGCGGCAGGGTGATCAGGTCGTCGAAGTCGACACTCTGGTAGGCGCCGAGACGCTCTTCATAATGCGCCATGACGCGGGCGATGATGCGTTCGTTGTCGTCACGGGCCAGCGCGGCGGCCTGTGCGGCATTGAGCCCCTGGCCTTTCCAGCCGCTGATGACCCATTGCCAGGCGCGGGCGGTGGCCGTGTCCACGGTGCCGCCGGCGTCTTTCAGGATGCTGGTGACGTCGTCGCTGTCCAGGATGGAAAATCGGGCTTTTAGACCCAGTGCCTCGCCGTCCTCGCGCAGCATGCGCACCCCCAGGGCGTGAAAGGTACAGATCACCACGTCCTTGGCAGCGCGTCCGATCAGGCCTTTGGCACGTTCGCGCATCTCGCTGGCGGCCTTGTTGGTGAAGGTGATGGCCGCAATGCGTTTGGGCTCCAGCCCGGCCTGGATCAGGCGGCCGATTTTGTGCGTGATCACCCGCGTCTTGCCCGAGCCCGCGCCGGCCAGCACCAGGCAGGGGCCGTGCATGAAATTGACGGCTTCCTGTTGGGCCAGGTTCAGGCCGCTGGACACGATGGGCAGGGAAGGGGACATGCAGATACTTTGGGGTAGGGCCGGGAATCATATCGAGCGTGGCCTCGTGATGCGAAGGCTCGGCCGCAAGCTTGAATGAAAAGGCCCGCGCCAGATTGCTCCGGCGCGGGCACTGAATTCAGAAGCAGGTGAGGCAACTCAATGGTTGCCGCGTCCCTTGTTTTTGTGCCCGTTGTCACGGCCCCTGCCATGGTTCCCCGGGCCATCATCGCGATCACCGCGATCACCGCGGTAGGCGGGAGCATATTCATTGCGGTACCAGTCATCCCGGACGAAGTAAACCGGCTGGTTGCAGGCGTTGTATTTGTGGCAATTTTTGTCCCAATGTTTTTCATGCCCTGGCGGCACGCGCAAATAGATGGGCTGACGCACGCGGCCAATCGGGACCGGTTGAATGATCACGGGCGCTGCGTAGATCACCTGGGGGTGCTGCACATTGCCAATATCGATACGACCGTAAAAGCCCGGCTCGCCGACGGCTATCGACACGCCAACGTCGGCGGCCAGTGCCGAGCCCGCCAGCGCGGCGAAGGTGGCTCCAAGTAAGAAATGTTTCATGGTGCTTGACTCCGATATGAGCGTTATTCGCCCGAACCACGGGCGCTGTCTGTGATGATAGCGTTTCCCCGCAAAGACCAGTTCGCGCTGTCAGGCGACCCCTGGTCATGGTGCCATTCTAGGACGGCAGCACGTGGGCGCTACGTTGACGGCGGAAATTGCCGCAGAACCCGGCCGGATCGGCGCATGCAGGTTTGCTTGATAGCAAACGGCTATTGTTTTGCAATGAAAATCAAATTGGGCTATTGACGTCATGCCGCTACAGTTCTTGCATGATCAACCCCGAAGGAGAGCCTCATGAGCAGCAAACCCGTTTGCCCCGCCTTGACGACCGCCGCTGGCGCGCCGGTTCCCGACAACCAGAACACCATGACCGCCGGCCCGCGCGGTCCGGTTTTGCTGCAGGATGTCTGGCACCTTGAAAAGCTGGCGCATTTTCACCGCGAAGTAATCCCCGAGCGGCGCATGCACGCCAAGGGCTCGGGCGCTTTCGGCAACTTCACCGTGACGCATGA
>DIVK01000008.1 GCA_002422455.1 Rhodoferax sp. UBA6134
TGACGGCGCCCGATTGCTTCGTTCACCACTCTTCTAAAATCCGCTGCTTCTGCTTGATAAACACAAGCCCAACCGGCACGCACCATGATCCGACTCTCCGAACTCAAGCTCGCGCTTGACCACACGCCTGACGACCTCAACGCGCTGATCCTGCAAACGCTGGCGCTGCAGCCTTCTGAGCTGGCCGAGTGGCACATTTTCAAACGCAGTTTCGATGCCCGCAAGGCGCAGGTGCGGGTGGTGTACATCGTCGATGCCACGCTGGCCCAGCCAGCGCAGGAAGCCAGCCTGTTGGCCAAACACGCGGGCGACCCGCACATCGCTCCCACGCCCGACATGGCTTACCGGCTGGTGGCGCAGGCGCCGGCCGACCTGGCGCTGCGCCCGGTGGTAGTGGGCTTTGGCCCCTGCGGCATTTTTGCGGCGCTCATGCTGGCCCACATGGGTTTCAAGCCGATCGTGCTGGAACGCGGCAAAAAGGTGCGTGAACGCACCCAGGACACCTGGGGCCTGTGGCGCAAACATGTGCTCAACCCCGAAAGCAATGTGCAGTTTGGCGAAGGCGGCGCCGGCACGTTTTCCGACGGCAAGCTGTGGAGCCAGATCAAGGACCCGCGCCATCTGGGGCGCAAGGTGATGGAAGAGTTCGTCAAGGCCGGCGCGCCGCCCGAGATTCTGGTGGAGTCGCACCCGCACATCGGCACCTTCAAGCTGGTCAAGGTGGTGGAGAACCTGCGCACCCAGATCATCGCGCTCGGCGGTGAAATTCGCTTCGAGCAGCGCGTCACCGATGTGTTGATTGAAGACAGCGCGCAAGGGCGCCAGTTGCGCGGCCTCACCGTGCTGGACCAGGCCACCGGACAGTCGTATGCGATGCGCGCCGACCAGGTGGTGATGGCGCTGGGCCACAGCTCGCGCGACACCTTTGCCATGTTGCACGAACGCGGCGTGACCGTGGATGCCAAGCCGTTTTCGGTCGGTTTTCGCATCGAGCACCCGCAAAGCGTGATCGACCGCGCACGCTGGGGTCGCCACGCCGGCCACCCCAGCCTGGGCGCGGCCGACTACAAGCTGGTGCACCACGCCAGCAATGGCCGCGCGGTGTACAGCTTTTGCATGTGCCCCGGCGGCACCGTGGTGGCGGCCACCAGCGAGCCCGGCCGCGTGGTCACCAACGGCATGAGCCAGTATTCGCGCAACGAGCGCAACGCCAACGCCGGGCTGGTGGTGGGCATCGAGCCCGCCGATTTTGACCAGGACGAAGCGGCTTTTGTGCAGGCTTTTGGCCCTGTAAATGGCCCGCGTTACGCCGCAGAAGCCGAGCGACTGAAAGCCGTCAGCCCGGGCGTCACGCACCCGCTGGCGGGCATCAATCTGCAGCGTCGGCTCGAATCCGGCGCTTATGTGCTGGGCGGCAGCAACTATGAAGCCCCGGGGCAACTGGTGGCCGACTTCATTGCGGGCCAGGCCTCGACCACGCTGGGTTCGGTGCAACCGTCCTACCAGCCGGGCGTCAAGCTGGGCGACCTGCAGCCCGCGCTGCCGCACTACGCCATTGCCGCGCTGCGCGAGGCGCTGCCCGCTTTTGGCCAGAAGATCAAGGGCTTTGACATGCCCGACGCGGTGCTGACCGGGGTGGAAACCCGCACCTCGTCACCGCTGCGCCTGCCGCGCGGCGATGATTTTCAAAGTGTCAACACGCCGGGCCTGTACCCGGCCGGTGAAGGCGCGGGTTATGCCGGCGGGATTTTGTCGGCCGGGGTGGACGGCATCAAGGTGGCCGAGGCGCTGGCCAGGAACCTGTTGTCATTGCAAGCCCCCCGAATCCGGCCCGATACCGCACACGGACCTTGAACCTGTACCCGTCACTGCGAGCGAAGCGCGGCAGTCCATGCAGCCGGAAGTCATGGATTGCGTCACTTTGTTCGCAATGACGGAACGTGTTCATGGAAAGCGTAGCGCGGCAATCCATAACTTTCGAATGCATGGATTGCCACGCCGCTGCGCGGCTCGCAATGACAGCTATCAAGCTTGCGCGTTTTGCAGCGCGGCAATGCGGTCTTCAATGGGCGGGTGGGTGGCGAACAACTTGCCAACGCCACCGGTGATGCCAAAGGCGGCCACACTCTTGGGCAGTTCACCGGCGGGCAAGCCACCCAGGCGCGCCAGCGCGTTGATCATGGGCTGGCGCCGTCCCATCAATTGCGCAGCACCGGCGTCGGCGCGGAATTCGCGGTGGCGGCTGAACCAGGCCACCACCATGGCAGCGGCAAAACCCAGCACGATGTCGAGCACGATGGTGGTCACCATGTAGCCGATGCCGGGGCCGCTGGAGCGCTCGTTGCCCTTGTTCAAGAAGCTATCCACGGCGTAGCCAATGACGCGACTCAGGAACACCACAAAAGTGTTCATCACGCCCTGAATCAGTGTCATCGTGACCATGTCGCCATTGGCGACGTGAGCCACTTCGTGGGCAATCACGGCCTCGATTTCCTCGTGCGTCATGCCTTGCAACAGGCCGGTGCTGACCGCCACCAGCGCAGAATTCTTGAAGGCCCCGGTGGCAAAGGCATTGGGCGCACCCTCGAAAATGCCGACCTCGGGCATGCCGATGCCCGACTTGTCGGCCAGCTTGCGCACGGTCTCGACAATCCAGGCTTCATCGACATTGGCGGGCTGGTTGATGATGCGCACACCGGCGGTCCACTTGGCCATGGGTTTGCTGATCAGCAGCGAAATGATGGCGCCGCCAAAACCGATCACCAGCGCAAAGCCCAGCAGGGCGCCCAGGTCCAGGCCACTGGCCGTGAGGTAGCGGTTCACGCCCAGCAGGCTGGCCACAATGCCCAGCACCGCAACGACCATCACATTGGTCAAAACAAACAACAAAATGCGTTTCATGATTTCCTTTTCCCCCGAATCAAACGGAAGCCCCGTT
>DIVK01000054.1 GCA_002422455.1 Rhodoferax sp. UBA6134
CCAGGCATTCCTTCTGTTCCAGGAAGTCCGGCTCGCCCGTGAAATTGCCGACCAGGCCACCGGCCTCGGTGACCAGCAAGGAACCCGCGGAGTATGGCCGTGCCGATGGCGTGGCGGCGCTGGTGCTGCATGGCGGACCTGGCTCGGGTTGCGCGCCGCTGCTGCGCCGCTACTTTGATCCTGGCCGCTACCGCGTGATCTGCGTTGACCAGCGCGGCGCGGGGCTGAGCCGTCCGCGTGGTGGTATCGCGCACAACACCACGGCGCACCTGCTGCGTGATCTGCGCCAGGTGCGGGCGCAACTGGCTGTTTCGCGCTGGCTGGTGGTCGGCGGATCGTGGGGTGCGACGCTGGCGCTGGCGTATGCGGCGGCCGAGCCCGATGCGGTGGCCGCGCTGTTGCTGCGCGCGGTGTTCCTCGCCCGCGAGTCAGATATCGACTGGTTTTTCCAGGGCGCGCGCGTGCTGGAGCCGCAAGCCTGGTCGTGCTTCGCCGCCATTGCGCCAGCCGATCAGCAAGCAGCGATCTTGCCCTTTCTGGCGCAGGCGCTGGCACAGGGTACGCGCGCTGCAGCCGGCGCGGCGGCGCTGGCCTGGTGGCGCTGGGAGCAGGCGCTGGCCGGCGCCGGGGTGCCCAATGGTCCGGACGAGGCGCTGCTGGACGGGTTGATTGACCGCTACCGCGTGCAGAGTCACTACCTGCTGCACCGCTGCTGGCTTGACACGCCGCCGCTGCTCGACCGCTGCGCTGCGTTGTCACGCGTGCCGACGCTGCTGCTGCATGGTCAGGCCGATCGCATTTGCCGGCCCGAGTCGGCGCAGGCCGTACAGCGCCGGTTGCCGCACAGCCGGTTGTGCTGGGTCGAGGGTGCCGGCCACGATCCCGCGCACCCGGCGATGGTGGCGGCCATGGTCGGCGCGCTTGACCGCTACGCTGCGCACGGTGACTTCGGTGTGCCGGACGCGCGTATCAGTGTATGAGGAAGTCGTTGTGGCCTATCCTGGAACGAAGGGTGTGCGCCGCTGGTCGATCAGGTCATTTGGTTTGCAAACCGGGTGCTTTGCCGGTGTGGCCGCAGCGTGCCGCTGCCCGTCCCTGTGTAAAAATCAGCGCATGCTGAAAGTACGGGGTCTTACCAAGCGCTATGGCGAGCAAGCGGCGTTGCAGTCCTTGACGTTTGGATTGGCGCGTGGCAGTTTTGTCGCACTGCTCGGCCCCAACGGGGCGGGAAAGTCCACCTTGTTCCAGGTTTTGACCGGGCTTTTCGCGGCCGATGAGGGCGATGTCGAAGTGGCCGGCCTGTCGCTGCGGCGCGAGCCGCGCCGGGCGCTGGCGCACATCGGGGTGGTGTTTCAGCAGCAGTCGCTGGACCTGGACCTGAGCGTTGCGCGCAATCTGCGGTTCCAGGCCGACTTGCAGGGCTTGCCGCGCGCGCTGGCAGCCGAGCGTATCGCACAGGACGCAGCGCGGTTTGGCCTGGGTACCGATATGGCGCGCCCGGTGCGCGAACTCTCGGGCGGCAACCGGCGCAAGGTCGAGCTGGTGCGCGCCCTGCTGCACCGGCCCGAGTTGCTGCTGATGGACGAGGCCACCGTCGGGCTGGACCCGAAATCGCGCCGTGATCTGCTGGACAATTTGCACGATGAGGTGCGCCAGCGCGGCGTGACGGTGCTGTGGGCCACTCACCTGGTGGCCGAGGCTGAAGGCGCCGACCGCGTGCTGGTGCTGCACCGCGGCCGGTTGCTGGCCGATGGCCCGCCCGCCGAGGTCACCCAGGCGCTGGGCGGGGCGACGCTCGAAGCAGCGTTCATTGCCGCCACCCCGGATGCGCCAGGCCGGGCACCATCACAATCTTGAAGAAGGAAACCTGCTCATGCTGAAAAGCCTCTTGCTGCCCGGGCTCGTCCTGACCGCGCTGCTTGCCACCGCGCGGGCCGGGGACACGGGTCTGGCCTACATTTCAAGCGAGAAGGATCACGCGATCACCCTGGTTGACGTGAAGACGCTCAAGGTCGTTGGCACCATTTCCACCTGCAAGCGCCCGCGCCACATGCAGTTGCTGCCCGGCGGGCTGCAGTTGATGGTGGCGTGCAGCGATTCGGGCCGGGCCGACCTGATCGACCTGGCCAGCCGCAAGCCGGTGGGCAGCGTCCCGTTGGGCGATGACCCGGAAATCTTCGACCTGTCGCCCGATGGCCGGTTGGCCTACGTGTCGGCCGAGGAGGAGGGCGCATTGAACATCTTCGACATCCAGGCCAAAAAGAAGGTCAGGAGCGTGCCGCTCGGCAAGGAACCCGAAGGGGTCAGGCTGTCGCCCGACGGCAAGCGCGTGTACGTGAGCTCCGAGGTCGCGAACATGGTGCATGTGATCGACACCGGCAGCCTGCAGGTCATCAAGAACATTACCGTGGGCCAGCGGCCGCGGCGCCTGGCCTTCAACGCCGACGGCAGCGAATTGTGGGTCACGAATGAGCTCGGCAGCAGTGTGAGCATCATCTCGGTCAAGGAGCTTGCGGTGGCGGCCACGCTGCGGTTTGAAATCAAAGGCATGCGCCCGGATGACATCACGCCGGTGGGCCTGGTGCTCGCGCGCGATGGCAAGACCATGTATGTCGGCCTGGGACGTGCCAACCACGTGGCTTTTGTGGACGTGGCCGCGCGCAGGACGCGCGCGCTGGTGCTGGTCGGCAAGCGGGCCTGGGGCCTGGGGCTGAACCGGGACGGCTCCCGCCTGTTTGTCACCAATGGCCTGTCGGATGACCTGACGGTGATCGACACCGCGGCGGCCAAGGCGCTGAAGACGGTGCCCGTGGGCCGCGTGCCGCACACGGTGGTGGTCGATGACTGACGTGAAGACATTGCTGGGCCTGGCGATGCTGCTGCTGGCTTTGCAGGCCACCGCCGCCAGTTTGACGCTGGGGGTTTTGCAGCGCGAAGACGATGAGCGCCTTGAGCCCCGGCGTGTCGAGCTGGCGTATCCGGGGCAGCCCGGTGGGCCGCTGGCGCAGGCGGTCGAGCTGGCGGTGAAGGAAAGTCAGTTTGAGCTGGATGCTGCCCGGCTCCAGGTGAAGGTCGTGGTGCGCTCGGCGCGCTCGGCGGCTGAGGCCAAAAACTTGCTGCAGCAACTGGCGAAGCAGGGCGCCGCAGCCGTGGTGCTGGACCTGCCGGCGGCCTGGATCGCGGTGGCCGCACCGGCGCTCACTGTGCCGCTGCTCAATGCCGGCGAGCCCGATGAGGCGCTGCGCCAGCAGGGCTGCCTGGCGCACCTGTTTCACACGCTGCCGGGCGAGCGGATGCGGGCCGACGCGCTGGCGCAGACGCTGCTGGCGCGCAAATGGTCACGCATCCTGCTGCTGCACGGGCCGCGTTCTGCTGACGCCAGCCGGTTGGTGCAGGTGCAGGCCGCGATCAAGCGCTACGGCCTGAAGACGGTGGCCCTCAAGCCTTTCAAGCTGTCGGCCGACCCGCGTGAGCGCGATCTGGCCAACCCTTTGCTGCTTACCGGTGGCGTCGACCATGACGTGGTCTGGGTGGTGGACAGCGATGGCGAATTTGCCCGCAGTCTGCCGTACCGCACCGCGCTGGCGCGTCCGGTGGTGGGCGATGCCGGTCTGGTGGCCGAGGCCTGGGCGCCGCATTTCGAGCGCTTTGGCGCGCCACAACTGGCACGCCGTTTTGCGCGCGCCGCCCAGCGGCCGATGACCAGCGCCGACTGGGCGGCCTACATGGCAGCCAAGGCTGTGTTGCGGGCGGCCCTCGAACGGCCGGGCCAGACGGGCGCGACGCAGGTGTTGAAGGCCCTGAGTCGACCCGACTTCGCCCTTGACGGCTTCAAGGGCGTGCGCCTGGGCTTTCGCCCGTGGGACCGGCAACTGCGCCAGCCGCTGCTGCTGACCGACGGGGTTGGCGTCATCGGCAGCGCGCCGGTGGAGGGCGTGTTGCACCCCCGCAATGTGCTCGACACCCTGGGTGCCGACGCGGCGGACTCACTCTGCAGGGTCAGGCCATGACGCGCCAAGTCGGCGGCATTGCTCATGCCTTGCAAGCCTTGCGCGCCATCGTGCTGCGTGAACTGCTGAAGTTCTGGCTACAAAAAGGGCGGCTGGTTTCGGCACTGGTGCGGCCGGTGCTGTGGCTGGCGGTGTTCGCCGCCGGGTTTCGCAACGTGTTTGGCGTCGCTATCGTCGAGCCCTACGACACTTACATTCCTTATGACGTTTACATCACGCCCGGTCTGATCGGCATGGTGCTTCTGTTCAACGGCATGCAATCTTCGTTGGCCATGGTTTACGATCGCGAGATGGGCCTGATGCGCCTGCTGCTTACCGCGCCCCTGCCGCGCTGGTGGCTGCTGTTGTCCAAGCTGCTGGCCACCGCGCTGCTGAGCCTGGTGCAGGTGGCGGCCTTTGTGGCGGTGGCTGCGCTGCTGGGAACCGGGCTGCCGCTGTCGGGCTGGGCGCTGGTGCATGCGCTGCTGGCGACTAGCGCTGCGGCGTTGATGCTGGCCGCGCTGGGGTTGCTGCTGTCGGTGTATGTCAGGCAACTGGAGAATTTTGCCGGCACCATGAATTTTGTGATTTTCCCGATGTATTTTTTGTCCACCGCGCTGTATCCCCTGTGGAAGCTGGAGGAGTCGGGCGCCACCTGGGTCTATCGCCTGGCGCAGTTCAACCCGTTCACGCATGCGGTGGAATGGATCCGTTTCGCGCTGTATGGCAAAGACCCGGCCCTGGCGCCCTGGGTGGTGCTGGGTACGCTGCTGTTGTGCTTCACGCTCGCCTGCTGGGGCTATGACCCGCAGCGCGGCTTTGGCGGTCTGAGCAAACGGGGCGGTGGGGCATGAGCGCCGCCGGACACCGTTTCCAGGGGTCAATGCCGCAGCGGTTTGCGCAGCAGGTGAAGGTAGTAGGCGCCCAGCCCGTGATCGAACACCTTTTGTTGTGACAGGCAGGCGCTGACGAAGCGCCGGGCGTGCAGCGCGGAGCCGAAACCCAGGGGCCGCAGCAGGGTCGACAGGCCCGGCAGGCGGGCCAGGCAGGAAAGCGGTTGCAGCAGGTAGCGCGCGATGGTCTTGATGCGTTGCGCCGAGCCGGCCACGTGCGTCGTGATGTCGTCCTGGCGGAGCACTGAAAAACCGGCGGTTTGCGCGTACCCGGCAAATTCGCTGACGCCGCAGGGCATGGGTATTGTCCAGCCCGCCATCACGTCGGCGATGTAGCCCCTTTCCTCCTCATTACGGGCGTCCCGCAGGGACACACCATCGAAAACAAGCATGTGCGCACCGGGTTTGAGAATGCGGAACATCTCTGAAAACAAGGCCTGCCGTTCGGCCTGCGGTGTGTAGCACAAGGCTTCGATGGCATAAATGCCATCCACGCTGTCGGCCTCGAAGCCGGTGCTGAGGTAGTTGCCGACGTGAAATTCGGTATTGCCCAGGCCGATCGCGCTGGCGCGGGAACGGGCCGTGTCAATCTGGCTGGCCACCAGTGACGTGCCGACGACCGTGGCGTTGGGAAAGCGTTGCGCCACGGCGGTCACCGCGCCGCCAATGCCGCAGCCGGGCTCGAAGATGCGGGGCGTCGCCACGTGCGCCAACTGCAGCAGGTCGACGGCCTGGCGCGTGGTCTCGTGGATCGCCTCGTCCAGCGAGGCCGCGTGTTCGAGGTCCCAGCCGTAATGCAGCTGGGCTGGGTGTCCCGAGCGCGCCCACCCCAAAAGGATGGCCCGGCAGACCGATACCGGACTGGCCCACATCTTGTAGAGGTCGCCACCGGTATCGTAGTGAAGGTCGAGCATCTCCTGTGCCCGCGGCGAGGCTACCGAGGCGTAGACGTGGTCCTCCCGGGTCTCGGCTGCGGGGTCGCCGGGCATGCCGTCGCTACTCATTCACGGTCCACCTTGGCAGTTGGACATGGTGTTCCGAACCACTACCTGGATTTTTCCGCGACTTGCTGGGCCAGGCGATGGTAGGAGGGCAGGCGGGCAATGATGGTGCCGCTTCCGTCCATGAAGAGCGTGCCGCCGATTACCTGCTGGCGGTAATCGTAGAGGTTGAAGTGCAGCACTTCGTCCTTTTTCTCATCCACGATCATGATGTTGGCGTTGGCGGCGACCACGTCGAACAATTTGGCGTCCCCGGACTGGATCCAGAGGTAACTCTTGGATGGCTCTGGTGGTTCGACAAATTTTGCCGCCGGATTGTCCGCAAAGCGCAAATGCAGGCCCGCCGCCGACAGGCGTACGGCCGCGATATTACCGGCCAGCGCCGGGGGCGGAAACACCTTGCGGTGGTCCAGCACCAGTTGACTGTCGACCAGGTTGGCACCTTCGCGCTCGACGTTGAGCAGCCAGGTCAGCTTGATGCCCAGCCCCCGCAGCAGGCCACCCAGGGGAATGCCCAGCAGGTGGATGTCCTGCGGCGTGAAGACCAGCTCATTCTTGTCGTTCAGTGCAATAGGGCCGGCCAGCGAAGCATTGAGCCATATGCCGGGGAACCAGCTCCACAATTTGAGTCCGGCCTGCGCGCTCAGGGTATCGTCCTGGGTCGTGATGCGCATGTCGTTCAAGGGTCGTGGCGAGTAGGCCATGATGTGTTCATTGAACAAGGCTGCGAGTGCCTTGGGTGGCACCAGTACCTCGCCATGGTGGACGCGAATGGAGAAGGTGCGCGGATCGTCGAACTGCACGGGCTCCCCTGCCGTGACGGGCTCCAGCGTGGCGGCCAACTGGTCCACGTGAAAACCAATGTCGCCCGTCAGGTAAAAATCGACATTGCGCGCGTTCAGGGCAAGGGCCTGAGCCCCGGAATCGCGCGTTGTCGCCTGGCGCAGGGCATCGGTCTGCATGCCCTCGGGAATGCGCCGCTTGTCCCACTGTAATTGTTGCTGGTGCAACTCGGTCTGCTGCCGCTCTATCAATGATTGCGCGACGGCAGGCAGAGCCAGGCAGGCGGTCATCAGCATGGCGTGGCGGACAAAGCCGCGCAGGAAAAAACTGGTGGTGTTCATGGCTGGGTTCCCTTCTTTGCAAGCGTGCCGTAGTTTTGTACGTAGGCAAAAATGCCACCGTCAGTGGCAAACTTGAGCCAGCCGCCAGCGATTTGGTCACGGTATTGGTAGAGGCAGAAGTCAAGCTCCTCGCCCGCCGTCTTGCTGGTCAGCTCCAGCAGCACGTTCACGGGCATGGTGCGCATGAACTTGACATCGCCGCCCTTGACAATCATGTAGCTGGCAGCGTTTTGGCGTGACTGGGGAACGTCCAGTTTCATCCCGTCGTCAAAAGTCAGCACCAGGCCACGCGTCTCCAGGCGTGCTTCCTTGATCGTCAAGTCCAGCTTCGGCGGCGGAAACAATTGCCGGGCATCCAGGTGAATGGTGTTGCCAATGAGTTTGGTGCCAACGGCCTCCACTTTGAGCAACTCGTCGAGTTTCACGTTGGCCGAAGGCAGGAGCTTGGTGGCATCGATGCCGTCGACTTCCACGTAGCTCGGGGTGAATTGCAGCAGGTGCCCCTGCTCAAGCTTGAGCGGCCCCTTCATGACGAAGGGAATCCATTTGCCTCGGTACATCTGACCCGCAAACGCAAGCTGGCCCGGTGAGGTGACCAGCTTCATATCTTTTAAGGGCGCCCCCTGGAACTTGAAGACATGTTCATTGAACAGGGCGCCCAGCGAGCGATTCGTCAGCACCACCTCGCCGACGTGCGGTTTTAGATAGAAGGAGCTTGGGTCATCAAATATGACCGGTGAGGCCGGGTCATTGGCATGCAGGCTCAATGTCAGACGGGTCACGTAAAAACCAATGTCACCGACAAAGCGGAAATTGGTGTTGGTGACGAACATCAACGACTCCGTGTGTCCGGAATCGCGCAGGTTGGCCGGGCGCACTGCGGGACTTTTGTAGTTCCCGTAGGTGCTCTGGTCGATATGGCCCGCCTGGATCCGTTTGACCTGTTCAAACTTTTGCTGTACAGGGGGGGTTTGTGATTCGTAGGCCAGGATATTGCTGCTTGCCAGCAAGGCTCCCAGCAATATCAGGCCGAATTTCACGCTTCGTGGTTTCATGGTCAGCTCCTCTTTTTTATTGGATGTCGGGGCCGCTGGTTTGCACTGCCTGCGCGCAAACCAGCGGCGGGTATCACTGAAGCATCGCGCTGACAATGGGGAAAAGTCAGCCGAAACGAGCCCGGGCTTTACTGGGCAAGTTGTTATCGGGAGGTGAACTGCAGACAGGTCGTTTGGGCAACACAACAACCTGCCTGCAGCGATTGACGCCTACTTCGCCTTCACGTCTGAATTGCCGGAATTGGCAGCATCGGCTTTCCAGCCGTTGACTGATCCGACATAACTCCAGAGAGCGTCGATATCCGTGGGTTGCACGATGCCGCCCCAGGCCGGCATCGCACGCACGCCCTTGCTGACCGAGCGCACGAACCGCTCCTTGTCATCCCTCGGGAAGGTACGCAGGTCGAAGAAGGCGGGGCTTGAGACAGCCAGGTTCACGCCGTGGCAGCGAACGCAAAAACTCATGTAGATTTTGCGTCCGGCCTCGGCGCCTGGTCCGGCCTCGGCCACCGGGACGGTCTGTGCCACCGGCCCAGCTTCAACCTTGGGCGTTGGCTCAACCTTGGCTGCCGATGCGTTCACGGGGGTGGTGGCCGGTTCGGATGGAAGTGCGCAGGCGCTTGCCGCAACTGCGGCAAGCAGGGCACTGCAAAGCGCGCGCCCGATCACGGCTTTTGCAACGCAAAAGTCCACACCGAGCCACCGGCCGGCATGTTGGCCAGCTCAGGGTCGCCCGCCAGTGCGGCGTAGACGGTGGCGGCACCGCTCAGGATGGTGATGTATTGCTTGCCATCTTTTTCCCAGGTGATCGGCATGCCGGTGATGCCGGAGCCGGTCTGGAATTGCCACAGTTTTTTACCCTTGGCTGCATCGAAGGCCATGAATTCCCCCGTTTGCGCGCCAGTGAACACCAGACCGCCAGCCGTGGACAGTACGCCGGACCAGTAAGGCGTCTTGGTCGGAACTTCCCACACCTTCTTGCCGGTGGCCGGATTCCAGGCGACGAGCGCGCCGCGCATGCCGTCTTCCGGCGCTACGAAACCGCCCAGCTCAAGACCCAGCCACCAGTTCGGGGCGGGGGCTTTTTCCTGCCTGACGTACTTCACCTTCATGCCCATGTTGACGGTATTGAAGAAAGCCAGTTTGTGGGCCGGGTCGTAGCTCATCGGCATCCAGTTCTTGCCGCCCAAAGCGCTGGGCCAGACTTCGATGAAGTCGGCTTGCGTTTCGGTTTTTTTCACGGCTGTTGTCATCGGGGTGTCGACCGGGCGGCCGGTTTTCATGTCGACGCCCGTGGCCCAGTTGACCTTGCGTGCGAACTGGTCGGCTTTGAGCAGTTTGCCGCTGGTGCGGTCCAGCACGTAGAAGAAACCGTTGCGGTTGGCCTGCATCAGCACTTTGGTCGACTTGCCATTGACCGGCAGATCGGCCAGTACCAGCTCGTTCGTGCCGTCGTAGTCATAGGGATCGCCGGGCGAGAACTGGTAATGCCAGACAATTTCGCCGCTGGAGGGGCGGATGGCCAGTACCGAACCGATGTAGAGCGAGTCACCACCGCGCTGGGCCGCGTTCCATGGCGAACCGTTGCCAATGCCCCAGTAGACCAGGTCCAGTTCGGGGTCATAGGTGCCGGTCAGCCAGGTCGGGGCGCCACCGGTCTTGTACATCTCGGGATTCCAGGTGTCGCCGCCCTTTTCGCCGGGTGCGGCGGTGGTCCAGCGGTGCCATTTCTTCTCGCCGGTTTTCAGGTCCCAACCATCCAGGAAGCCACGCGCACCGTACTCGCCGCCAGAGATGCCGGTGATCAACACGCCGCCAGCGATCAGCGGTGCATGCGTCATGCTGTAGCCCTGCTTGTAGTCGGCGGCCTTGACTTTCCAGACTTGCTTGCCGTCTTTCATGCTGATGGCGACCACGTGGGCGTCGAGGGTGGTGCGGTACAGCACACCGTCCAGCGCGGCCATGCCACGAGTCTGGGTGCCGCAGCACAGGAAGGCACTGATGTCGGCTGGCAGCTCAACCGGAATTTTCCATTTTTGCTTGCCGCTGACGGCATCGATCGCAATGGTGTGGGTGTGGGAGGCTACGTACATGGTGCCGTCAATGATCAGCGGCTGGCTGGAAGCATTGGCCGAGTTGTCCAGGCTCAGGTTCCACACGGGCGTCAGGCGACTGACCGTGCTGGTGCTGATCTGCTTGAGTGCCGAGTAGCGCTGCTGGCTCCAGCCCATGCCGTAGGTGGTGACATCGCCGGGGGTGCTGGCATCGTTCTTGAGACTGTCCAGCGATTGCGCGCCGGCTGCTGCCGCCGCCAGCGTCAGGCAAAGTGCCATCGACCGCATGAGGGCCGTCCGAGGGAGATGGATCATCATTGTTCCTTGTTGAATTAAAAAAGTGCGAGCCTTCTTTTATAGCACCGTTGAGCCCGCAGTCGACCGAACCCGGCCATAACTGGATTCATTTTTTCACAGCCTGAGAGACTAGTCGCTCAGGGTGGAGTTGCCAAATTGGTACTTTCCCTAGGACGTTGATGCTTCGGTTTGGAACAATGGACGTCACGCGAAATCTGTTTCACATTGTCACATTGCACTCGCGCCGCAGCAGGGCCAAAGCGTCTTTCAGCTCGTGGTCAGAGCCACTTCTTAGCGTGGGCTGCGCTTCGTCGCAGAAGTCCATCCACATGCGGACATAGTCGTTCTGGTGCGGCGCGGGAGCATGGTGCCGGATGTAGTCGCGGGCCAGGCCCGGGTCGAGGCCTGTTTTGCGGATTTTCCGAATCAGGGTGGCTGCCGTTTTTTCGGTCAGCAGCGTTTTGGGAGCGGTCCTGGTAGCCACACACAGGAACAGGGTGAGCAAAGAGCCTTCGTCGTCATGGCCCTTGGTGGCCTTGCGCCAGGTTTCGGAGGCTGACCGGTCATGGTGATCCACTTCGCTCAGGCTGTCTTCCACCCAGAAGTAGCGGCCCATGAATGCCGGTGTCTGGTCAAACAGTTTTTTGACGGGCAGGCTGGCATCAAGAATTTTTGGCAAGTCGGACAGGATGGACTGGTGCATGGTTTGCACCAACGGCTTGAACTGATCGGGCAGGTTTTTCGGCAGGACGATGGCCAGGGCTGGCTGACGATTGCCCGGTTGGCCGCTGTGTTTGGCTTTGACCGGTGTCCGGGCTGCGCCGTGTTTTTTGCGCAATGCCGTGATCATTTTCTCAAACGCGACCCAATCGGGCATCTCGCAGCGCCGGGTCGCCAGGGTCAGCAGTGCGGTACGGATGACTGCCTCGGCGTCTGCGTCGGCTTCTTCCAGACCGGTGGCGTCCATGCCCAGGCTGTCGGCCAGCCAGAGGGCGGCGTCGATCACCTGCGCCACTTGGTTGCGTTTGGCGAATTCAGCCTGATAGTCAGGCAGGCTTCTCAGCGACCATCTGGCCAGCAACGGAATGTGCTCGTCCTTGAAGCCGCCGCGTTCATTCATGCCGAAGTGACTGTTTTGCGGCATGGCGATCAGGCTTTTCAGCATGTCCGAGCCCCCTTTGGAGCGGGACAGAAACGAATGGTCGCGCAGCGATTCGGCCGCCTGCCGCAGGTCGCCGCCACTGGTGTGCTCCAGGTAGAGGCTGACCAGGTTGACGATGCGCTCCCTGGCTTTTTCAAGTTCGGGGCGCAAAAATTCGCTGCCGAAGTAACGCGCAATTTGCACCATGCCCTTGGGCGCGTCGGTGCAAATGGCGTCGAGCTTTTGCTGATCGATGATGCCGTGCTGCACGCCAAACTGCAGCGTTTTTTCAAAGAAGGGGCGTGCATCGTAATGCGAGAGCGAGCTTGGCGAGGGGAGAGAAGGCGTGGTCATCGGAATGAAGCGGTGCTGCTTGGATCGAGGGCCTAGATCGCCGATTCCTCGTCCGACTCGCGCGCCGCCGGCGTGGCTTTTCCGCGGTCGGTGTTGCCGGTTTCAACCCGGTCGTCATCCTCTTCGATGCCGTCTTCCTCACTCAGGCCGGCTTCAAAGGCACGGGCCTTGGCCCGCAGCACGAGCAGCATTTCAATAAAGAGGTCCGGGCATTGGTAGCGCAGGATCCAGGCGAGTTCCATCCAGTCCTGGTCGGCTACTTCGTCCTGTTCGATGCGCGGTTTGGCATAGGCAGACCCGTACAGCGCGGCCTCGGACAGCATCTCGCCGTCGTCCTCGACCGTGTCAAAGGTGCCGCTGCGGGCGAAGGCTTCAACGCGGCTCCACTTTTCTTCAAAGTAGTCGGCCAGGGCTTCCGCGCCGCCTTCCAGGTCGCCGATCGCGCTCAGGAACTCCACCGGATCCGCATCCTCTCTGAAAATGACCGAATTGACCATGCCGCGCAGGTGGGTTCGGGTCAAGTCCCTGTATTTTTTTTCAATCACCACGGCGCGTGCGAACTGTGCGGGCGTGACCAGCAGGTTGATGATCGACGCCCTGGAATTGTCGTATTCGCGGATCACCGCCAGGATGTCCTTGGGTGGCAGCTGTGCCAGCACCACCATCAGCGCGGCGTCGCCCTCGGTGTCGGCCAGTTCAACCAGGGCTGACTCGGCGCCGCCGATGTCGCCCGCCGCAATCAGGCTTTGGGTTTTCTTGATGAGGGAAAGTTGGTTCATTGTGGTTTCCTGAATGGTCGGGGACGGTGCGGGCCACGCAGCGTGGGGCGGCGGTTTGTCCCGCAAAATTTCATGCCTGTCAATCCTTGCGGTCAAAACCCTGTTCGGCCAGCCAGTCGGCGCCCGCTTCCTCGCTGCTGCGGGCGTCGTTTTCGTCATCCGCATCAAACTCGTTCACGTGGTCGCCATCGTCATCGCCATCGTTTTCCACATCGGCGCTGGCGTCGTCAGTGTCCTGGTCGCTTTGGCTCGCGGGTCTGGCCGCCGGCTTGCTGTGCATGTATTCCAGGCCCGCCGCCACCGTCAAAAACCATTCACCCATGGGCTCTTGCAGAATCTCCCGGGTCAGTTCATGCGCCCAAGGCGCCAGCTGAGCCGCCTCAGCCAGGCTGTCCCAGTCCGGGAATTCATCCGGTTCATGCGTGAGCAGCTGATCCAGCACCGCCGGCAGTTTGAAATGAAAGCCCTGGTGGAAGATCACGGCCACCATTTCAGGGCTGAGTTCGATCATCTGGCGCAAAAAGCCGATCTCCTTGCGTCGTTGCGCCAGGCGCTGGCGCAGCACGTTGCGGCCTTCGGAGTCAAACGTCAAGTCGTCCAGTTCGGATTGGTAGGCCGAGCGCAGTGCGAGGAAAAAGGGGGAAATTCTCATATTACGGGGCATCAAAGCAGACGGTTGAAGTAGTTTTGCCAAATCTCGCGCGCTGTCTCAAGCGGGTCATCGAGCAGGTTGCGGCGACGGTTGTCGTCGTAAGCCTGGCGCCGGGCCGCATCGGAGAGCACTTCGTAGGCTTCCTGCGCTGCGCGAAAGCGCGCCGGCGCGTCGGTGGCCGCGTTTCGGTCGGGATGAAAGAAAGCTGCTTTTTGACGAAACGCTTTTTTGACGTCGGCCAGCGTCGCGTCGCTGCCGAGTCCCAGGGTTGCGTAGTGGTCTTTCATGTGTGTGTGGCCGTGCTTGGCGTGTTGCGCTACCGTGTTGCCCCCAGCGCCAGGGCGGCGGCCCGCGATGCCGCCAGCGCCTGCGTGGCGGTGCCGGCCTGCGTGGGCCAGCCGGCCAGGTGCTGCTGTGCCAGTTCACACAGGGCGGTGATCCAGGCGGGGTCGTCGTTCAGGCAGGGGATGTAGTGAAATTCCCGGCCGCCGGCTTTCAGGAACGCGGCCTTGCCTTCGAGGGCGATTTCCTCCAGCGTTTCCAGACAGTCGCTGGTGAAGCCGGGGCATATCACGTCCACCCGTTTCACACCGGACTTGCCCATGGCGATCAGGGCCGGTTCGGTGTAGGGCTGCAGCCACCGGGCGCGGCCCAGGCGCGACTGGAAGGTCACCTTGAACTGCTCTTTGCCCAGGCCCAGGTGCTCGGCCAGCAGGCGCGCGGTTTTGAGGCATTCGCAGTGGTAGGGGTCGCCCAGCCGCAGCGTGCGCGCGGGTACGCCGTGAAAGCTCATGACCAGATGGTCGGGGCGGCCATGGGTTTTCCAGTGGCGCTGGACGCTCATCCCCAGCGCCGCGATGTAGTGGGGGGCGTCGTGATAGTGGTTGACAAAGCGCAGTTCCGGGATGCTGCGCACCGTGCCGGCCCAGGCGTAAACCGCATCGAACAGGCTGGCCGTGGTGCTGGCCGAGTATTGCGGGTAGGCGGGCAGGATCAGCACGCGGGTTGCCCCTCCGGCCTTGAGCGCATCCAGTTGCGACGCGATCGACGTGCTGCCGTAGCGCATGGCCCAGCGCACCTGCACGTCGTGGCCGCGCTGGGCCAGCCAGCCTTGCAGCAGTCTGGCCTGTTTTTCGGTCCACACCTTGAGTGGCGAACCCTCTGGCAGCCAGATGCTGGCGTACTTGGCGGCCGATCTGGCGGGCCGCACGCGCAGGACGATGCCGTGCAGGATCAGCAGCCAGACCAGGCGGGGGATTTCGACCACGCGCGGGTCGCTTAAAAACTCGGACAGAAAGCGCCGCACGCCGGCCGGGGTGGGCGTGTCGGGTGTGCCCAGGTTGCAAAACAGCACAGCGGTGCGCGGCGCCTGACCGTGGGTGAAGGGGGGTTCTTTGGCAAATTTGCCAAGTGAAAAGAGGGCCATGCGGTATTCTCTCGCACCTATGCTCGATATTTCAAAAATCAGGGCAATAAGCCTGGATCTGGACGATACCTTGTGGCCGGTGTGGCCCGTGATCGAGCGCGCCGAGCAGGCCCTGGCGCGCTGGCTGGGCCAGCAGGCGCCCGGTGCCGCGGCGGTGTTTGCCGACCCCCTGGCGCGGCAAGCGCTGCGCGAACACGTGGTGCGCACCCACCCCGAAATGGGTCATGACTTGAGCGCGCTGCGGCGCGAGTCCATTCGGCTGGCCCTGCAGCACGCCCATGAGGACACGCGCCTGGCGGAGCCGGCATTCGAGGTGTTTTTCGGCGAGCGCATGCGGGTGGACCTGTTTGACGATGTTCGTCCGGCACTGGCTTTTCTGGCGGCGCGTTTCCCGCTGGTGGCCTTGTCCAACGGCAATGCCGATGTCGGTCGCGTCGGTCTGGGTGAGTTTTTTGTGGCGGGCCTGAGTGCCTGTGAATTTGGTGTGGGCAAACCCGATCCGCGTATTTTTCACGCGGCCGCCGGCAGTGCCGGCGTGGTGGCCGACGCGGTGCTGCACGTGGGGGATGACGCCGCGCTGGACGTGCTGGGTGCGCGCCGTGCCGGCATGCAGGCCGTGTGGGTCAATCGCAGCGGACATCCGTGGGCACACGACGTTGCGCCGCACGGAACGATCGCCAGCCTGCACGAGTTGTGTGAGCTGCTGCAGGTGGTCCCGCCGCGGCCTTATTGAGCCGTTCCGGCCAGTTTGATGGCCGCCACGGCACTGCGCACCGCGCCTTCCAGCGTGGCCGGGTAGGGGCCTGTCACATAGTCGCCGCAGGCCAGCAGCCCGGGCGCAATCTGCAGGGCCGGACGCTGCAGACCCGGCGTGCAGGCAAAAGTGGCCCGCTTTTCCACAATGGTTTGAACGGCTTGCAGTTCCAGGCCCAGCTGCGTTCGGGCTTGCCGGAGTACTTGCGCCTGCAGCGCCGCACGCTCCTCGCTGCTGGCGCTGGCCACAAAGGCAAGCAGGCCCCGGGGTCCGCCGAGCTGACCGCGGTCGAACACGAATTGCGCCGGGGCGGGGGTGGCCGGGTCGGTGCTGCCACGCAGGGCCAGCATGGGCCGGGGCAGGCTGGCATCGGCACCCCAGGCATAGACGGTGGTGATGGCCTCAAACTGCAAGGTGCGCGTGAGCCGGGTCCACTGGCGCATGGCGGTCGCGCTGGCATCGGGGGCGGTTTGCGCACTGTGTTCGAGGATGCGGGCCGCTTCCGATGCCGGGGCGGCGAACAGCACGGCGTCAAAGACTTCCCCTCGCACCTCCCACTGCGAGCCCTGCGGCAAGACCGTGTCCACCCGCGCGCCCAGGCGCAGCTGGCCGTCGCGCCGGGCGAACCAGCGCGCGGCAGCCAGGGGAAAGAGTTTGCCGAGATCGACACGGGGCAGCAGCAGCCGCGAGCCGCCCTGCACGCCGAACAGCGCGTCCTGCATGACGCGCAAAAAAACTTGCGCGCTGGCCCGTTCGGCCGGTGTGTTGAGGGCCGACACGCACAGGGGCTCGATCAGCTCGGCCATCACGCGGGGGCTGACCGGCTGGCACAGTTGCGCCACCGAGGTGGCCGCGTCGCACTGAAAGCCCCGTCGCTGCCAGCCGCTGGCCGCGCGCAGCAGCGACCATTTGTCCGCCACGCGCCAGCCGCGCGCCGTCACGATGCCGGCCAGTGCATCCAGCGGCGTGGGCCAGGCCGGAAAACGCAGGCCCCGGCCGTCCGGAAATTGCAGTGTCATGGGCAACTGGCGCAAGGCGGTTTG
>DIVK01000030.1:0-490 GCA_002422455.1 Rhodoferax sp. UBA6134
CCGCGCACCGTGAGTTTCCGATCATTCCCTGCAGCCTGTGCGGCAGCCAGGAAAACTTGCAGCGCCAGCTCATTGGCCAGATGCTGCGCGACTGGGAAAAGCAGTATCCGGGCCGCACCGAGACCATGTTCACGTCATTGCAAAACGTGGTGCCCTCGCATTTGATGGATGTCAATCGTTACGATTTCAAAAACATCAAAATCACCGGACAGGCCGATGCGGATGGCGACAAGGTCTTTGACGAGGAGGAGTTTCCGCTGCCCAGGGTGGCCGGTTTGCAGGTGGTGCAGCTTTAACGCACGCATGGACTGCCGCGCTTCGCTCGCAGTGACATGCTCCTTCGGCTTGTGATTGAGGGGAAAAATATGCTACCAATCGTGAACAAAGTGGCGCGCGCCGCCCTGTTGATCGGGGCCATTCTGCTCTCGGGCTGCGCCGGCGTGCGTCTGGTGGACACCCAGGTCAACAGCTTTGCGCCGCAACGGGTGGC
>DIVK01000030.1:587-8410 GCA_002422455.1 Rhodoferax sp. UBA6134
GCCATCAGCATTGGCAACCGGGGCACGCTGTTTCCCAGCCTGGAATCGCGCACCACCTACTGGCGCCAGGTCAGTCTGATCATGCGCAACGCCTCGAGCGCGGTGGTGTTCGAGAGCCACGCCAGCCACGAGGGCATCTGGTCGGACGGTGAAGTGGTGTTGGCCGCCATGCTGGATGCGGCCTTGCAAGGTTTTCCGACTCCCCCGGCCGGGGTGCGCCGCGTCAATATCGAAATTCCTCGTTAATCAGTTGAAAACAGAGCTGCCTATGCATGCGACACGCATCATCGCCATCCGCCATGGAGAGACCGCCTGGAACGTGGACACCCGGTTGCAAGGCCACCTCGACATAGCGCTCAACGCCAAAGGTCTCTGGCAGGCCGAGCAGGCGGCACGCGCACTGGCGGACGAGCCGATTGCGGCCATTTATACCAGCGACCTGTTGCGCGCCTGGCACACCGCCCAAGCCATTGCGCAATGCACCGGCGCCCCCCAGTTTGCCAGTAGGGATTTGCGCGAACGCTGTTTTGGCAGTTTTGAAGGCAAGACCTACGCTGAAATTGAGGCCCAGTGGCCCGAGGATGCGTTGCGCTGGCGCAAACGTGAGCCTGACTGGGCACCGCTGGGCGGTGAATCCTTGCTGGCCCTGCGCGCGCGCATTGCCGCCACCGTGGCTGCTTTTGCTGCGCAACATGTGGGCGGGCAAATTGTGCTGGTCGCCCACGGCGGTGTGATGGACGTGCTCTACCGTCTGGCCACCGGCCAGGAATTACAGGCCCCGCGCACCTGGCAGCTGGGCAACGCCGCCATCAACCGCTTGCTGTGGACCCCTGAGGGCCTGACGCTGGTGGGCTGGGGCGATACCCGTCACCTGGAAGAAGCGACGCTCGACGAGGGCAGTGCCTGATACGAAGCTCTTTCACGTTAACATGCCCGCCTTGATGTAGCCCTTAATGGAGAATGTTCGTGCAGCTTGTTTGTCTTGACCTCGAAGGTGTCCTGGTCCCCGAAATCTGGATCGAATTTGCCAAGCGCACCGGCATCCCGGAACTCTCACGCACCACGCGCGATGAGCCTGATTACGACAAGCTGATGGCCTATCGGCTGGCCCTGCTCAAGACCCACAAATTGGGTTTGCCCGACATTCAGAAAGTGATTTCCGAGATGGGCCCCATGGCCGGTGCCCGCGACTTTCTGGATGCGCTGCGGCGCGACTACCAGGTCATCATCCTGTCGGATACTTTTTATGAATTTGCCATGCCGCTGATGGCCCAACTCAACATGCCGGTGCTCTTTTGCCACAAGCTCGAAGCCGATGCCGATGGNNCTGCAGTTCCATGTGATTGCCGCTGGCGATTCCTACAACGACACCGCCATGCTGGCGGAGGCCCATGCCGGCATTCTGTTCCACCCGCCACAAAATGTGATCGACGAGTTTCCGCAGTTTCCGGTGACCATGAACTACGCCGAGCTGCGCGCCGAGATCGACCGGGCGGCAGCCAGGCGCTGAGCCTTATTCGCTCTCGAACTGCCCCGCATTCTTGCCTTTGAAGGGGGCGTAAAAAGCCTTGATCGCCGTCATGTCGGCCTCGATATCGCCGCTGGGCACAAACAGCGGTCCGAGGCCGCTGATCTTGCGCTGGTAGTCCATGTAGGCCAGCACGATCGGCACCTGTGCCGCAGCTGCAATGTGGTAGAAGCCGGTTTTCCAGTAGCGCGTTTTGCTGCGCGTGCCCTCGGGCGGCACGATCAGTTGCAGGGCGCCGTCGGCGGCCTGAATGGCTTGGGCCGAGGCCAGCACCAGGTTGTTGGTTTTGGAGCGGTCCACCGCAATGCCGCCGAGCCAGCGCATCACCGGCCCAAACGGGAATTGAAAGATGCTGGCCTTGCCCATCCAGTAAATGTTCAGGCGCAGCACAAAAGCCACCATCAGGGTGTAGGGCAGGTCCCAGTTGCTGGTGTGGGGGGCGGCAATCAGCACGCTTTTTTGCGCCTGCGCGGGTAACGCGCCCTGCACTTGCCAGCCGGCCAGCTTGAGAAAGACCCGTGAAAAAGCGCGCAGCAGGGTGTTGACGACGGGCGTCGAGAAAATGGTTCGGTGCATGGCTGAAACCTTGGCGTTGAAAACGTCCAGCAGCCCAAAAAGGCACCAAACGGCGGTCTTCCCGGGTAAATTATGGCTTATGTGTCGAGGTCCATGAAGGTTTGGAGCGGCACTTTGGGGGCTTCACGGCCCAGCCCGGCCTGATGCTCGGCCATGGGCAATAGCGAACCCACGCGCACCCCCAACAGGCGCAAACGCTGCTGCAGCGGCACCCGCTTGAGGCAAAGTCCGGCGTGGTGGCGAATGGCGGCGGCTTCACAGACGTAGTCGGGCAGCGTCAGGTCGCGTGTGAGACTTTTGAAGTCGTCATAGCGCAGCTTGATGCCGATGGTTTTGCCCACATAGCCCTTGCGCGCGAGGTCTTGCGCCACCTGCTCACACAGGCGGGTAAAGATGGCGCCCAACTCGGCCTTGTCGCGCACCGCGTGCAGGTCGCGCTCGAAAGTGGTTTCGCGGCTGATGGACACTGGTTCGCTGTCCAACACCACGGGACGCGTGTCAAGGCCGTGCGCGGCATCAAACATCCAGGCGCCGGTTTTCTGGCCAAAGTGGTCCATCAGCCAGCCTTGCTCTTTTTGCGCCAGATCGCCGATGGTTTTGATGCCCAGTTGCTGTAACTTTTCATCGGCCTTGGGGCCAATGCCATTGATCTTGCGGCAGGCCAGCGGCCAGATTTTCTTCTCCAGGTCGTCCTCGAAAACAATGGCAATGCCGTTGGGCTTGTTGAATTCGCTGGCCATTTTGGCCAACAGTTTGTTGGGCGCCACGCCCACCGAGCAGGTCAGGCCCGTGGCGTCAAAAATGGCTTTCTGGATCAGCCGCGCCAGCACCCGACCACCTTCGCGCTGGCCGCCGGGGACCTCGGTGAAGTCGATGTAGACCTCGTCAATGCCGCGGTCTTCCATCAGCGGCGCAATGTCCAGGATGATGTCCTTGAAGGTGCGGGAATAGTGCCGGTAGGCGGCAAAGTCCACGGGCAGCAAAATCGCCTGAGGGCAGAGCTTGGCCGCTTTCATGAGCCCCATGGCCGAGCCAATGCCAAACTGGCGCGCGGCATAGGTGGCGGTGGTGATGACGCCGCGCCCGCTGTAGTCTTGCAGCAGGGGAAAGTCAGTGACCGGAATTTTGTGCAACGGGCGCTCAGCCTGGCGCTCTTTCAGGTCTTCGTCCTGCGTCCTGCGTCCGCCGCCAATGACCACCGGCAGCCCTTTGAGTTGGGGGTAGCGCAGCAGCTCCACGGAGGCATAAAACGCGTCCATGTCCAGGTGGGCAATACGACGCAGGGGGGCTGTCCGTGGGGTGCTCATGACACTGTGATTTTCGAGGCAAATGGGGTCGATTGGCGGGCTTCTCGGCAATGTCGCTTAAAGTCGTGTGAATGACTGCTTTTTTGGTGCGCCAAGTCAAAAAACATCGGGTCATTCCGGTTAAGCTCAGCGCTGCTGATTCACATTCCGAATTATTTGTCAATAGGTGGTTTCATGGATAAGCATTTTTTGAGTTCTCTTTTTTCGCCGGTCTCCATTGTGGTGTTTGCCGGCAAGGCTGAAGAGCCCGAGACACTCACCGCGCAGGCGCGTGTGTTGCACCAAGCCATCACCGCCCAGCGGTTTACCGGCAAACTGATTTTTCTGGACATTCATGCCAGTGGCACCCTCGCGGATCTGGCTGCCGTCAATGCCGATTTGGCCATCATTGCGCTGCCGCCTTCCGAGGTCGCCGCCGCGTTGGAAATTGCCGGGCGCATCAAATGCCGATCGGCCCTGGTGATCTCGACCGGCATTGACGCCGCCCTGGCCGCCGATCTGCACAAAATGGCCACCCGCGACGGCATTCACCTGCTGGGCCCCAACAGCCTGGGTTTTCAGCGGCCAAGCCTGCAACTCAACGCCAGTGTGGCGGGGGAGTTGGCCTCGTTGGGGCCGCTGGCGCTGGTGTCGCAGTCGGGCGCGCTGACTTCCTCGATTCTGGACTGGGCCAAAAAGAATGCCGTGGGTTTTTCCGCCGTGGTGTCCCTTGGGCCCAATACCGCGGTGGACATCGCCCAGGTGCTGGATTTCCTGGCCTCGGACGCCAAGACCCACAGCATCGTGATTTACATGGAAGGCATCACCAATGCCCGGCGCTTCATGAGTGCGCTGCGGGCCGCTGCCAACGCCAAGCCGGTGGTGGTGCTCAAGGCCGGGCGCAAGCCGGCCAGCAACCAGGCGGCCCTGACCCACTCGGGCACCATTGTCGGCTCGGATGACGTGTTCGATGCCGCGCTGCGGCGTGCGGGCGCGGTGCGTGTGCGCTCGTTTGTGGCGCTGTTCTCGGCGGCCAAGTGCCTGGCCTCGCGCTACAAGCCGGTCGGCAAGCGCCTGGCCATCATCACCAACGGTGGCGGACCGGGCGTGTTGGCGGCCGATTGGGTCAGTGAAATCAATCTGACGCTGGGGAGGCTCACGCAAGAGCAGGCGCTGGCCCTCAAACCGCACATGTCAGCGCTGGCCACCCTGTCCGATTTGATCGACGTGTCCGAGGACGCCGGGCCAGAGCATTTCCGNNGCATCCTGGTGATTTACTCGCCCAAGATGGGTGCTGATGGCGATGCCGTGGCGAAGGCCATGGCTGACTTCAACCGCCATGTCAGCAAGCCGCTGCTGACCTGCTGGATGGGTGACGCCACCGTGGGTGATGCCCGTAAAATTCTCAACGACGCCGCCATTCCCACCTTCCGAACGCCCGAGGCGGCGGTGGGTGCCTTTGGCAACATTGCCTCGTTTTACCAAAACCAGCAGTTGCTGCAGCAAACACCGCCACCGCTGTCAGACCTGGCCCAACCCGACGTGGAAGGTGCGCGCCTGCTGATCGAGAGCGTGCTGGCCGAGCGCCGCAAGGTGCTCACCGAGATGGAGTCCAAGGCGCTGCTGGCGGCTTTTCATATTCCGGTGACCAAGACCATTCTGGCGCGCAGCGCCAATGAAGCCATCATGATTGCCACCCAACTGGGTTTCCCGGTGGCGCTCAAGATCGATTCGCCGGACATCAGCCACAAGTCCGACGTGCAGGGGGTGGCGCTCAACATTTTGAACGCCACCAGCGTGCGCGACACCTTCCTGTCGATGATCCAGACGGTGACCAAACTGATGCCCAATGCGCGCATCAACGGCGTCACGATCCAGAACATGGCCAACCTGAAACGCGGCCGTGAGGTCTGCGTGGGCCTGGTCACCGACGAGCCTTTTGGCCCGGTGATCGCCTTTGGTGCCGGTGGCACCATGATCGAACTCATCGACGACCGCACCATGGAGCTGCCGCCGCTGAACCAGTTCTTGGCGCGCCGCCTGATCGAGCGCTCGCGCGTGGCGGAAACCCTGGGCGTGTGGCGTGGCGCGCCGGCGGTCGACATGGAGGCGCTGGAGCAGATTTTGCTGCGTGTCTCGGAGATGGTGTGTGAGCTGCCGCAACTGCGTGAGATGGACATCAACCCGATCATCGTCGACGAGTCTGGTGCGTTGGCCGTGGATGCCCGCATTGTGGTGGACAACGCCGCGCCATCGGTGCGCCATTACAACCACCTGGCCATCCTGCCCTACCCGTCGCAACACGAGCAGTTGTGCCCGCTGGCGGGCGGCGGCGAGTACATCGTGCGCCCGGTGCACCCCGACGACGCCGAAATGTTGCAAGCTTTTGTGCGCAGCCTGTCGCCCGAGAGCCGTTATTTCCGCTTTGTGTCCAGCATGCAAGAGTTGCCGGCCACCATGCTGTCGCGCTTCACGCTGATTGACTATGACCGTGAAATGGCGCTGGTGGCGCTGATCACCGAAGAAGTCACCGACGCGCACGGCCAGACCAGCGAGGCCACACGCATCATTGGCGTGTCGCGCTACATCACCAACCCGGACCGCGCCAGTTGCGAGTTCTCGCTGGTGGTGGCGGATGAGTTCAAGGGCCGCGGTCTGGGGTCTCGGCTGATGCTCTCAATCATGGACTTTGCCCGTGAAAAGGGTCTGACCGAAATCGAAGGTCTGGTGCTGGCCAATAACCCCAACATGCTCAAACTCATGAAGGGCCTGGGCTTCAAGATCAAGCCGTTCCCGGAAGACCCGGACTTCAAGCTGGTGACGCACCAGTTGCAGCTGGTTTGAACTGGGCACTCCCGCCTTGGCCCTGGGTGCTGCCTGGCGGGACGAAGTGCCAAATTGGTACATTGGGGTGTGCCTTTTGGCCGATGAGGCTGAACCAGACTTTGGTCCGGATGTGCCGGAATCGATCAGATGGCGAATGGCTAAGTTACTGGAGGCCAAATTACACGACTCTGGGTGCCGCTCAACCGCACCGCATAACAGCCCGCCAGTTCATTGAGGTTTAAACTGGCGACCCGAAAGTGACGATCCTGCATCTTGCGCAGGCTTGCAAACCAAGGTCCGAAAGACCTTTCCGAGGAGCGTAGGACCATGGGGACATTTGATACGACAACGCCGGAACCGCGCGTGGCCAGCCTGCTGCTCAGGCGCCCGCTACGATTGGGGCTGGCGGCTGATCTGACAAATCTGATCTACAGCCAGGGCGGTCGGATTCTTTATCACGATCAGGTCGTCGATTCGGACAGCGGGCACTATTACACCTGCCTGAAGTGGAATGCGTCCGACATGAAGTGCCCTGACGCCGATATGACCGTTCGACTCGCCGCCCTTTTTGGTGACGGGCCCGACACAGAATGGTCGGTGCGCTATTCGGACCAGCCCATGAGGATGGCTGTTTTTGTCTCGAAAGATCCTTGGTGTCTTTACGACATCCTGGCACGAAGTCACTCAGGTGAATGGAACGTACAAGTGCCGCTGATCATCAGCAATCATCCCGATCTGAAGCACATTGCCGACCGCTTTGGAATCAAGTTTATGCTGTTCTCGGTGAACAAGGAGAACAAAAATGAGATCGAGACCAGCCAGTTGGATCTGCTTAAGAACGAGCAGATCGACTTCGTGGTGCTCGCGCGCTACATGCAGATTCTCAGCGGCCGCTTAGTGCAGGCATTTCCGAGCCGGATCATCAACATTCACCATGCCTTCCTGCCGTCTTTCCCAGGCGCCAAGCCTTATCACGCAGCGCGCGAGCGAGGCGTCAAGATGATCGGCGCCACCAGCCATTATGTGACCGAGACCCTGGACGCCGGGCCCATCATCGAGCAGGATGTGCTGCGTGTGAGCCACCGTCACTCGGTGCAGGACCTGGTGCGCTTCGGACGCGATCTCGAGAAGATCGTACTGGCCCGCGCTATCTGGAGCCACATTCAGCGAAAAGTAATTGTGCATAACGGGCGCACCGTGGTGTTCGATTGAGCAGGCACGCGTTGCAATTTGCAAAAAGAGAACGGCACGCCGAATAGCACCCCAAGCCCCCCTTTCGCGCAAGCCTATACGGGATACGTCCCGGGCAGCAAAATCCCCTTGTCCACCGTGTCGATCTGCGTGCGCCCGCAAAAGGCCATGGTCAGGTCGAGCTCCTTGTGGATGATTTCCAGCGCGCGGGTGACACCGGCCTCGCCCATCGCCCCCAGGCCGTACAAAAAGGCGCGGCCAATGTAGGTGCCGCGGGCGCCCAGGGCACGGGCTTTGAGCACGTCTTGCCCGCTGCGGATGCCGCCGTCCATGTGCACCTCGATCTGGCTGCCCACGGCATCGACGATGGCGGGCAGGGCGTGGATGGAACTGGGCGCGCCGTCCAGCTGGCGGCC
>DIVK01000077.1:0-744 GCA_002422455.1 Rhodoferax sp. UBA6134
TTTCCAGCAATGATATCCTCGAGGCCCTGACCGACCCGATCAACAACATCGTGTCGGCAGTCAAGAATGGGCTGGAGCAAACTCCTCCTGAACTTGGTGCCGACATTGCCGACCGCGGCATGATGCTGACCGGCGGCGGCGCCTTGCTGCGCGACCTGGACCGCCTGCTGGCCGAGGAGACCGGCCTGCCGGTGCTGGTGGCTGAAGATCCCCTGACCTGCGTGGTTCGGGGTTGCGGCATGGCGCTGGAGCGAATGGACCGCCTGGGCTCCATTTTCACCAGCGAATAATTTCAGGTGCAGCGATGCCACTGGGTACGCTGGACGGCACTCCTCCTCCCTTCTTCAGGCAGGGCCCCTCGGCCCTGTCCAAACTGGCATTTTTCAGCGCGCTGGCCCTGTTTTTGATGGTGGCCGACGCGCGTTTCGAACTCGCGAAGTCCCTTCGCGCCGCTGTGGCGACCGTGCTGTACCCGGTGCAATGGCTGGCCTTGCGGCCGGTGGTATGGGCCCAGGGGGGAGGGCAGTATTTCGAGTCGCTCAACGCAGCCCAGGCCAGCGCGGCTGCGGCACACCAGAAACTGGGACTGCAATCCCAGCGTGCCAATCAGGTTGACCAACTTCTGCTGGAGAACACGCGCCTTCGCCAGTTGCTGGACCTGCGCGCCCGGGTAACGACACCCGCCCGCGCGGCGCAGGTGCTGTACGACGCCGCCGATCCCTATACCCGCAAAGTCGTCATTGA
>DIVK01000077.1:764-1239 GCA_002422455.1 Rhodoferax sp. UBA6134
GACCAGGCGATTCCCGTGCTCAACACGCGCACCGGTACGCGTGGGGTGGCCTTTGGCGACCCGGCACTGCGCGCCAGTGCGCTGGAGCTGCGGTTCATGTCCGCCCACGCCGACGTGCAAGCCGGCGACCTGTTGACTACCAGCGGCGTGGATGGCGTCTATCCACCGGGCTTGCCGGTGGCACGGGTGGAAAAGGTGGAGCGACGGGTGGACTCGGCCTTCGCCCGGATCAGCTGCGTGCCGCTGGCGCAGGTCTCGGGCGCGGGGCACGTGATGGTGCTTGAACCGGTCACCCCCCAAGTCGCGCCACGCCCGGCGGTGCCGGCTGCGGCCGGGCCGGCCAGGAAAGGGGTTAAAAAATGATCATGCGCCCGGGGCATCAGCTGCTGCTGCCCGCCAATTCTTTTTTCATCTGGGGCAGTTTGCTCGCGGCGCTGCTCCTTGACATGTTGCAAAACATGGGGCTGGGGGGGCG
>DIVK01000077.1:1250-7465 GCA_002422455.1 Rhodoferax sp. UBA6134
GACGTGCATCAGGGAGCGATGTTGGGACAGCATGCACTGAGCTATACGGTGCTGAGTTTTCTTGCCATTGCCATTCACCGCCGCCTGCTGTGGTTCACGGTGCCGTGGCAGGCGTTTCAGGTCCTGCCGTTGTTTGTGACGTGCCATGTCATCGGGCTGACCGTTCGCATCGCGGCGGGAGGCACTTTCCCCGGGCTTCTGATGCTGTTGGCGCCGGTCATTGAATCGCTGTTGTGGCCCCTCATCAGCGTGCTGCTGCTGCTGCCGCAAAGAAGGGCGCCCAACCCCGACGCACACCGGCCACTTTGATGACGGAACTCCGCAACGTCGAGGCCGACCTGGGCCGCTTCCGGGCGCGGGTACTGGTGGCCAGCGTCGTCGTACTGCTCTGTTTTTTGCTGCTGGCCTCCCGGCTGGTGTACCTTCAGGTCATGCGCCACGACGACCTGCTGGAACAGGCGGAAAGCAACCGCACGGCCGTGGTGCCCGTGGTGCCGAATCGCGGGCTCATCCTGGATCGCAACGGCGTCGTGCTGGCCAGCAACTACTCGGCCTACACCCTGGAGCTCACGCCTGCCAAAATAGCCAACCTGGAGCAGACCATTGAGGACCTGTCACAGGTGGTAGATGTTTCGCCGCGCGACCGGCGCCGCTTCAAAAAGCTGCTGGAAGAATCCAAAAGCTTCGAGTCGCTGCCCTTGCGCACCCGCTTGAGCGATGAGGAAGTGGCGCGGTTTGCGGCGCAACGCTATCGCTTCCCCGGTGTCGACATCAAGGCCCGGCTGTTTCGCACCTACCCGTTTGGCGAGCTGGCCAGCCACGTCATCGGTTACATCGGGCGCATCAACCAGGCCGAAAAAGAAAAGCTCGACGACTCCGACGAACAGGCCAACTACCGGGGCACCGAATACATCGGCAAACTTGGCGTGGAACAAAGTTTTGAGACCCAACTGCATGGCATCACCGGCGTGGACTCGGTGGAAACTTCAGCCGCAGGACGTGCCATGCGCAAGCTCGCCAGCAGCCCCGCCGTCCCCGGCAACACCGTCAAGCTGTCGATTGACATCAAGCTGCAACATCTTGTGGAGGAGTTGTTTGGCGAGCGGCGCGGGGCGCTGGTCGCGCTGGACCCCAAGACCGGCGAAATACTGGCCTTCGTCAGCAAGCCGACCTTCAACCCCAACCTGTTCGTCGAGGGCATTGACCGCGACAGCTGGCAGGCACTCAACGAGTCGCCCGACAAACCATTGTTGAACCGGGCGTTGCGCGGCACCTACCCGCCCGGCTCCACCTACAAGCCCTTCATGGCGCTGGCGGCCCTGGAAACCGGCCTGCGCACACCCGAGCAGTCGATTGCCGACCCCGGATTTTTCATGCTCGGCAATCACCGTTTCCGTGACGACAAGGAGGGCGGACATGGCACGGTCAACATGTACAGCTCCATCGTCCAGTCCTGCGACACCTATTACTATCTCCTGGCCAACGACATGGGGGTCGACGCCATCCATGACCAGATGCGGCGCTTCGGTTTTGGCGAACTGACGGGTATCGATATTTTTGGCGAGGTGCGCGGCCTGCTGCCCTCCACCGAATGGAAACGCAGGGCCTACAAGCGCGCCGACCAGCAAAAATGGTACGCGGGCGAAACCATCTCGCTGGGCATTGGCCAGGGCTACAACCACTTCACCATGCTGCAACTGGCCTCGGCCACCGCCACGCTGGCCAACAATGGCGTGAAGATGAAGCCCCACTTGGTGAGAGACGTGGTCGACATCCTGACCCATGCATCGACCGCGACCGTGCATGAATCGGTGGGTGAAGTCATTGCCAAACCCGCCAATATCGCCGTCATCAAAAATGCCATGGTCGGCGTCAACATCGAGGGCACGTCCGCTTCCAGCTTTCGCGGCGCGCCCTACACCAGCGCCGGCAAGACCGGCACAGCCCAGGTGGTGCAGATCAAGCAAAACGAGAAGTACGATGCCGCCAAGTTGGAAGAGCGCTTTCGCGACCATGCGCTCTTCACAGCGTTTGCTCCTGCCGAAGATCCGAAAATCGCGCTGGCCATGATCGTGGAAAATGCCGGCTTTGGCGCCCAGAATGCAGCCCCGATTGCGCGCCGTGTTTTTGATTTCTGGCTGTTGCACCAGTACCCAAGCCCGGAAGATATCGCAGCCGTGCAAAAAGCCCAGGTAACCACACCGTTGGGCAAACCACGCAGCATGGCTGAATTACCCTGGCCACCGGGCTCTCCCGCAGCGGCCATTGCGCCGGAAAAAGCCGCCAGCGCCGCGGCCGTCACGCACAGGTGACGCAGTCCCGTCCGGCTTGCTTGGCCTTGTACAGGGCGGCATCCGCGCGGCGGATCAAGTCCTGCGCATCATCGCCTTGCCGCATCGCGGCGACACCGCCCGAAACACTGACCGTCAACACCACGGCCTGGGTGCGGCGGTCGCGAATTTTCATGCCCTTGGTCCGCTGGCGCACCACGTCGGCCAGTTTCATGCTGTAGTCCAGCGTGCAGTGCGGCAGCAAAATGGCAAACTCCTCGCCGCCATAACGCGCCACGGCGTGCGCCTTGTCGGAGACGCAACTGCGCAACACGTCTCCCAGCGCCTGAATGACGCGGTCTCCCATCACATGGCCATGCGTGTCATTGACTTTCTTGAAATGGTCAATGTCCAGCATGATCAGGCAGTGTGGGCTTTCGGGTACCAGGGGTTGCTTCAGCAGGCTGGCCAGTTGTGCGTCAAACCCCCTGCGGTTCAACACCCGCGTCAGCGGATCCAGTACAGCCTCGTCACGTGCGCGCAGCAGGTCGACCTGCAATCGCCCTATTTCCAGACGGCTGGTCATGACTTGTTGCTGCAATTCCTGCGTCGAGCTCTTCATTTGCGCCGTGCCAGCCAAGGTCGCCATGACCATGTGCGGCATCACTGACGGGTCATTGGCTTCCAGCGCTGCCGACAAACTGCTGAGCTGCTCGCCAAAGACGCCAGCCCGGTCACCCGTGCGCGAGGCACTGGCCATGATACCGGCCATCATGTGCTGCAGCTCGCCGCTGATACGCTGCGTGGCGACCTGATCATCCTGGATGACATATTCGTTGTACAGGCGGGCCAGCGTGTCGTCGCCAAGTCGGGGCTCGGTTTGAATTGCACTTTTAATGGCCTGTGCCAACCGGGCATTCATGCCTGCCGCAAATTCATACCAGACCGCGAAGGAGACCGGATTGAACGCGGCATCATGCTGCCCCATCAATGCAATGACCTGCCGTAACAATTCAACGCTTCGTTCTCTGGATTCTGTGTAGCGCAAGATTTTTTCCAATGTGATTGCCGGGCTTGACAGCGCTCACACTCAATCACTCGGAACCGGTCGCGCTGATGTCGGGATGACGGCAATGATAACTTGTCCGCACGTGAAAAAAGGCACCGGGGTTGCCGGTGCCTTTCCAGGACGCAGTTGCTTGCGGATGCGTCTTTTTATAATGTGCCCGTAGGCATTTGTCTCCTGGGCCCCTCTCCAGCGGGCTTGCGCCCGTTGACGATTGGTGTCAATGTACGCCATCCGGCGGCCTGGCACATCAGGACTTACCCTGCCTCCGGCCCGCCTTTGGCGTTACGATGCCGGATACTTTTTTTCGCCCCATCCTTTTGAACCCGCACCCCGCCATGGCGGACAAACCGCCCCGCATCACACCACAGGCCGCCCCCGAGGGGCCGCTGCTGCTGCTGTCGGGCTGTTGGGCCGCGGCGCGGCTGGCCGAGCCTGCGGTCTGGGCACAGATTGAGCAGGCGTTGGGCGCCTGCCCGGCATCCGGAGCGCCCGGTCCAACCTGGGACTTGCGCTCCCTGCAACGACTGGACCATACCGGTGCCCAGGTGCTGTGGAACGCCTGGGGTCGCCAATGGCCCGCCCGCTTGCTGATCCTGCCATCCCAGCAGGCCATGCTGGCGCGCGTTGCCCGGTATGCCGTGCCGGCTCCGCCGGCCCGTCGCCTCTCGGCCTGGCAGATTTTCCTGGCGCTCGGCGGCAAGGTGTGGTTTCTCATCGACCATGTCAGGGACCTGCTCCGCCTGCTGGGCCAGTTGCTGCTCGACACCCTCAAACTGGCACGCGCGCCGGGCAGGGCCCCCTGGCGCGACGTCTCGGGTCACCTGTACCACATTGGCGCCACGGCGCTGCCGATCACGGCGCTGGTGGGTTTTCTGATAGGCGTGGTGCTGGCCTACCTGATGTCGCTGCAGCTGCGCCAATTTGGCGCCGATGCCTTCATCGTCAACATCCTGGGCATCTCCCTCATCCGCGAGCTCGGGCCGGTGCTGGCCGCCATCCTGATCGCCGGGCGTTCCGGCTCGGCCATCACCGCACAGATCGGGGTGATGCGGGTCACCGAGGAACTCGACGCCATGCGCGTGATGGGCATTGCCCACGGCTACCGGCTGGTGCTGCCGCGCGCCATCGCCATGGCCCTGGCCATGCCTTTGCTGACGGTGTGGACCACGCTGGCGGCGCTGCTGGGCGGCATGCTGGCAGCGGACCTGGCCATGGGGGTGACACCCGCCTATTTCTTTGCCACCCTGCCGGATGCTGTGCAGACGTCCAACCTGGCGCTGGCGCTGAGTAAATCGGTGGTATTTGGCTTGCTGATTGCCGTGATCGGCTGCCACTACGGCCTGCGCGTTCAGCCCAATACCGAAAGTTTGGGACAGGGCACCACCGCCTCGGTGGTGAGCTCCATCACCATGGTGATTCTGGTGGATGCGCTGTTTGCGGTCATTTTCAAGGACATCGGCCTGTGAACCAGACCGTGTCCGCCCCCAAGACCCCTGGCGGTCCTGCCGTGGTCGAAATCGACAAGCTCTGGTCGGTCTTTCATTCAGCCGGGCAGGAGGCCGTGATTCACCAAAACCTGGACCTTACCATCCAGGCCGGCGAGCTGGTGTCCATCGTCGGCGGCTCCGGCAGCGGCAAAACCGTGCTGCTGCGCCAGATACTCGGGCTGGAAACGCCGGCCCGCGGGCGGGTTACGGTGCTGGGCCGGCCCGCCGCGCAACTAGGCTCCGAGGGCGCGGCCAGCCGCGTGGGCATGCTGTTCCAGCACGGCGCCCTGTTTTCCGCCTTCACCGTGCTGGAGAACATCGCGTTGGCACTGCACGAACTCGGGACCCTGCCTCCGGCACTGGTGCGCGACGTGGCCATGGTCAAGTTGCAAATGGTCGGGCTGGAGCCGGCACAGGCCAACAAAATGCCGGCTGACTTGTCAGGCGGCATGGTCAAGCGCGTGGCGCTGGCACGGGCATTGATCATGGACCCGCCCCTGCTGCTGCTCGACGAACCCACCGCCGGGCTGGACCCCGACAGTGCCGATGCCTTTTGTGCGCTGCTGCGCTCCCTGCACCGTGAACTGGGACTGACGGTGGTGATGGTGACGCATGACCTGGACACCCTGTTCGAACTCAGCACCCGCATCGCCGTGGTGGCCGACCAGCGCATCATCGTGAGCGGCGCACCCCGGGAGGTAATGGCCTTTGCGCATCCCTTCATCCATGACTTTTTTCTGGGTGAACGGGGGCAGCGCGCGGCGACCCTGTTGCGCGCACCCCCGCAGGCAGGGTAAAAAGAGAACCACACAAGAAACCTTATGGAAAACAAGTCCCACGCCCTGGCAGCCGGTGCCTTTGTGCTGCTGGCCACGGCCCTGCTCGTGGCGCTGGCCGTCTGGCTGACCCGCGACAGCAACGCGTACCGCACCTATGAACTGTCCAGTGCCGGGGCGGTCAGCGGTTTGCAGCCACAGGCTGCCGTACGCTTCAAGGGTGTCAAGGTGGGCAAAGTCACCGCCATCGGGTTCGACCCCCTGATCCCCGGCAACGTACTGCTGCGCATTGCCATTGACAAGCAGACGCCCGTCACCCGCTCAACCTTCGCCACCCTGGGTTTTCAGGGCGTCACCGGACTGGCCTTTGTGCAGCTCGATGACGGCGGCGAGTCCAGCGCCGCCCTGCCTGCCGACACTGGGCCGCTCGCCCGCATTCCCATGCGACCCAGCCAGTTGACCCGGTTGACCGATCAGGGCGCCGACATTTTGACGCAGCTGGAAGAAACCAGCCGCCGCGTCAATCAACTGCTCGCGCCCGAGCACCAGCAGCGCCTGCTGGGCGCCATTGACAACCTGAGTCAGGCAGCAACCAGCATCAGGCAGTTGTCTA
>DIVK01000011.1 GCA_002422455.1 Rhodoferax sp. UBA6134
AAGGTTGTGCGCGAAATCGGCTTGCGCCTGAAATTCCTCAACGACGTGGGCCTGAACTACCTGAGCCTGGACCGCAGCGCCGAGACGCTCAGCGGCGGCGAGTCGCAGCGCATTCACCTGGCCAGCCAGATCGGCTCCGGCCTGACCGGCGTCATGTACGTGCTGGACGAACCCAGCATCGGACTGCACCAGCGCGACAACGACCGTCTGATCAGCACCCTGCAGCACCTGCGCGACATTGGCAACAGCGTGCTGGTGGTGGAGCATGACGAAGACATGATACGCGCGGCCGACCACGTCATCGACATGGGGCCCGGCGCCGGCGTGCATGGCGGGCGGGTCATGGCGCAAGGCACGTACGAAGAGGTTCGCGCCAACCCCGACTCGCTGACCGGACGCTATCTGGCCGGCACGCTGAAGATCCCCGTGCCCGCACAACGCCACGCGTGGCTTCCCGTTCGGACCGGGCTTGTCAAAGCTCCGGCGAAGGCTTCGACCAACTCAGACCGAACGGGGTTGGAGTTTCAGTGCTTGCGCATCCTCGGCGCCAGCGGCCACAACCTCAAGGGCGTCAGCGTGGATGTTCCGGTCGGCCTGTTCACCTGCGTGACCGGCGTGTCAGGCTCGGGCAAGTCGACGCTGGTCAACGACACGCTGTACACGGCGGTGGCGCGCCAACTGTACCGCGCCCACGACGAGCCGGCGGCGCACGAATCGATCGAGGGCATCGAGCACTTCGACAAGGTGATCAACGTCGACCAGTCGCCGATTGGCCGCACGCCGCGCTCCAACCCGGCCACCTACACCGGCCTGTTCACGCCGATTCGCGAGTTGATGGCCGAGGTGCCGATGGCACGCGAGCGCGGCTACGGCCCGGGGCGTTTCTCCTTCAACGTCGCCGGCGGCCGCTGCGAGGCCTGCCAGGGCGACGGCATGGTGAAGGTGGAGATGCACTTTTTGCCCGACGTGTACGTGCCCTGCGACGTCTGTGCCGGCCAGCGCTACAACCGCGAAACGCTGGAGGTGCTGTACAAGGGCAAGAACATTGCGCAAATTCTGGACCTCACGGTGGAGGCCGCTTACGAGTTTCTCAAGGCGGTACCGACCATCGCGCGCAAGCTGCACACGCTGCTGGACGTGGGCCTGAGCTACATCCGGCTGGGCCAGGCGGCCACCACGCTGTCCGGCGGCGAGGCCCAGCGCGTCAAGCTCGCGCTCGAACTCAGCAAGCGTGACACCGGGCGCACGCTCTACATCCTGGACGAGCCGACCACCGGGCTGCACTTCGCCGACATCGACCTGCTGCTCAAAGTGCTGCACCAGCTGCGCGATGCGGGCAACACCATCGTGGTGATCGAGCACAACCTGGACGTCATCAAAACCGCCGACTGGCTGATCGATATGGGACCCGAGGGCGGCGCCGGCGGCGGCACCGTGGTGGGCGTGGGCACGCCGGAGGAACTGGCGGCCAACCCGGCCAGCCACACCGGACGCTACCTGAAGCGGCTTTTGCGGACGGCGGCCAAGGGTTGACGCTGCGCGTCAACCCTTGGCCGCATGCTGTCGCACGAACGCCTCAAACCCGCTCGCGGGCAGAGGTTGACTGTAGAGGTAGCCCTGCACTTCATCGCAGCCCTGTTCGCGCAAAAACGCCAACTGGCCCTGCGTCTCCACTCCCTCGGCAATGGTCTGAAAGCCCAGGCTGCGCGCCAGTGCGATGATGGCGACAACAATGGCCTTGTCACCTGCATCATCGGCAATGTCACGCACAAAAGACTGGTCAATCTTGAGCTTGTAAACATGAAATTGCTTGAGGTAGCTCAACGAGGAGTAGCCGGTACCGAAGTCGTCAATCGACATGCGCACGCCGCGCTGGTGCAGCCGCTCCATGATGGCGATGGCTTCCACCGGATCGTTCATCGCCACGCCCTCGGTCAACTCCAGCTCCAGGCAGTGCGGCGGCAAACCGGCATCCTCCAGAACCTGCGTCACCAGATCGGGCAGGTTCACCTGCCGGAACTGGACGGCTGAAAGATTGACCGCCATCAGCGGCACCGGCAGGCCGGCCTCCTGCCAGGCCCGCAATTGCCGGGTCGCCGTGCGCAGCACCCATTCGCCGATCGGCAAAATCAGGCCGCTGTCCTCCGCCACCGGAATGAACTCCGCCGGAGGCACCTGGCCCAGCACGGGATGCCGCCAGCGCAGCAGGGCCTCGACACCGACCACACGGCCATCGTGCAGCGACATTTGCGGCTGGTACACCAGTTGCAACTGCTCCAGCTCCAGCGCCCGGCGCAAACCGTTCTCCAGTTGCAGCGTACGGCTGGATTCCTCCTGCATCTGGGCCGTAAAAAAACAGAAGGCATTGCGACCCGTCTGCTTGGCACGGTACATGGCGGCGTCGGCACGCATCAGCAGCGTCTCGAACGAATCACCGTCCGTCGGGTACAAGGCAATGCCGACGGAGCAGGTGATGACCAGTTCATGCGAACCGATCTGATGCTGCTGTGACGCAAGCGCCAGCACCCGGGTCGCCGCATGCGCCGCGCCGGAAGCGTCCGTACCCGGACACAACAGCACAAACTCGTCGCCCCCCAGGCGGCACACCGTGTATTCCTCACGCAGCACCGACTTCAGGCGCTGCGCCACCCGGATCAGCAATTCGTCGCCAATGTTATGTCCCAGGGAATCATTGACGTTCTTGAACCGGTCCAGGTCCAGGAACATCAGCGCCAGCGGTTCGTCATGGCGCTGCGCGTGGTTCAACGCCGTTTCAACCCGGTCTTGCAGCAAACGTCGATTGGGCAGCCCGGTCAGGGGATCAAAATCGGCCAGCCGCCGGATGCTCTCCTCATCCTCCTTGCGCTTGCTGATGTCGCTGGCAATGGCGACATAGTTCGTCACGGCACCGCTGCGGTCGCGCAGCACGCTGATGGACAGCCACTCCGGGTACACGGAGCCGTCCTTGCGCCGGTTCCAGATTTCGCCCTGCCACTGGTCGCGGGCCAGAAGGGTCTCCCACATGGCCTGATAAAAATCCCGGCCCTGCCGGCCCGAGGAGAGCAGGTTCGGGTTGTGGCCCAATGCCTCGGCCTCGCTGTAGCCGGTGATCCGGCTGAACGCCTGGTTGAGCCGCACGATGCGGCACTGACTGTCCGTGATGATGATGGATTCACTGCCCTGCTCAAACACCTTGGCCACAAGTTGCAATTGCATCTCACCCTGCTTGCGCTCAATGGCGATGGCCGTGAGGTAGGCCGCCATTTCAATGAGTTCAAGCTCATGCGGCTGCGGCGTGACGGACACCCGATGGTAGATGGCAAAGGTGCCCACTACCTGGTTGCCCCCGGAGCGAACCGGCTC
>DIVK01000065.1:0-1136 GCA_002422455.1 Rhodoferax sp. UBA6134
GGCAATGATGCCGGTTTGCGTCGGGCTCTCCCAGAGCTTCACACCGGTGTCGGCGCGATAGGCCACCAGGCGGCCATCGGCCGTGCCCTGGAACACCAGGTTGCCGGCGGTAGAGAGCACGCCACCGTTCCAGGGCCCGCTGTGCTGGACACGCCAAACCTCTTTTTGCTGAATCGGATCCCAGGCACTGAGGTGTCCCTTTGCCAGCATGCCCGACAGTTTGCGGTCGAGAATCTGGTCCATGCCGGCCGGCGGCATGGCGGCAACCATGTCCACGCCGGTGTTCCAGCCATTCGGGTTGGGTTTGAAGTCGGTGGCCTGCTTGTACAGCATCGGGATATCCAGCGCCGGGATGTAGACGAGGCCCGTGCTCTTGCTGAACGACATCGGATGCCAGTTGTGGCCACCGTAGGGCGACGGGTAGGTGATCTTCTCCTTGTCGCGGTATTGCTCCTTGGTCTCCACCGGCCGGCCCGTCTGCGGATCGATGTGCGTTGCCCAGTTGGTATAGACGTAAGGCTTGGCGGAAATGAATTTCCCCGTGACGCGGTCAATCACGTAGAAGAAACCGTTCTTTGGTGCCTGCATCAGTACCTTGCGCAGCGCACCGTTGATCTGGAGGTCGGCCAGGATGATGTGCTGGGTGGCGGTGTAGTCCCAGGATTCGGACGGTGTGGTCTGGTAATGCCACACGTACGTGCCGGTGTCGGGTTTGATCGCGACGATCGACGACAGGTACAAATTGTCGCCGCCGCCGGGGCTGCGGATGTTGCGGTTCCATGGCGAACCGTTGCCCACGCCGATGTACAGCAAGTCGAGCTCGGGGTCATAGGCCATCGAGTCCCACACCGTGCCACCGCCGCCGATCTTCCACCACTCGCCCTTCCAGGTCGCGGCGGCCTTTTTCAGCGCCTCCGATTCGAACGGCTTCGAGGGGTCGCCGGGGACGGTATAGAAGCGCCAGGCCTGGTTGCCGCTGTTGACGTCGTAAGCGGTGATGTAGCCGCGCACGCCAAACTCCGCACCTCCATTGCCGATGATGACCTTGCCCTTGATGATGCGGGGCGCACCCGTGATGGTGTAGGGCTTGCTGGTGTCAACGGTATTCGTCTCCCAGATGCGCTGGCCGCTGGCTG
>DIVK01000065.1:1269-2509 GCA_002422455.1 Rhodoferax sp. UBA6134
TGGCGCGCCAGGCGCGCCATTGGCCGCGTTCACTGAAATCAACGGCAGAATCGCCGCCAAGGCCAGTCCGGCAACAAATAATCTTTTCAAGACAGTCTCCTCAAAGTAATGCGCTTGCCAGCGCTTTGTTCACGGCCTACGAGCAATGTGAGATTTGACCGTGTGGTTTTTATTATCGCCGCCGGTTTGACCGCCGGGTCAAAAAGCCAAAAATCATCAAGTTCGGAAGTGCCAGCGACATGTACCAAGTGCTTATTGACCCATCTCAAAGCAGGTTTCGGACAAATACCCTACGCTCGGGGCGTTCAGTCCCACTTTCAAGCCGGAGAAGAAATGAAAATATTGTTGCCCGTGGATGGTTCTGCCGTTTCTCTGGAGGCGGTTCGCTTTGCCATACGCATGGCGCAAGCGGGTCTTGAGAGCAGCGTGGTGCTGGCGAATGTTCAGGAACCCGCCACGTTGTATGAGCTGATGGTGGCGCACGACCCGCAAGTGATTGAGCAGGTCAGCGCTGCCGCCGGCGCCCACACGCTGGAAGCCGCCGAGGCCCTGCTGAATGCCGCCGCCATTCCCTACGAGTGTGAAGTGGCCTCGGGTGACCCGGCACACACCCTCATTGACATTCTGGAGCGCTTTGCCTGCGATCTGGTGGTCATGGGGGCCAGCGGCACGAGCACTTTGCGCCGTGCCTTGCTGGGTTCGGTATCGAATGAGGTTCTGCATGCGGCGGGCGTGCCGGTGATGATTGTCAAGTTGAACGAGCCGTCCGGGCTGGATGCGGTTGCGGTGCCTGATACGTTTGAGTAGAAGAGGGCCGATCCGGCGTTGACATGAACCTGACGCAGGAGTCGCCCCCGGTTGTTGCCGGCCATTGGCACTTGCGCGATGCCCATGAACTGGCGCGACAGCATGGTGTGGACCCGGCGCAAGGCCTGCAGGAAAAAGAGGCCAGCCGCCGTGCGGAACAGCATGGCCCGAATGAAATCCAGGGGCGGCCGAACCGCAGCCCGTGGCGCCAGTTCATTGACCAGTTCAAGGACTTCATGGTCCTGGTGCTGATCGGCGCCGCCGTGATCTCGGGCGTGATGGGCGACTTTGTTGATACGCTGGCCATCCTGGCCATCGTGGTGCTCAATGCCGTCATCGGTTTTGTGCAAGCCTGGCGTGCCGACAGGGCCATGGCGGCGCTTCGGCAACTGGCCGCCAGCCACGCCACCGTGCTGCGCGGCGGGCAGGCGCA
>DIVK01000065.1:2608-3813 GCA_002422455.1 Rhodoferax sp. UBA6134
ATTTTTCTGGTCGGTGTGCTGCGTGGTGAGGCGCCGCTGCTGATGATCCTGACCGCCGTGAGCCTGGCGGTGGCCGCCATTCCGGAAGCGCTGCCGGCCGTGGTGACGGTGCTGCTGGCACTGGGCGCACGCCGCATGGTGTCGCTCAACGCGCTGATCCGTCGCCTGCCATCGGTCGAGACGCTGGGGTCGGTCACATTCATCTGCTCCGACAAGACCGGCACCCTGACGCAAAACCGCATGCACGCCGAATTGTTGCTGGCCGATGGGCTGGAATGGGTGCCCGGCACCGGAGCGCCGGGGCCGCTCCCGCTGGAATTGTTGCGCGCGGCAGCCTTGTGCAATGACGCCAGCCGGGACAGCGAGGGCAAGTGGCAGGGCGACCCGACCGAAATCGCGCTCACGCAGGCGGCCCTGCAGGCCGGGCTCGACAAGACCGATCTTGGGCAGCAGTTCGAACGGGTGCAGGAACTTCCGTTCGACTCGCAACGCAAGCGCATGAGCACTTTGCACCGGATTGCCGACGGCTTTATCGCCTACACCAAAGGCGCGCCCGAAACGGTGATTCCCTTGTGCGACACGCAATGGCGCGTGGACGGCCCGGTGCCGCTGCAGCAGGCGGCCGTGCTGGCCGCTGCCGAGGCCCTGGCGGCGCGGGGCCTGCGGGTGCTGGCACTGGCGCGGCGCAACCATGCCACGCTGCCGGGTCCGGGAGCGCTCGCCCAGGTGGAGTCCGGCATGAGTCTGCTCGGACTGGTGGGCCTGATCGATCCGCCGCGTCCGGAGGCGGCGCTTGCCGTGCGTGACTGCCAAACGGCGGGCATCACGCCGGTGATGATCACGGGTGACCATCCGGCCACGGCACTGGCCATTGCACGGCGCCTGGGCATCGTCGCCGATGGCGATGCCCAGGTGTTGACGGGGCTGGCACTGGCGGCCATGGACGAACCGGCTTTGCGTGAGCATGTCGCTTCGGTGCGGGTTTACGCCCGCGTCGATCCGGCGCAGAAAATCCGCATTGTCGAGGCCTTGCAGGCGCGCGGCGAGTTTGTCGCCATGACGGGCGACGGCGTGAACGATGCGCCCGCGCTCAGGCGGGCAGATATCGGCGTTGCGATGGGGCGGGGCGGCACCGACGTGGCGCGCGAGGCGGCCAGCCTGGTCTTGCTGGACGACAATTTCGCCACCATCGTCGCGGCGGTGCG
>DIVK01000065.1:3847-5477 GCA_002422455.1 Rhodoferax sp. UBA6134
CTGGCGCTGGCGGCCGAGCCGGCCGAGCGCGGCATCATGCGCCGCCCGCCGCGCCCGCCGCAGGAAAGCCTGTTTGCCCACGGCCTGTGGCAGCACATTCTGTGGGTCGGCCTGCTGATCGGCGGGCTGTGCCTGCTGGTGCAGGCCTGGGCCACGGCCACGGGGCATGCGCACTGGCAGACCATGGTGTTTACCGTGCTGACCCTGTCGCAGATGGCGCATGTGCTGGCGATTCGCTCGGAAACCGAGTCGTTGTGGCGTCTTGGCCTGGGCTCGAACCGGCCCCTGCTGGGCGCCGTGCTGCTGACTTTTGCGCTGCAACTGGCCACGATTTATGTGCCGGCGCTGAACCCGATTTTCAAAACCGAGCCGCTCAGCCTGGCGGAGCTGATGCTCTGCCTCGGCGCGGCTGCCGTGGTGTTCATGGCGGTAGAGATCGAGAAGGCCTGGCTGCGCCGCAAGGGGCCGCTGCCCGCATAATCAGGGCATGACCGAGCTCATCCTCATCCGCCATGGCGAAACCGACTGGAACCGCGAGTTGCGCTTTCAGGGTCAGGTTGACGTCCCGCTCAACGCGGTGGGCCATGAACAGGCGCGGCGCCTGGGCGTGCGGCTGGCGGGAGAAGCCGTGCAGTTGCTGGTGTGCAGTGATCTCATCCGGACCCGGCAAACGGCCACGTCCATCAGCCAGCAAAATTTGCATCCGGTGGCGCGCAAGCCCCTGCTGGACGCGGCCTTGCGGGAGCAGAGTTTTGGCGTGGTCGACGGCATGCGGGTGAACGACATCAAGGCCCGACACCCCGAGGCCTGGGCGCAGTGGATCCGGTTTCAAGCCGACTACGCTTTTGAGGGCGGCGAGAGCACGCGACAGTTTCATGCCCGCGTGATGGCGGCCGTGCGCGGCCTGGTACTGGCCCACCCACAGCAGACGTTGATGGTGGTGACCCATGGCGGCGTGCTGGACATGATTCACCGCACGGCCCGTGCCTTGCCGCTGTCGGGGCCGCGTCGAAGCGAAATTCCCAATGCCGGTTTGAACCGGGTGCGCATCGAAGGCGAGGTGATCGACATCCTCACCTGGGCCGACACGCAGCACCTGGCCGACATGCCGCCGCAGCCAGTCTACGACCAAGTTCGGCTACCCCCGTCCGGAATGCGCGCCGGGCCGGTGGCGTCAGGACAGGCCGCGTAATTTGAAGGTGCTGACCACGCGTTCGAGATGACCAGCCTGGTCTTGCAGCGACTTGGCGTCGGCGGCGGCCTGTTCCACCATGGCCGCGTTTTGCTGGGTGGCGCTGTTCATGTCGTCAATGTCATGGTTGACGCGGCCAATGCCGGCCATCTGCTCGGCGCTGGCGCTGGCGATGCCGTGCATGATCTCGGTCACATGCTCGATGCTGGCCACAATCTCCACCATGGTGGCGCCGGCTTGCTGCACCAGCTCGCTGCCGGTCTGCACCCGGGCGGCTGAATCGTCGATCAGCAATTTGATTTCCCGCGCGGCGGTGGATGAGCGCTGCGCCAGGTTGCGCACCTCGGAGGCCACGACTGCAAAACCTCTGCCTTGCTCGCCTGCGCGTGCCGCTTCTACGGCGGCATTGAGTGCCAGGATGTTGGTCTGGAAAGCAAT
>DIVK01000065.1:5525-6508 GCA_002422455.1 Rhodoferax sp. UBA6134
TTGCGATGCACCACGGTGGTGAGTTCGTGCATGGACTGGGCGGTCCGGCCCAGCGTGCTGACCTGAAGTTCGGTGCGGCCGGACAGGTCGGTGTTGCGGTTCGAAATTTCGTTGGCGGTGGCATAGATTTCGTCGGTGACGGCGCGTACGCGGGAGACGATGCCGGTCAGGCTGTCATTCATGTCCTTGAGGGCGTGCTGCAAGTCCCCCACCTCGTTGCTGGAGCTGACCTGAATGTCCTGTGTCAGGTCGCCGGTGGCGATTTCGCGCGCGGCCGCTACGCTGCGCCCCAGCGGCGTGGTGACCACGCGGCGAATGAACGGGTAAATCAGCAAAAGCACGGGAATACTGGTCAGGATGGCGGCCAGGATCGACTTGTAGCGCTGCGCTTGCAGGCCCTGGTTGACGCGGTCGAGCGAGACCTTCATGCTTACCGCGCCCAGCACCGTGCCCTCGGATACCTGATGGCAGACCGTGCAATCCTTGCCCAGGTAGTTTTTAAGCGCCAGCGTGGGGCGCACGGCGCGCAGGTACTCGCCTTGTGCATCGCTTTCCGTCCAGACCTGCGCCTTGCCGCTGCGCATGACTTCCATTTCGCGCGGGTCGGGCTTGACGATGTCCTTGGCGGTGCCGGGGCCGAACATTTTGATGATGGCGTCGGCCCGGAGCACATGCACGTCGCGAATCGTGCCCAACTGCTTGATCTGGTCCAGCAGCACGTCGCGCTGGGCCACGGTGCCGGTAACCATCATGCCGGTCAAACCGGCCATGGTGGCGTCGTGCATGCTGAGGGAAAAATCTTCCGCCTGCGCCAAGGCCGCCTGACGGGAGGCGTAGCCTTGCCAGACGATCACACCGGACCAGACGACGAGAAGCGCAAGGGCGATGGTGGCAAGGAGCTGGGTCCATATCTTCAGTTTCGTGCCAACGCGCATGCGGATCCTCCCGAGCAAAAAAGAAGGTCAGTGTCCCACACCGGTCCT
>DIVK01000066.1:0-679 GCA_002422455.1 Rhodoferax sp. UBA6134
AAGGTGTCGGCGGCCGCCAGCAACACGGTCGCGCCCTCGTTGGCCAGATGGCGCGTGAGCTTGCCGATGGTGGTGGTTTTGCCCGCGCCGTTGACACCGGCCACCATGATGACGGTCGGCTTGTGCTGCCCGATCACCAGGGGTTTTTCCAGCGGTGCCAACAGGCTGGTAATGGATTCGATCAATAAAAGCTTGACCGCCGCCGGGTCGGTCGCCTTGTTGTCCTTGACCCGGCGTTTGAGGTCATCGAGCAGAAATTGCGTGGCCTTGACGCCGCTGTCGGCCATCAGCAGGGCCGATTCCAGGTCTTCGTACAGGGCGTCGTCGATCCGGGTGCCGGTGAAGACGGTGGCGATGCTGGCGCCGGTCTTGCGCAGGCCGTTCTTGAGTTTGTCAAACCAGGTTTTTCGCTCCGGAGGGTAGGGCGCGGCCGTTTCTGATTCGGCCGGTGCGTCGACTTGCGCTGCCGAGGCGGTGTCAGACCGGGGCGCGGCGGCGCTTGCGGGCGGCGGGATGACTGCCGCAGCAGGTGGCGTCGGGACCGGGGGTTTTTTTTTGAAAAAACTGAACATGGGGCGGGTTCTTAGAATCACCTATTCTATGAAACCATCAACACTTCGTTTATTGCCTGGCTGGCTGCCGGTCCTGTGTCTCGTGCTGGGCCTGTTGCCCGGTCTGG
>DIVK01000066.1:699-1296 GCA_002422455.1 Rhodoferax sp. UBA6134
GCCATGGATGAGGTGGATGGCACCTCGGGTGTGGCGCACGTGCTGGAGCACATGATGTTCAAGGGTACGCCTGCGGTTGCGCCGGGCGAGTTCTCGCGCCGGGTGGCGGCGCTGGGCGGGCGCGACAACGCCTTTACCGGCAAGGACAGCACCGGCTACTACCAGCAGATTCCGGCTGACCGGCTGGGCGACGTGATGCAGTTGGAGGCCGACCGCTTTGCCCGCAACCAGTGGACCGACGAGGAGTTCCGCAAAGAACTCGAAGTGGTCAAGGAGGAGCGTCGCCTGCGCACCGAAGACAACCCGCGGGCTCTTTTGCGCGAGGCACTGGAGGCCGCTGTTTTCGTTGCGTCGCCGTACCGGCGTCCGGTGGTCGGCTGGATGAGTGACCTGCAGGCTATGACGCCGGCGGATGCGCGCGAGTTTTACCGGCGCTGGTATGTGCCCGCCAACGCCGCGGTGGTGGTGGCCGGGGACGTAGACGTGCAACAGGTGCGCCGCCTGGCCGAAAAATACTACGGCGGGCTGCCGGCCCGGGCGCTGCCGCTGCGCAAGCCGCGTGAGGAGCCGCCGCAAAGAGGCTTGCGGCGCGTGGCG
>DIVK01000066.1:1398-7478 GCA_002422455.1 Rhodoferax sp. UBA6134
GCTGGCGGGCGTGCCCGCGCAGGGCAGGACGGCCGCGCAGGTGGAGCAGGCCCTGCGGGAGCAGGTGGCGCGCATCGCCCGTGACGGCGTGGCCGAGGCCGAACTCAACCGTGTCAAGACCCAGTGGGTGGCTGGCGAGGTGTACAAGCTCGATTCGCTGTTCAACCAGGCCCGTGAACTGGGCAGTCATTGGGTGCAGGGGCTGCCGCCGGATGCGGACGTGCGTCTGCTGGCCCGCCTGCGCACCGTGACACCCGAACAGGTCAAGGCGGTGGCGGCCCGGTATTTTGGTGACGATCAACTCACCGTGGCGGAGCTGCTGCCGCAGCCCCTGGACAAAACCCGCAAGCCGCGCCCGCCGCCAGCGGGCAACCGGCACTGAAAGCTGTTTGATGAAAACGATTAAAAAAATAGTTTCCCGTTTGCTGCTGACGGGGGCTATCGGTCTTTTCTATACAAATTCTGCGCAGGCGGGCATTCCCATCGAGCACTGGACGCAGGCGTCCGGGGTCCAGGTCTATCTGGTGCAGAGCCACAGCCTCCCGATGGTGGACGTGCAGCTTGACTTCGATGCCGGCGGCCGCCGCGATCCGGCCGGGCAGGCCGGCCTGGCCAGTGTGACCGCCGGCATGACGGCCAAGGGCGTGTCGCCCGGCGCGGGTGGCGCGGAGCCGGCACTGGATGAAAACGGTCTGGGTGAAGCCTGGGCCGATCTGGGCGCCTCGTTCGACGCGGCGGCCAGCAATGACCGCATGAGCTTTTCGCTGCGCTCGCTGACCTACCCGGACTTGTTGCTCAAGGCCACGCAACTGGCCGCACGGCAACTGGGCGAGCCGGCGTTTGCGCACGCGATCTGGCTGCGTGAGCGCGAACGCCTGAAGGCCGCGGTGCGGGAGGCCAACACCCGCCCCGCTACCGTGGCCAACCGGGCATTTTCTTCAGCGGTTTACGGCCAGCATCCCTATGGCTTTGAGATGACACAAGAGAGCCTGGATCGCATCGGTGTGGTCGACATGCAGGCGTTGTACCGCCGCCTGATTTTGCCGTGCCGCGCCCGGGTGACGCTGGTGGGCGCCGTCGACCGGGTGCAAGCCGACGCCCTGGTGGCGCAATTGTTTTCGCGTCTGCTTCCCGCGGCATCCGCCGCCTGTGCGGCACTGCCGACCGTGCCGGAGGTGGCGCCACTGGACAAGGCCGGCGAGCAGCAGCTTGCGTTCGATTCGGCGCAGGCGCACGTGTTGATCGGCCAGCCCGGTTTCAAGCGCGATGATCCGGATTACTTCGCCCTCACGGTGGGCAACTACATTCTGGGCGGCGGCGGCTTCGTGTCGCGCCTGATGACCGAGGTGCGTGAAAAACGCGGCCTGAGCTACAGCGTATACAGCGCCTTCGCTCCCGGCTTGCATGCCGGCGCGTTTACCGTGGGGTTGCAAACCCGGCCCGATCAGGCCATGCAGGCGGTGCAGGTCGCGCGTGCCGTCGTGGCGCAGTTTGTGGGCAGCGGCCCGACCGCGGCAGAACTGAAAGCCGCCAAGGACAACCTGATCGGCGGCTTTGCCCTGCGCATTGACAGCAACCGCAAGCTGCTCGACAACGTGGCCAACATTGCCTGGAACAACCTGCCGCTGGACTATCTGGATACATGGACGCAACGGGTGGAGCAGCTCAGCGCCCAGGATATTCAGGCAGCCTTTGCGCGCAAGCTGCAGCCGGCAAAGATGGTGACGGTGGTGCTGGGCGCGGTGGAGACCGCCAGGTGACCGTGCGCGACAAGCCTTCCTCCTTCCCCTTCGTTAAGCTATGACGATGAAGCAAAAAAAATCCGAACTCCCCCGCAAGCCGCGCGCCCCTCGACATGCCCTGCCGCAATCGCATGAGGTGCGCATCATCGGCGGCCAGTGGAAGCGCACCAAGCTTGCCGTGGCTGACAAACCTGGCCTGCGCCCGACGCCGGACCGGGTGCGCGAGACCCTGTTCAACTGGCTGGGCCAGGACCTGACGGGCTGGCGCTGCATCGATGCCTTTGCCGGCACCGGCGCGTTGGGCTTTGAGGCCGCGTCGCGCGGCGCCAAAGAGGTGACGCTGGTCGAGCAGGACAGCGCCCTGGTGGTGCAGCTCAAGCGCGTCCAGACGCAACTGCAGGCCAGCGCCACGCACATCGTGCGCGGGGACGGCGTGGTGGCGCTCAAGCAGCTTGACCCGGCCAGCATGGATGCCATTTTTCTGGACCCGCCCTTTGACTCCGGGTTGTTTGAAGCGGCGCTGCAGGCCGCCGGCCGTGCCGTGACACCGGATGGCTTTGTGTACCTGGAGGCCCCGGTTCTGTGGAGCGATGAGCGCTTGGCAGGTGCCGGACTGCGGGTGCATCGGCACCTGAAGGCCGGTGCCGTGCATGCCCACCTGTTCAAGCAGGCTGGCTAGTCGTGCGCGCGGCACTGCATAATGCGGCGCAGGCGAGACCCCAGAGCAGAGAAGTCCTCAAGCTTCCCCTTTAACCGACAGACAGGTACACCCATGGCCTTCAATGTGATTGCTGTTTACCCCGGCACCTTTGACCCGATGACCCTTGGCCACGAAGACGTGGTGCGCCGGGCGACGCAGCTGTTTGACCGCGTCATCGTGGGCGTCGCTGCCGGGCACCATAAAAAAGCGCTGTTTTCTCTGGAAGAGCGTATCGATATGGCGCGTGAGGCGGTCAAGCTGTATCCGCAGGTCGAGGTTGAAAGCTTTTCAGGCCTGCTGCGTGATTTTGTGGTGGCGCGCGGCGCCAAGGCGATGGTGCGCGGCCTGCGCGCCGTGACCGACTTTGACTACGAGTTTCAGCTCGCGGGCATGAATCGCAGCCTGATGCCCAACGTGGAAACAGTGTTCCTCACGCCCAGCGACAAGTACCAGTTCATCTCCAGCACCTTTGTGCGTGAAATCGCCTTGTTGGGGGGAGATGTGGACAAATTTGTATCGCCCGCGGTGAACCAGCGTCTGATGGAGAAAGTGCAGGGGCTGGCGCGGGCTTAGGAGGTTGTCGGGTAAGACTCGATCAAATGTGCGCCCCCGACGCCAGCAGGCGCCCGATGATGATGCGCTGCACTTCCGAGGTGCCTTCCACAATCTGCATGATTTTGCTGGCGCGAAAAATACCCGCGACCGGGTAATCTTCCATCAGCCCATTGCCGCCCAAAATCTGCACGGCATCGCTGGCGCATTGCTCCAGCATTTCCGAAGCATACAGTTTGGCGCTGGCGGCCTCGAAGGTATGCGGCCGGCCCTGATCCTTGAGCCAGGCGGCCTTCAGGTAGAGGGTGCGGGCCATCTCAATCTTGACCGCCATGTCGCTGAGCTTGAACTGCGTGGCCTGGAACTCGTAAATCGGTTTTCCAAACTGGATGCGCTCGCGGGCATAGGCCAGGGCGTGCTCCAGGCAGGCCTGGGCCGCGCCCACACAGGCTGCTGCAATGCTGATACGCCCGGTTTCCAGCACGCTGAGGTGCTGCGCAAAGCCGCGCTTGGGGTCGCCCAGCATGCTGTCTTTGGGGATGCGGCAATTATCAAAAACAAGTTCGTTGGTGGCACCCGAAGCGAAGGCGATCTTGTGATAGCTGCGGCCCACGATAAAGCCGGGCGAATTCTTCGGCGCAATAAAGGTGACGATCTGGTCCTGGCCATCAATCTCGGCCCGCGCGGCCACCAGCACCAGCGGGCAGTTCTTGAGGCCAACATTGGTGATGAACTGCTTGGTGCCATTGAGCACCCATTCGTCACCCTCCAGCACGGCGCGGGTTTTCAGGGCGGCGGCATCCGAGCCACAATGCGGTTCGGTCAATGCAAACGAACCTATGGTTTTGCCGGCGCACAAATCCGGCAACCACTCTCGCTTTTGCGCTTCGGTGCCAAAGCGGTCGATTTCCTGAGCCACCACGCTCGTGGTGACGTCAATCAGGGCGCCCAGCGCAATATCCGCCTTTGATACTTCTTCAATGACGAGGTGCAGGGACACCCAGTCGCCGCCACCGCCACCGTATTCCGGATCAAAGGGGACGCCCATAAACCCCATCGCACCCATTTTGCTCAGGATGTCGTAAGGCACTTCCGTAGTGGTCGAGAGTTTGTAGAAGTGGGGGGTAATCACTTCCTTGGCGAAGCGGCGAGCCGTGTCGCGGATGATGCGTTGTTCTTCGCTGAGATCAAAGTTCACGGGACCTTCCTTTTTTTCTGCTTGGGCTGGATGAAATATTTCTGTCGAAAGCGCGCCCTGGCACCCGGGGCGCGCTTTCGTGTTTCGATATTTCCGGTCTGCGGTACTAGCTCGTCAGCGAGATCAAGCCCTTCAACACCCAGGCGACGATGCCGTAGGCGAACTCCTTGATGGAATGCCAGACGCCGCCCTGATCCTCGGCCTGCTGATCGTGCGCGCGTTTGTTGATGTAGGCATGGAGGGCATGGGCATCGTCCTTGGTCAGGATAACGCCACGACCAATCATGCCTCGGCTTTCCAGGACACCATTGATCACGATCTCGTCAAATGCCGCGTGCATTCCGGCAGACATGTAACGCAAATCAGGGATGAGGCTGCCACTGATCGCCGTTGCGCCGTGACAGGCCGCGCAGTGCGTGTGGTAGATGCCATAGCCTTTTACCAGCGTGGACTCATCGGCATTGACCGGCTGCGGATCAAGCACGCGTTGGGGGGGTTCGAAGGCCGGTAATTTTGCTGCACCACCGATCTTGTACACCAGCAGCCGACCCTCCGGCCCTTTTTTGGCAAACTGCGCGGCAGCGCCCGCGACCATCGGGAACGCGCCACCCCAGCCGGCCATCACCGCCACGTATTGCTCGTTGTCGATCTTGTACGTCACCGGCGGGGCAATGATGCCGGTTTGCGTCGGGTTCTCCCAGAGCTTCACACCGGTGTCGGCGCGATAGGCCACCAGGCGGCCATCGGCCGTGCCCTGGAACACCAGGTTGCCGGCGGTAGAGAGCACGCCACCGTTCCAGGGCCCGCTGTGCTGGACACGCCAAACTTCTTTTTGCTGAATCGGATCCCAGGCACTGAGGTGTCCCTTTGCCAGCATGCCCGACAGTTTGCGGTCGAGAATCTGGTCCATGCCGGCCGGCGGCATGGCGGCAACCATGTCCACGCCGGTGTTCCAGCCGTTCGGGTTGGGTTTGAAGTCGGCGGCCTGCTTGTACAGCATCGGGATATCCAGCGCCGGGATGTAGACGAGGCCCGTGCTCTTGCTGAACGACATCGGATGCCAGTTGTGGCCACCGTAGGGCGACGGGTAGGTGATCTTCTCCTTGTCGCGGTATTGCTCCTTGGTCTCCACCGGCCGGCCCGTCTGCGGATCGATGTGCGTTGCCCAGTTGGTATAGACGTAAGGCTTGGCGGAAATGAATTTCCCCGTGACGCGGTCAATCACGTAGAAGAAACCGTTCTTTGGTGCCTGCATCAGCACCTTGCGCAACGCACCGTTGATCTGGAGGTCGGCCAGGATGATGTGCTGGGTGGCGGTGTAGTCCCAGGATTCGGACGGTGTGGTCTGGTAATGCCACACGTACGCGCCCGTGTCGGGCTTGATCGCGACGATCGACGACAGGTACAAATTGTCGCCGCCGCCGGGGCTGCGGATGTTGCGGTTCCATGGCGAACCGTTGCCCACGCCGATGTACAGCAAGTCGAGTTCGGGGTCATAGGCCATCGAGTCCCACACCGTGCCACCGCCGCCGATCTTCCACCACTCGCCCTTCCAGGTCGCGGCGGCCTTTTTCAGCGCCTCCGATTCGAACGGCTTCGAGGGGTCGCCGGGGACGGTATAGAAGCGCCAGGCCTGGTTGCCGCTGTTGACGTCGTAAGCGGTGATGTAGCCGCGCACGCCAAACTCCGCACCTCCATTGCCGATGATGATCTTGCCCTTGATGATGCGGGGTGCACCCGTGATGGTGTAGGGCTTGCTGGTGTCAACGGTATTCGTTTCCCAGATGCGCTGGCCGCTGGCTGCATCAAGAGCAATCAGGCGGCCATCCAGGGAACCGAAGAAGACTTTGCCGTCGTACACCGCAACGCCGCGGTTGACGACGTCGCA
>DIVK01000048.1:0-1752 GCA_002422455.1 Rhodoferax sp. UBA6134
ACCCTCGCCACCTACCGCCGCCGTCTGAGCAGCGTGGTGCTGAGCTGAGAGCGGGCGCGACCGCAAAGCTTTAAAAGGCTACGCTGAATAAGTCCGTTCGCGTTGAGCTTGTCGAAACGCAGTCTTTGCAAATCAACAACTTGCAGAAGCCTTCGACAGGCTCAGGCCGAACGGAGAGACTTGTTCAGCAAAGCCCTAAGCCGCCACGCCCCTCACCACGCGCAACACCTCTTGCCCGTAGGCCTCCAGCTTCTTCGCCCCAATGCCCGTGATGCCCTGCAAGTCATCCAGCGATTGCGGCGCACGTGCGGCAATGGCGGCCAGGGTGGCGTCATGAAAAATCACATAGGCGGGCAGGTTGTGTTCTTTCGCCACCTCGGCACGCCAGGCCTTCAAGGCCAGATAACGGCTTTGGCCTTCGGCATCCAATGATGCCGGCGCCTTGACGACGGCGCCAAATGTGCCGCGTTTGGCCTTGCGCCCGGCCGGGGTCGAAACCGACTCACGCAGGCGCACCGGCACCTCGCCCCTGAGCACGGCGCGCGAGGCCTCGGTAAGCTGCAGGGTGTTGAAGGCCTGGGCATCCACCGCGACAGCACCGATGGCGATCAACTGGCGCAGCACCGCTCGCCACTGGGTTTCGCTCAAGTCGGCACCGATGCCAAAAGTGCTCACGGTCTCGTGTCCACGCTGCATCACCTTCTCGGTGGCTTTGCCCCGCAGAATGTCAATCACGTGCCCGGCACCAAAACCAAAGCCGCTCATTTGCTGGACGCGGTAGATGGTGCTGAGCAGCTTGCGCGCCGCATCGGTTCCGTCCCACACTGCGGGCGGTTGCAGACAATTGTCGCAATTGCCGCAGGGCTGACTGGCCTCGTTGAAGTAAGCCAGCAGGCGCACGCGGCGGCAATCAGTGGCCTCGGCCAGGCCCAGCAAGGCATCGAGCTTGCCGCGCAAGCCCTGCTTGAATTCTTCGCCGGCCGGGCTCTCGTCAATCATGCGGCGCTGGTTCACCACGTCCTGCAGGCCGTAGCACATCCAGGCATCGGCCGCTTCACCGTCGCGCCCGGCACGGCCGGTTTCCTGGTAATAGCCCTCGATGTTCTTGGGCATGTCGAGGTGCGCAACAAAGCGCACGTCCGGCTTGTCGATGCCCATGCCGAAGGCGATGGTGGCCACCATCACAATGCCCTCGCTGCGCAAAAACTGGTCCTGGTTGACTTGCCGCACTTTGACGTCCAGCCCGGCATGGTAGGGCAGCGCCGCGATGCCGGCGTCGCACAGCACATTGGCGATGTCCTCCACCCGTTTGCGCGACTGGCAGTACACGATGCCGGCGTCGCCCATGTGCTCGCGCGAGATAAAGCGCAACAGTTGTTGCGTGGCCTCCCGCTTCTCCACAATGGTGTAGCTGATGTTGGGCCGGTCAAAGCTGCTGACGAACTGCCGCGCATCCTGCAGTTGCAGCCGCTCCACGATGTCAGCGCGGGTGAGCGCGTCGGCCGTGGCGGTCAAGGCGATGCGCGGCACGCTGCCAAAACGTTCGTGCAGCACGGTCAGCGCCCGGTATTCGGGCCGAAAGTCGTGGCCCCACTGACTCACGCAATGGGCCTCGTCAATGGCGAACAAACTCAAATGCCCGCGCTCGTGCAACGAGTCGAGCTGCGCCAAAAAGCGCGGCGTCATCACCCGCTCGGGCGCGCAATACAACAGGGTGATGTCGCCGCGCAGCAAGCGGCGTTCAACCTGCGC
>DIVK01000048.1:1857-2720 GCA_002422455.1 Rhodoferax sp. UBA6134
CCGTAGCCAAAGACCTCCTGAAGGATGTTCTGAATGGACAAAATCTGTTTGCTGTTGAATAAATGGCGGCTGGCGCCTGCGGCAATTGTCCCACCCCGCACAGGCGCCAGCCTGACTTTCTACAATGGCGGGCTATGAAGGCACTCCACTACACCCGCGCTCAGGCCCTGCCCGAGATTCTGAGAACCCGCATCGTCATTCTGGACGGCGCCATGGGCACCATGATCCAGCGCTTCAAGCTTACCGAGGAGCAGTACCGGGGCGAGCGTTTCAAGGACTTTCACAGGGACGTGAAGGGCAATAACGAGTTGCTGTCGCTGACACGCCCGGACGTGATTTCCAGCATCCACGAGCGTTATCTGGCCGCCGGGGCGGACCTGATCGAAACCAACACCTTCGGTGCCACCACCGTAGCGCAGGCCGACTACGACATGGCTGATCTGGCGCGCGCGATGAACCTGGCCTCGGCCCGGCTGGCGCGTGCCGCCTGCGACAAATTCTCGACGCCGGACAAGCCGCGCTTCGTCGCCGGCGCCGTCGGCCCCACGCCCAGGACCGCCAGCATCAGCCCGGACGTGAACGACCCCGGCGCGCGCAACGTCACGTTTGAGGAACTGCGCGTCGCCTACTACGAGCAGGTTGAGGCCCTGGTGGAAGGCGGCGCCGACGTGCTGCTGGTGGAAACCATTTTCGACACCCTGAACGCCAAGGCGGCGCTGTTCGCCATCGACGAATACTTTGAAAAATCGGGCGAACGCCTGCCCATCATCATCAGCGGCACCGTTACCGACGCCTCCGGCCGCATTCTATGCTCCCGTGCTTAGGAAGTAATATGAGTGCGTCATTACCTTCATACTTGCCTT
>DIVK01000034.1 GCA_002422455.1 Rhodoferax sp. UBA6134
AGACGTGCTCGACACCTGGTACTCCAGCGCGCTGGTGCCGTTCAGCACCATGGGTTGGCCCGAAAGCGGCACAACCACCAGCAGCACAGCTCAGGACGGTGCCCGTGCCGAACCGGGCGATGTCGCTAGCGCAGCGCATCTGAGCCCGGTCGGCACGGGCTCCGGCCTGAGCGCAAGCAACGCTCCAACAAATGCCAAAAGCCTGAACGACATTGACCTCTATCTGCCCAGCAGCGTGCTGGTCACAGGCTACGACATCATCTTCTTCTGGGTCGCCCGCATGATCATGATGACCACCCACTTCACGGGCAAAGTCCCCTTCAAACACGTCTACATCCACGGCCTGGTGCGCGATGCACAGGGCCACAAAATGAGCAAGTCCGAGGGCAATGTGCTCGACCCGGTGGACCTGATCGACGGCATCGCCCTGCCCGAATTGCTGGTCAAGCGCTCCGAAGGCCTGCGCAAGCCCGAGACCGCGCCGCAAGTGCGCAAGAACACCGAGAAGGAATTCCCGGCCGGCATTCCCGCCTTTGGCGCCGATGCGCTGCGCTTCACCTTTGCCTCATTGGCCTCGCTGGGACGCAGCATCAACTTCGATGCCAAACGCTGCGAGGGCTACCGCAATTTCTGCAACAAACTGTGGAACGCCAGCCGCTTTGTGCTGATGAACTGCGAAGGCCAGGACTGCGGACTGAAGGAGCACACCAAAGAAGAATGCGCCGTCGGAGGTGCCGCGCACGGCTACCTGGCTTTCAGCCCGGCCGACCGCTGGATCGTCTCGCTGCTGCAGCGCGCCGAAGCCGAAGTCGCCAAGGGCTTTGAAGAATACCGGCTGGACAACGTCGCCAGCACCATTTATGACTTCGTCTGGAACGAGTTCTGCGACTGGTATCTGGAAATCGCCAAGGTGCAGATCCAAAGCGGCGATGAGGCCCAGAAGCGGGCCACGCGCCGCACCCTAATCCGCACGCTGGAGACCATCCTGCGCCTGGCACACCCGGTCATTCCGTTTGTGACGGAAGAACTGTGGCAAAAAGTGGCACCGGTGGCCGGACGCGCGGGCGAATCGGTGTCGATTGCCGTTTATCCGGTGAGCCAGCCCGAGCGCATGGACGAAGCGGCTATGGCCCACGTGGCCCAACTCAAGCAGTTGGTCAATGCTTGCCGCAATCTGCGCGGCGAAATGAATGTGTCACCAGCGACCCGGCTGCCGCTGTTCGTCACAGCACACCAAGCGTGCGAGGCCGCGTTCGTACAACAATCAGCGCCTGTCCTGCAGGCGCTGGCGAAACTCACTGGCGTAAAAATATTCGAGCATGAACTTGAATGGGCTGCTGCGATAACCAACAACGGAATGGGAGCAGCTCCGGTAGCTGAAATTGGGACAATAACAATCTGCCTGCACATGGAAATCGACATCGCCGCCGAAAAGCTGCGGCTGGGCAAGGAACTGGCGCGGCTGGAAGGTGAAATCGTCAAAGCCCAGGGCAAACTGGGCAACGAGGCTTTTGTCGCCCGGGCACCCGCTGCCGTCATCGAGCAGGAACGCAAGCGGATGGCCGATTTTGAGGCGACCGTGACCAAGGTGCGCGATCAGCTGGCACGTCTGGGGTAGATAGCCTCCACGCCCGGCGGCCGTTCACCTCAGCGGCGACGCATCACGTGAATGAACTCGCTGCCCGCGGTCTGCTGCTCCAGCAGTTCGTTGCCCGTTTGCCTGGCAAATGCCTGGAAGTCGCGCAGGGAACCCGCGTCGGTCGCGACCACCCGCAGAACCTGACCGCTTTGCATGTCGGCCAATGCCTTTTTGGCTTTCAGTATGGGCAACGGGCAGTTCAGATTGCGGGCGTCGAGCTCTTTGTCGATTTGCATCAAATTTCCTTGAGATGGTGGCAGTTTCAGAGATCCCGGCTCCGCCCCCGCCTGGGAAATTCCACGAATTGCGGCTCGTGTCCGCGCGCGCGCAGCCAGTCGGCCAACGCGTAGCCGGTGGCGGCGGGCCAGCACTTCACCTGATCGAACTCGACCAACTGGTAGTCCACCAGTTCGGGCGAAAGTTTCACCGTGCCACGACAGACTGCATGGTAGGCGATGATGATCTGGTTCATACGCTGAAAATCATAGACACCGATCAGGTTCAATTCGGTAGCCTCCAGACTGGTTTCTTCGGTGATTTCCCGGGCGATGCCAGATTGCGGCGTTTCGCCCGCCTCCATGAACCCGGTGATCAGCGCAAACATCTTGCCCGCCCAGGCCGCGTTTTGCGCCAGTAGTATTTTTCCCTCGTACTCAATCACCGCGGCCAGCACGGGCGTGGGATTGTTCCAGTGGGTGTAGCCGCAGGCCACGCAACGCAGGCGTTCCTTTTCGCCCCCGTCTTCCATCTGGGCAATGAATTCAAGCGCATTCGCGCAGTGGGGGCAGAATTTGAATTGATGGGTCATGATCGTCATTCAGGTCAATGGTCAAACCGGAAACACGCCGGTGGAAAGATAGCGGTCACCGCGGTCACACACGATGAACACGATGGTCGCATTGGTTTCGCGCCGGGCAATCTCCTGCGCCACCCAGCAGGCGCCGGCCGCTGAAATGCCGGCAAAAATACCCTCCTCCCGCGCCAGGCGCCGGCACAGGTCTTCGGCCGCCTCCTGGCTGACGTACATCAACTCGTCCACGCTGGCAGGGTTGTAGATTTTCGGCAAATACTCCTGCGGCCATTTCCGGATACCGGGAATGCGGGAACCCTCCTTGGGCTGCACGCCGATGATCTGGACCGCAGGGTTCTTTTCTTTCAAAAACTGTGACACTCCCGT
>DIVK01000108.1:0-587 GCA_002422455.1 Rhodoferax sp. UBA6134
CAACAACCGGTTCAGATCGCGGCTGCGCTCCGCTGGCGCGATCTAACCTTATTCGTTATGCCACCGTTGCCCAGACCGAACAGTTGCGGGTCACGCTGGCCAACACGCCACATGGCGCCGTAGGTGATGTTGGTGTCAAAGGCACCCTTGACTTCACCACTTTGCGAGGTGAATTGAAAGGCCTGGGCCGGAGCGCCGATCAGAGCCGAGACGGCCAACGCAACCGCACTGATGCGCCGTGCGGGGACGAAGTGGGAATTTCGCATACTTCTTTTCTCCGGATGTGGTGCCAAGTTGAAAACCCGGCACCGGTTGATGAACTGAACAGGTTTGAATTTTTTGAAGTTCAGCCTGTACGTATTCTCCCTGTACCAAACTGTTACAGAACAGAGGGTTTTCCCCAGTTTTTTCCACTCATCCTCACCCAATCGAATGATGCGGTGCGATGCGCGGGCGGTCGCCAAAACCTTGCGCGCACCGCAGACGAGGCATCAGGTCCGCGGCCTCTCTTTGGACGAACCTCAGATCGGGCTGCGCTCCACCAGTTGGGCGGAAATGATCAGGCGCTGCAGCTCGTTGGTGCCCTC
>DIVK01000108.1:638-3585 GCA_002422455.1 Rhodoferax sp. UBA6134
GCGTCATAAGCCTTGGCGGCCTGCTCCACCAGCAGGCGTGCGGCCTCGGCCCGGGTCGCCATGTCGGCCAGCTTGAGCTGGATCGCCTGGTGTTCGCAGATCGGCTTGCCAAAGGTGCGCCGCAGCTGGGCATAGGCCACCGACTCTTCCAGACAGGCGCGCGCCACGCCGACGCCGCGCGCCGCCACATTGATGCGCCCGAGTTCGAGCCCGCCCAGCACATGCTTGAAGCCCTGACCTTCGACGCCGCCGACCAGATTGGCGGCCGGCACGCGGAAGTTGTCGAACACCAGCTCGGCGCTGTCGATGCCCTTGTAGCCGAGCTTTTCCAGCTTTTTGGTGGAGGTAAAACCGGGGCCCTTCTCGCAGATGAACAGGCTCATGCCGCGGTGGCGCGGCTGGGCCTCGGGGTCGGTCTTGACCAGCACGGCAAAGGCCTGGCCATGGATGCCGTTGGAGATCCAGGTCTTGGTGCCGTTGATGATGTAGTGGTCGCCGTCGCGCCGGGCCACCGTGCGCACCGCCTGCAGGTCGGTGCCGCAGTCGGGCTCGGTCAGGGCCAGGCCGCCGCGCAGCTCGCCGCTGGCAAAGCGCGGCAGAAAATGCTGGCGCTGCGCCTCGGTGCCGTTGCGCTGCACGCAGGCGGCCATGATGAGGTGCGAGTTGATGATGCCCGACACCGACATCCAGACCCGCGCGATGCGCTCCACCACCTTGGCATAGGTGCTGGCCGACAGGCCCAGGCCGCCGTATTCCTCGCGGATGATGCAGCCGAACAGGCCCATGTCGCGCATGCCGGCCACGATGTCGGCCGGCCATTCGTCGGCGTGTTCGAGGCGCTGCGCCACCGGCTTGATCTCGCGCTCGGCAAAGCGTTCGACGGCGTCGAGCACCATATTTTCTTTTTCGGCATCAAAGGCCACGGCTTGGCTGGTCGTCATCAGAGGGCTCCGGAAGTGTTGTTGGATTGGGTCAGTGTCTGCGCCAGGGCAGCGGCGTCTGGGGCGCGGTCGGCGCTCAGCATGGCATCGCGCAGGCGCAGCGCCTGCTCGCGCGGCAGGGCCAGCAGCGCGTTGCCCATGAATTTGGCTTCGATGTCGGCGGCCGTGATGGGGCGCCCCGGCGCGCCGCGGTGCGCGGCCTCGCGGTGGCGCAGCTCGCGCCCGTCGTGCGTGCGCACGCGCAGCTCGCCGGAGAAGAAGGTGGGGTAATCGGCATCGGGGTCGGCCAGGTGCTCGATGCGGTCGGCCAGCGCCTGCACCTGCGGATCAGCCAGGTTGGACGCATCCAGTTCGGCCAGCCCGAGCTGGCCGCGCAGCAGCGCCACGGCGACCAGATGGTGGATGCTGAACTGCGACTCGTACACATTGGCCGGGCGGCGCTTGGCCGCCACCGGCTCGCACACCACCGGATGCACCCCTTGCGGCAGCAGCACCTGCACCGAGGCGATCTCGTCAGCGCGCAGACCGGCGGCGCGCAGCGCCAGCGCGGCATCGATGCTGGCGTGGGTGAAGTGGCAGGTCGGGTAGAGCTTGACCGCCACTTCCATCAGCTCCCAGCGCTCGCCCAGGCCGCGTGTGCACAGCGCCATATCGGCGTTCAGGCCGCGCGCGGCCAGGTGGCTGGCATACAGGCCGAAGCGCCCTTCATAGGGCTGCGACGGGCCGCGGAATCCGGCACCGGCCAGCGCCGTGGCGGTCAGCCCGCTGACGCCGGCCCAGCCCGGGTGCATGCGCTTGGTCCAGGCGCCGTCGCTCAAAAACTCCATGCTGCCGGAGGCCATCGACAGCACCACGCCCTGCGCGTGCGCCAGGCCGGCCTGGTCCAGCCCCATCAGCTTGCCGGCCGCCAGCGCACAGCCGAAAGCGCCCACCAGACCGGTCGGGTGAAAGCCGACGTCGTGAAAGCCGCCGTGGGCCGCCGCACCCAGGCGGGCGGCCACTTCGATCGCCAGCACATAGGCCATGATCATCTCGGCCCCGCTGGCATGCCGCTGCGCCGCCAGACCCAGCGCCAGCGGAAAGGCGCTGGCGCTGGGGTGGGTGATGGCGCCAGGGTGAGTGTCGTCAAAGTCCAGCCCATGCACCAAAATGCCGTTCATCAGCACCGCGTCGCGCAGCGGCAGCGGGGCAAAGGCCCCCATGACGGCGCTGTCACCCGCGCCGCCCAGCGCCTGCAGGCCGCGGTAGGCGCAGTGCGCGAAGTCCTGCCCGGACGAGGCCAGGGCGATGCCCAGTGCGTCGAGCATCAGTAGCTTGGCCTGCTCGACCACGGCTGCGGGCAGCATGTCGGGCTTCAGGCCGTGTACGAAGGCAGCCAGTTGGGTGGAAATATTGTCGCTCACGGGCACAGTCTTACCGGTTGACATGGAGGAATACCTTTCTTGTGTGTTTCTCAGGTTCAGCGTGACTCAGGCGCCGTCCAACCCGAACTTTTCGGAGGCGATTTTTCTGAGAATGAATTTCTGGATCTTTCCCGAGGCCGTCATCGGGAAGTCCTCGACAAACAGCCAGTACTTGGGCACCTTGAAGCGCGCCACCTTGGCTTGCACGAAGGCCAGCAGCTCTTCCTGGGTGCTGGTCTGGCCGCTTTTGAACTGCACGAAGGCTGCGCCCACCTCGCCCATGCGCTCGTCGGGCACGCCGCAGATGTAGACCTGGTTCACCGCGTCATGGCGGCAGATGATTTCTTCAATCTCCTTGGGCGCCACCTGCTCGCCGCCGATCTTGTACAGGTCCTTGGCGCGGCCGGTGATTTCGTAGTTGCCGTCGTCGCGCCGGCGAAACACGTCGCCGGTGCGCAGCCAGCCGTCCTTGTCGATGGCCTCGCCGGTTTCCACCGGCTTCCTGTAGTAGCCGCGCGTGACGATGTTGCCGCGCACGGCCAGCTCGCCTTCGTTCAGACCGGGGGCCAGGTCTTCCTTGGTGCCCGGGTCGATGAGCTTGAA
>DIVK01000083.1:0-739 GCA_002422455.1 Rhodoferax sp. UBA6134
CCTGACCTTCTTTCATGCGCGCCTTGTAGTCGGCCAGGGAGACCCATCCTCCCGTTCGGGCTGAGCTTGTCGAAGCCTCTTGCCCTTCGACAAGCTCAGGGTGAACGGGTGTGTGGGTACTCGCAAAACGCAGCAGCTTGGCCAGGCGCTCCTTGTTGCCAAAGTCTTCGCCCAGGCCTTCTTTCAGCACGGCGCCGAATTCAGCGTAGAACTTGCTGTATTTGCCGGCGTTTTTCTCGGCTTCGGCCTTTTCTTCGGCGCTCAGTACGTCGGTCACGCCCTCGGTGGAGGCTGCGGGCAATTGGTCGTGTTTGGCCAGGTCTTCCAGCATGCCCAGCACGCGCTTGGTGCAGCCTTCGCGGATGGCTTTCACGTCGCGGCTTTCCTGCAGCAGCTCGCGGCTCACGTTGAGCGGCAGATCGGCCGAATCGACCACGCCCTTGACGAAGCGCAGGTAGGTCGGCAGCAGGGCCTCGGCGTCGTCCATGATGAAGACGCGCTTGACGTAGAGCTTGACGCCGGCCGATTTCTCGCGGTTGTACAGGTCCATCGGCGCCTTGCCCGGGATGTACAGCAACTGGGTGTACTCGGTGCTGCCTTCCACCCGGTTGTGGGTGTGGGCGAGCGGCGCCTCGAAGTCGTGGCTGATCTGTTTGTAGAACTCGTTGTAGTCCTCGGGGCTAATGTCTTTTTTGGCGCGCGCCCAGATGGCATTGCCCTTGTTGACCGCCTCCCATTC
>DIVK01000083.1:878-1543 GCA_002422455.1 Rhodoferax sp. UBA6134
TTGTCGGCCACGATGAAGCCGGAGTAGAAACCGACGCCAAACTGGCCGATCAGCTGGGAGTCGGCCTTCTGGTCGCCGGACAGTTTGGAGACAAAGTCTTTGGTGCCGCTCTTGGCAATGGTGCCCAGGTGGTCGATGGCCTCCTGCGTGCTCATGCCGATGCCGTTGTCGGTGATGGTCAGTGTCTTGGCATCCTTGTCGAAGGTGACCTTGACCTTCAGTTCGGAATCGTTCTCATACAGGCCGCTGTCGTTGATGGCTTCAAAGCGCAGTTTGTCACAGGCGTCCGAGGCGTTGGAGATCAACTCGCGCAGGAAAATTTCCTTGTTGGAGTACAGCGAGTGGGTCACGAGGTGCAGCAACTGCGCCACTTCGGTCTGGAAGGAATGGGTTTGTTTGGTCATAGGGGTTGAACAGTTCGCAAAAACAGATTCCGCGCGCAGAGCTGACGACGCGGGCAAGCCGCAATTATGGGCGATGGGGACGGGTTTCAAGGGGCCTGCCGGGCGTGTGCCCAACGGCCGACTCGTTGCAAAAAATCATGCACGCATGCTGCGCGAGTACGCATGCACGGCCTGCACCAGGGCCGCCACGTGGTCGGGGGGGGTGTGCTGGCTGATGCCGTGCCCCAGGTTGAAGATGTGCGTCGGGCCGCAACCCTCGCC
>DIVK01000083.1:1598-2409 GCA_002422455.1 Rhodoferax sp. UBA6134
CTGCCCCATTTCTTTCAGCCACAGCCCGCCGCCCTTGGTGAACACGACGCGCGGGATGCGCACGCCGCAGTGCTCTTTTTTCACTTGCGCCAGCACCCGCGCCGTGTAGGCCAGGCTGAACGCCTGAAATGCGCCGTCGGCCAGCACGCCGCCCCAGCTGTCAAAAATCATCACCGCCTGCGCGCCGGCTTCAATCTGGGCGTTGAGGTATTGCGCCACCGCGTCAGCGTTGACCTGCAGCATCTTGTGCATCAGGTCCGGGCGGCTGTAGAGCATGGTCTTGACGAGGCGGTAGTCGTCCGAGCCCTGGCCCTCCACCATGTAGCAGGCCAGCGTCCAGGGGCTGCCCGAGAAGCCGATCAGCGGCACCCGGCCGTTCAGGGCCTTGCGAATCGAGGTCACGGCGTCAAACACGTAACGCAGCCGGTCCATGTCAGGCACGACCAGTCTTGCGACGGCGGCTTCGTCGCGTACCGGGTGGGCGAACTTCGGGCCTTCGCCCAGCGCAAACGAGAGACCCAGGCCCATGGCGTCGGGCACGGTCAGGATGTCGCTGAATAAAATGGCCGCGTCCAGCGGGTAGCGTTCCAGCGGCTGCAGTGTGACTTCGGTGGCGTAATCAGTGTTGGTAGCCAGGCCCATGAAGCTGCCGGCCCTGGCGCGCGTGGCGCGGTACTCGGGCAGATAGCGCCCGGCCTGGCGCATCAGCCAGATCGGGGTGTAGTCGGTAGCCTGGCGCAGGCAGGCGCGGATGAAGGTGTCATTTTTCAGGGGCGCGAAGGCGCTGGTGGAAGCGGGTGCGTTCATGCCC
>DIVK01000083.1:2485-3764 GCA_002422455.1 Rhodoferax sp. UBA6134
TCCACCAGGTCAATCTTTTCGCGTTGCGCGGCGTCAAGCAGCGTGGCGTAGACCCGTTCGCCCAGGATGGGTGTGCCGCTGGCGGCCGCCACCGGATTGACCGGGATGATGCGCCAGCCGTGCGCCTGCATGTAGTGCGCCACTTCAAAACTGGCGCGTTCGGGTCGGGGACTCAAGCCCACCACGGCGACGCTGCGGCAGTTGTCGAGGATATGGCGGATGTCGTCGATGTCAGTCATGGCTGCATGATAAAGGGCAGTTCTATAAATCCACGCGTCCGTTCGTCATCGCGAGGCCGCAGGCTGTGGCGATCCGTGGGTGGATCGATGCTTGATTACAAAGTGGCCAGGGCTGAGCGAAGCTCGTCCACGCTCAGGATTTCGGACAGTACCAGGGGTGCGCGGCCCGCCTTGTAAATCACGTACACCGGCACGCCGTTGCGGCCCAACTGAGCCAGGGCGGCGGTGATGGCGGGGTCGCGCCGCGTCCAGTCGGCGCGCAGCAGGGTGACTTTTTTGGCGTCCAGGTCGGCCAGCACACGGTCGTCGGCCAGCGTTCTTTTGTTGTACTGGCAGGTCACGCACCAGGCGGCGGTGAAGTCCACAAACACCGGTGCGCCCGTGGCCAGCACCTGCTCCACCCGGGCCGGTGACCAGGCCTGCCAGCGTTCGTTGCGGCCGGTGGCGGCAGTGGCGTCCAAAGGCTGGATGATCTGCGGGCCGATGGCCCCCGCCAGCAGGGCGAAGAGGGCCGCTGAAACCGTTGCCAGTACCACCCGGCTGCGTCCTTTCAGCGTGAGCGACCAGAGCAGCAGGCTCAAGGCCACCAGCAGCGCCAGCAAGGCCCCGGCGCCATCAATGCCGCTTTGCTGGCCCAGCACCCACACCAGCCACGCGACCGTGGCGAACATCGGGAACGCCATGGCATGGCGGAAGGTGGCCATCCAGGCGCCGGGACGCGGCAGCAACCGGGCTGCGGCCGGAATCAGGCTGGCGGCCAGGTAGGGCAGGGCCATGCCGATGCCGATGCTGGCGAAAACCAGCAGGGCCTGCAGCGCGGGCAAGCCCAGTGCCAGCCCGAGCGAGGCCCCCATGAACGGTGCGGTGCAGGGCGAGGCCACGGCCACCGCCAGCACGCCGGACAGGAATGCGTTGGCCGCCGGGTTTTTCGACTCCAGCAGCAATACCCGGCTGGGCAGGAACTGGCCGAATTCGAACAGCCCCGCCAGGTTCAGTCCCATCACCGTGAACAGCCCGGCCAGGGCCGCCACCACGGCCGG
>DIVK01000074.1 GCA_002422455.1 Rhodoferax sp. UBA6134
GGCTCGCTGACCATCATCGCCACGGCCCTGGTCGACACCGGCAGCCGCATGGACGAGGTGATCTTCGAGGAATTCAAGGGCACCGGCAACTCCGAAATCCACCTGGACCGCCGTCTGTACGAAAAACGCGTGTTCCCGTCGATCCAGCTCAACCGCAGCGGCACCCGGCGCGAAGAGCTGTTGCTGGCCCCCGAGATTTTGCAGAAAACCCGCATCCTGCGTCAGTTCCTCTACAACATGGACGAAGTCGAATCCATGGAGATGGTGCTCAAGCAAATGCGCGCCACGAAGAACAACAACGAGTTCTTCGACATGATGCGCCGGGGCGGCTAGGCTATAATTATCGGTTTCACGCGACAAGTACGATCGGTTTTTCATTGGGCAGCAGGTTGCACAAGGACCGGCGCGGCTGGCGCAACTGCTGGAGAAGACATGAAAGAAGGCATTCACCCCAATTACCGCGAAGTTTGTTTCCTGGACCTGTCCAATGGTTTCAAGTTCGTGACCCGCTCCTGCGCCAACACCAAAGAGATGGTCAAGATGGAAGATGGACGCGAGTTGCCGCTGTACAAGCTCGACACCTCCAGCGAGTCGCACCCCTTCTACACCGGCACACAGAAATCCGTGGACAACATGGGCGGCCGCGTTGAGCGTTTCCGCAACCGTTTCGGCAAGACTGCAGCCAAATAAACTGGCAACTTTTTCTTGTTCACAGGGCAGCCCGGGTCACCGCGCTGCCCTTTTTCATACTGATTTAGCATTGCGACCACCGCCCCCACGCCACTTCAACATCACAACGTGAATCAACCCACCCCCGCCATCGTCGCCCAGGGCGCCGTGCAACGTCTACCGCGCATTGCGCTACTGTTGCTCTGCATCGCCTACGTGCTGCCAGGCTTTCTTGGCCGCGAACCCTGGAAAAGTGCCGACATAGCCGCTTTGGGCTACATGACCGAGCTGGCCCGTGGCGGCGCAAACTGGTTTGCACCGCGCATGATGGGTTTACCCCCCGAAATTGATGCGCTGCTTCCCTATTGGCTTGGGGCCTGGGCCATGCAACTCGCACCGGCCTGGATCGTGCCCGATTTCGCAGCACGCATCCCATCCGGCCTGCTGCTGGCGCTGGCCCTGCTTGCCACCTGGTACGGCACCTACTACCTGGCACGCAGCCCGCAGGCGCAACCGGTGGCCTTTGCATTCGGCGGGGAAGCTTCGCCGCCTGACTATGCACGCGCCGTGGCAGACGGCGGCTTGCTGGCTTTTATTGCCTCTCTGGGACTGGCCCAGTTGTCCCACGAAACCACGCCAACACTGGCCCAGCTTTCTTTTACCGCCCTGCTTTTTTATGCGCTCGCCGCCCTGCCTTACCGCACGCTGGCATCCGCCATCGCTGGTGTGCTGGGGCTGACCGGACTGGTCTTGTCCGGCGCACCGTTCATGGCGATGATGTTTGGCGCAGGCAGTGCCCTGATTTACCTGCTGGACCGCTCATCAGAGCCGGACATGGGGCGGCAAAAAATTTCGTGGGCCGGCGGCATTGCGATCCTGACCGTCCTGCTAGCCGTGCTGGCCACCGGGCTTGACTTGTGGCGCTGGCGTATCGAACTGCCCGAGGCCAGTTGGATAAGGTGGCGCAACCAGGGGCGTTTGCTTTTGTGGTTCACCTGGCCCGCCTGGCCGTTGGCATTATGGACCTTGTGGCGCTGGCGCAGGCAACTGGTGCATGGTGGCGCACCCAGCCGGCATCTGGCACTGCCGCTCTGGTTTGCATGCGTTGCCGTGGGCACCACAATGACGACCGGGGCGGCCGACCGTTCCCTGTTGTTGGCCCTGCCCGCGCTGGCGGCGCTGGCGGCGTTCGCCCTGCCAACGCTTGGGCGCAGCGTTGCCGCACTGATTGACTGGTTCACGCTGATATTTTTCTCGGGCTGCGTGATCAGTGTCTGGCTGGTCTGGATCGCCGTACAAACCGGAGTTCCCGGGCAAATCGCTGCCAACATCACGCGCTTGGCACCGGGATTTAAACCCAGCTTCACTGTTGCACCCTTCCTGATAGCAATTTTGGCAACATTGGCCTGGTTCTGGCTGGTCATGTGGCGGGCTGGCCGGCACCGTGCCGCAATCTGGAAAAGTCTGGTCCTGCCGGCCGGCGGGGCAGTCCTGTGCTGGCTGCTGCTCATGACCTTGTGGCTGCCGCTGCTTGATTTCGCCCGCAGCTATGCACCGCTGGTGCATCGCACGATGGTCATCCTGCAACGCCCGCCCCGCTGCGTTGAGGTACACGGTCTGAATCGGGGGCAAATCGCCGCTTTCCAATTTCATGGTCAATTGACCACCAAACCCGTCAACTCACAGGCCCGTTGTCCCTGGCTGATTGTGAACAGGGACGAAGTTCACACACTGCCAACAACATCCGCACCGACACCATGGACCTTGCACAGCACCCTGCGCCACCAGTACGACCGGGACGAAAATCTGTTGATTTACAAACGCACGATCCCGTCAGGGCCCTAGTCTTACCGTGTTATAAATCAAGGCATGATCCACGTATCTTCAAGTGAAAGGTGGGCCTTGATGGACGAGCTGCAAGAGTTTGATCGCTACCTGGCGCATCTGAGCGAAGGGCTGGGCCATGCCGACCGGCACGCCGGGCTGCGCGGGTACCTGCCGCGCGAGTGGGCCGACGGCGCAACGCGACAAGGCCGGTGTGCCAGAGGCATTGCCGTTTGCAACCAAGCCGCAGATAGCGCTGCAGCAAATCGAGCACTTGATGGGTCAGGGTGCGCCCCGGCACTGTGTGCTGGCCGATGCCGGCTACGGCGTTGCGCGAAGGAACGAACACCAGGCTGCGTTCGCGCTTTGCCCGCGTGCGGGTGCGCGCAGCGCACCGGGACAACCTGCGCG
>DIVK01000058.1 GCA_002422455.1 Rhodoferax sp. UBA6134
ATGGCCACCGTCAAGGGCGACGTGCATGACATCGGCAAGAACATCGTCACCGTGGTGCTGCAATGCAACAACTTCGGCGTGGTCAACATGGGCGTGATGGTGCCGGCCCACGAGATCCTGGCGCGCGCCAAAGCCGAGGGTGCCGACATCATTGGCCTGAGTGGCCTGATCACGCCGAGCCTGGAAGAAATGGCCTATGTGGCGGCCGAGATGCAAAAAGACGATTACTTCCGGCTGCGCAAGATGCCGCTGCTGATTGGCGGCGCCACCACCAGTCGGGTTCACACCGCGGTCAAGATTTCACCGCATTACGCGGGCCCGGTAGTCTATGTGCCCGATGCCTCGCGCAGCGTGGGCGTGGCACAAAGCTTGTTGGGCGAAGGCGCGCCGGCCTTTGTGGCAGAACTCAATGCCGACTTTGAGCGTGTGCGTCAGCAGCACGCCAACAAGAAACAAACGCCGCTGTGGAGCCTGGCCCGCGCCCGCGCCAACAAGACGCCCGTGGACTGGTCACACTACCAGCCGACCGCGCCCAAGTTCATTGGCAAGCGTGTGTTCAAAAACTTCGACCTGGGCGAGCTGGCCAACTTCATCGACTGGGGGCCATTCTTCCAGACCTGGGACCTGGCCGGGCCGTTCCCGGCGATTCTGGACGATGAGGTGGTGGGCGTGGAGGCCAGAAAAGTCTATGCCGACGGCCTGGCCATGCTGAAGAAAATTGTCGAGGGCCGCTGGCTCAGCGCCAATGCGGTGGTCGGCCTGTACCCGGCCAACAGCGTCAATGACGACGACATCGAGTTGTACACGGATGAGGGTCGCAGCACCGTGGCCATGACCTGGTATGGCCTGCGCCAGCAGGCCGCCAAGGAAGAAATTGACGGCGTCATGCGCCCAAGCCGCTGCCTGGCCGATTTTGTCGCGCCACGAGCCGTCGTCAATGACTACGTCGGCGTCTTTGCCGTCACCGCAGGGCTAGGCTCCGAAAAAAAGGAAGCCCAGTTCCTGGCCGCCCACGACGACTACAGCGCGATCCTGTTCAAGTCGCTGGCCGACCGCCTGGCCGAAGCCTTTGCCGAATGCCTGCACAAGAAAGTGCGCACCGACCTGTGGGGCTACGCACCCAACGAGACCCTGGCGTCCCCCGACCTGATTGCCGAGAAGTACCAAGGCATCCGACCGGCGCCCGGCTACCCGGCCTGCCCCGACCACAGTGTCAAAAAAGACATGTTTGCCTTGCTGCAATGCGAGGACATCGGCATGGGCCTGACCGAGAGCCTGGCCATGAACCCGGCGGCCAGCGTCAGCGGCTTCTACCTGGCGCACCCCGACTGCACGTATTTCAGCGTCGGCAAGATTGGCGACGACCAGCTCAAGGACCTGGCAGCGCGCCGCAGCATGAACGAGCGCGAACTGCAACGCCTGCTGGCGCCCAATTTGTAAGACTTTACCCGCCAAAAAACCATGAACACGCAGCGCAATTCCCCGGGTGAGGCGGGCAACAAGCTGCTTTGGACCGGGGTCGCCGTGGTGGTGGTGATCGTGCTGGCGATGGGTATCACGCTGATGCGTCTCCAGGCTCAACCGCAGGAGCCGCAACCGGTCACCTTGCCCGTCGAAGTGCCGCCAAGCGCTGCACCACCGGTGGTGACCGGCGCCGCCTCGGAAGCTGTCATTTCGGTCACGCCCTTGCCGCCAGCGACCACGGCGACCGACCCCTTTGTTGACACCCCCAAACCCCGCATCGTTCAGCCGCGCACGTCCGAACCGGCCGTGGCACGTGCCCCGCAGCGCGTCGCGTCCAAGCCGGATGCGGTCGAAAACGAAACGCTGCCCGGTGTCACGCGCTGAGGCCTGACGGCGCCGGCCCGGGCTGGTGCAAACTCAGGCGTTGCGCCAGCATCAAGGCGCCCACGCCCAGCACACTCAAGCCCAACAACAGCCACAGCCCGTGGCTATAACCAGCCTGGGGTGACCACATCACGCCCAGCAACAGCGGTGCTGCCGCCCGTGCCAGTGCCAGCGGCACGCCCAAAGCGCCATTGAGCGTGGCGACATGGTCCTGGCTCACATAGTAGGCGATGGCCGTGCCCTTGACGATGGTGAGCATGCCGTTGCCGAGCCCGTAGATCAGCACAAACAAGCCCACTGCCGCCACTTGCCAGGAGGCCAGCATGGGCGCCAGCAACAACACCAGCACGCCCAGTGGAATCAGCAGCGGCACCAGGCGGTTCACCCTGTGCAGGTCAGCATGGTGCTCAAAGAAATACAACAGCAAACGGCCCAGCACCTGCGCCACGCCAATGGCAGCGGGCAGCGCAATCACCCAGAACTCGGGCAGGCCGTTTTCACGCAGCAAACTCACCATGTGGGCCGGTAGGGCCACGGTGACCGACATCATCACCACCGTGAAGACTCCCACCAGCAGGAAAGGCGCACTGCGCAACAGCGGCCGCAAACCTGGCACAGGCCCAGCGGTCGGATGCTCAGACGTCCGCACCGACACCTGCGCCCCGCGCAGGCCAAGCCAATGCAGCGGCGCGCACACCAGCAGGTGCAACAAGGCCAAGCCCAGCAAGGCATCACGCCAGCCCAGGTGATGCATGAGCCAAGCGATGAGCGGGATGAATACCGTGCTGGCCAGGCCGCCCAAAAAAGTCAGCGTGATGATGGCGCGGCGAAAATCATGCGGGAAACGTCGCGTCAGCAAGGCAAAGGCGGGCGAGTACAAGACCGCTGCCATGGCCGCCCCTAACAGCAGCCAGACCGCATACAAACCGGCCAGGCTCGTGACCACACTGTGCAGCCCCAGGCCCAGGCCCGCCAGCAGGGAGCCTGCCGTCATCACAAGGCGCTCGTGACCCCGATCAATCCAGCGCCCCACCGGGTAGGCCATCAGGCCTTCGGCCAGCAAGCCCAGGCTGAACGCCAATGAGACCTGCGCGCGGCTCAGGTCCAAGTCGCGCTCCAGCGGCTCGATCAACAGGGAAAACAGATAAAAAACACTGCCCCAGCTGATCAACTGCGCCAGCGACAGGCGCAATACAAAAGAGGCATCAAAGCGCGCGGACGACACGATCAAACTTCGGCTACGTCGTGCGCAGGGCGCGCCGGTATTGCATGGCTTCGGCCACATGCGTGACCTGGGTGCTGTGGGCTCCCGCCAGGTCGGCAATGGTGCGCGCCACCTTGAGGGCACGGTGCGTGCTGCGTGCCGACCAGCCCAGCCGCGTGGCCGCCACGTTGAGAAACTTGGCGGCTGCCTCGTCCAACAACAGATGCTGCTCCAGCACCTGCCCCTGCAACGCGTGGTTGGCCACCCCCTGTCGTGCCACCGAGCGCGCGCGTGCCGCACCACAGCGGGCGCGGATGTCGGCGCTCGACTCACCGGCGGGCGCCTGCAGCAGCTCGGTGCTGGCCACTGCGGGCACGTCCACATGCAGGTCAATACGGTCAATCAGCGGGCCACTCAGCTTGGCCTGGTAGCGCGCCACTTGGTCAGGTGTGCAGCGACAGGTCTTTTGCATCGAGCCCAGGTAGCCGCAGGGGCAGGGGTTCATGGCCGCAATCAACTGGAACTGCGCCGGAAAGTCGGCACGGCGCGCGGCCCTTGAGATGGTGATTCGACCGGTCTCCAGCGGCTCGCGCAAGGCCTCAAGCGCGGCACGGGAAAATTCAGGAAATTCGTCGAGAAACAGGACCCCGTGATGCGCCAGCGAAATTTCACCTGGGCGCGGCGGTGAGCCCCCGCCCACCAGCGCCACCGCGCTGGCCGTGTGGTGCGGATGGCAGGTGGGCCGCTGGCCCCATTGCGCCAGCGCAAAACGGCCGCCCAGGCTGGCAATGGCCGCACTTTGCAGCGCCTCGTCGGTGCTCATGGGCGGCAGCAGGCCGGCAAAACGTTGCGCCAGCATCGACTTGCCCGAACCTGGTGGCCCGGTCAGCAGCAGGCTGTGACCACCGGCAGCGGCGATTTCGAGCGCGCGTTTGGCACCCAGTTGACCCTTGACATCGGCCAGATCGAGGTAATGCGCCTCCTGCATCCGGGGTGCGGCACTGACGCGGCTCCAGCCGCTGGTGGGCTCAGGCGCGGGTGCATCGGCCGCCTGCGGCAGGAAATGCTGGACCACGTCGAGCAAATGTCGCGCCCGATAGACGTGGGCATCAGGCACCAACGCAGCTTCTTCGGCGCTGCCGGGTGGCAACACCAGCCGAGTCACGACATGGCTGGCGTGCAGCGCCAGGCTCATGGCCAGCGCGCCACGCACCGCACGCAATTCGCCGGACAGCGACAGTTCACCGGCAAATTCATAGCTGGCCAGTTGGCCTGCATCGATCTGGCCACTGGCCGCCAGAATGCCCAGGGCAATGGGCAAGTCAAAGCGGCCGGAGTCCTTGGGCAGGTCGGCCGGCGCCAGATTCACGATGATCTTCTTGTTTGCGGGGAACTCGAGTCCGGAATTTTGCAGCGCCGAGCGCACCCGCTCGCGTGCTTCCTTGACCTCCACGTCGGCCAGGCCCACCAGCGTGAAACTGGGCAAACCATTGGCCAGATGCACCTCGACCGTGACCGACGCCGCCTCCAGCCCCAGCAAGGCCCGGCTTTGCACCAAAGACAAACTCATGGCGTCTCCTCGCTTTTAAAAGTGCGTTTGTCGCCAACAGACAAACAAACATGCACTCTTTTGGTGCGTTCTGTTTTCGTTATTGAACATCTTAGCGCACCGGCGTTGTTGACATGAAGATCTTCGTCATTGCGAACAAAGTGAAGCAATCCAGGACCCCGGACTGCATGGATTGCCACGCCGCTGCGCGACGCGCAATGACAACCAGCTTGCATCATGAAAACATCTGGCACGAACCCTGCTTATCAAGCCTGTCCATTTAACCGTTGGAGGGCTTATGAAGCTTCACCCCCCTGGCATCAATGACGTTTACCTATCCAAGGAGTCTGCATGAAACTTGTTACCGCCATCATCAAACCCTTCAAGCTCGATGAGGTGCGCGAAGCGCTCTCCGGCATCGGCGTGCAGGGGATCACCGTGACCGAAGTCAAGGGCTTTGGTCGGCAAAAAGGCCACACTGAACTTTACCGCGGCGCTGAATACGTGGTCGACTTTTTGCCCAAAGTCAAAATTGAAGCTGCCGTGGCAGACGAGCTGATTGAGCAGGTCATCGAAACCATCGAAGGCGCTGCCCGCACCGGCAAGATCGGCGACGGCAAGATTTTTGTCAGCCCCATCGAGCAGGTCATCCGCATTCGCACCGGCGAAACCGGGGTGGAAGCGCTCTAAANNTGGGTTTGAGTCTGTTGCTCGGCGGCGCGGCCATGGCCCAAACCCCTGCGGCGCCAGAAGCAGCGCCAGCTGCCGCCATGGAAGCAGCCCCTGCAGCAGTCGCCGAAGCGGCTCCGACAGCGGCCGACCCTGCCCCCACCATCGACAAGGGCGACACCGCCTGGATGATGGTTTCCACCATGCTGGTCATGCTGATGGTGCCCGGCTTGGCGCTGTTCTACGGCGGCCTGGTACGCAGCAAAAACATGCTCTCCGTGCTGATGCAGGTGATCGTGGTGTTCTCACTGATCGGCGTGCTGTGGGTTATCTACGGCTACAGTTTTGCCTTTGGTGGCGAAGGATTGATCATCGCGGACGGCAGCAAGATGTTCCTGGCAGGCATCACCACCGACTCCATGGCCGACACCTTCAGTGCCGGCGTGAAAATACCGGAGCTGATTTTTGTCGCGTTTCAGCTGACCTTTGCTGGCCTGACCTGCGCCCTGATTGTGGGTTCGTTCGCAGAGCGCATGAAGTTCAGCGCCGTGCTGCTGTTTTCGGTGATCTGGTTCACCTTCAGCTACCTGCCGATCGCCCACATGGTNNNNGTGGCTGGCCTGGTTGGCGCCTACCTGGTGGGCAAGCGCATTGGCTACGGCAAGGAGTCCATGGCCCCGCACAACCTGACCATGACCATGCTGGGCGCCAGCATGCTGTGGGTCGGCTGGTTCGGCTTTAACGCCGGCTCCAACCTGGAATCCAATGGCGGCGCCACCCTGGCCTTCATCAACACCATCACCGCCACTGCCGCCGCCATCCTGGCCTGGTGCATGGGTGAGGCGCTGACCAAGGGCAAGGCCTCGATGCTGGGTGCCGCCTCCGGTGCCGTGGCTGGTTTGGTCGGCATCACACCGGCCTGTGGTGTGGTCGGCCCGATGGGCGCCATCGTGATCGGCCTGGTTGCCGGTTTCCTGTGCCTGTGGGGTGTCACCGGCCTGAAGAAGATGCTTGGCGCCGATGACTCGCTCGACGTGTTTGGCGTGCACGGTGTGGGCGGCATCACCGGCGCCCTGCTGACCGGCGTCTTTGCGGCCCCCAGCCTGGGTGGCACCGGTGCCGCAGACTTTTCCATCGGCAGCCAGCTGCTGATTCAGGCCGAGGGCGTGGTCATCACCATCGTCTGGTCTGGCGTGGTGGCCTTCATTGCCTACAAGATTGCCGGTATGGTCATGGGCCTGCGTGTCAGCGAAGAGAACGAGCGTGAAGGTCTCGACATCACGTCACACGGCGAGTCGGCCTACGGCCGCTAATCAGAGAGGGGGCTGGCAGCCATAAAAACGGTCTCTCCTTGAACCTTGAGACCCACCCAGCTTCGGCTGCGGTGGGTTTTTTTCTTGTGCCAGACAAAGCAAGCACAATAGCCTCCATGATCCCTAACCCCGCCTACGCGCCAGAAGCCTGGCAAACCGTGACCCCGCACATCGCCGCGCTGGGCGAATCGCCGTTTTGGCACCCGCATGAACAGATACTGTACTGGGTGGATATTTCGGGCAGACAGATCCTGCGCGCCAACATCTACATGGGCACGGTGGAGACCTGGGACCTGCCCAGCGAGCCCGGTTGCATGGCACCGGCGGCGAGCGGCGGGCTGGTGATGGCGCTGCGTGATGGCGTCTACCGCGCCCACAGCTGGGGCGGGCCACTGCAGCTTCTGGCCACGCTGGACTATGACCCCAGCCATATGCGTGCCAACGACGGCAAGTGCGATGCGCTGGGTCGCTTCTGGGTGGGCACCATCGACGAGACCCGCACCCAGCACAACGCCGGCCTGTTTTGTGTTGACGCCCGCAACGCCGGGTCCACAGACACCCCTCTGGTGCGCTGCATGGTCAACCCGACCGACCAGCCCGCCACCACCGCCAACGGCCTGGCCTGGAGCCCCGACAACCGCACCCTGTA
>DIVK01000079.1:0-1375 GCA_002422455.1 Rhodoferax sp. UBA6134
CCCACCTTCTGGATCAGGGCCGCAACCGACTTCTCCATGTTCACAGCGCCCGCAGCGGGTTTTTTGTTTGACGTAACGTAGTACACCAGACCGATGATGACAAACACGGGAACCACGAACGAGAAGAAAACAGCAAGCAGCAACTGCTTGGGGTTTTTGATGGGGCCTGTGTGGGCCTCATCGTGAACATTGGCCTGGCTGTTGTCGCTCATGGTGTCCTCTAGAAAATATCGGGCGGCGTTGAAATCAACCCGCGATTATAACGGTCGCACTTCGTGAAACCACCTACAATGCAGCCTTCGGTTTGCGGCTGTAGCTCAGTGGATAGAGTATTGGCCTCCGAAGCCAAGGGTCGTGGGTTCGATCCCCGCCAGCCGCACCACTTTTTGAAACCCAACGGCGTAGCTGTAAGCCCAAGTTGAAAGGCCGGCTCAAACCATTCCAGAATCTCACGCCAGGTTGAATCAGCACGGCTGGAACCACGGTGGCACTCGTCGATGACGACGAGGTCAAAGTAGTCTGGTGAATACTCTTTGTATAGGCCGGGGCGGCGCTCATCTTCGGCTATCGCCTGATAAGTGGCGAAATAGATTTCACGGCCCTTGACTGCATCACCGTTTTCGATCTTCCAACGGGCATCACCAAAAATGGCAAAGGTCTTGTCTTTCGGGTCGTCCACCAAGATGTTGCGGTCTGCCAGAAACAGCACCCGCGTTTTGCGTGTGGGGTCGGCATCCTTGTTCCAGCCCGAAGTCCAGAGTTTCCACACGATGTGAAAGGCCGTGGGCGTTTTACCCGTGCCAGTCGCCATCGTGAGCAAGATGCGCTTTTGCCCAGAAAGAATCGCGCTGACCGTGCGGTTGATGGCAATTTCTTGGTAATAACGTGGTGGCTTGCCCGTGCTGTGGTTCAGCGACTGGAGCATGGTTTTCACTGCAACCGCGCTGGTCAGTGGTGTGCCTATGGTTTGACGGTGCCAAAGTTCATCCGGCGTTGGGTAGCGATCAATCTTTTGCTCGATGCCAGTCAGGAAGTCAAATTCGATGATCTCGCGGCCATTGGTGGCGTAGGCAAACTTGAGCCCCAGAATTTCGGCATAGTCTTTGGCTTGCTGCAAACCGTCGCCTACTGTCGCTTTGTACGGTTTGGCCTCAACGACTGCCAATGTCAGGTCACGACGATAGCGGAGCAGGTAATCGGCACGTTTGCCTTCACGCCGTTTGGCGGTGCGGCCAGTGAGCACGATGCGACCATCGGTGAAGCTGCGCTGTTCGGCAATCTCAAAAGGGCTGTCACCCCAACCAGCCGCTTGAATGGCTGGTGTCACGTACTCACGGCAGGTATCGGCTTCACTGAATTCAAAAGGATTCAGATA
>DIVK01000079.1:1404-5991 GCA_002422455.1 Rhodoferax sp. UBA6134
AATAGCGTTGGGAAATCCTGTCGGTGCGAAGCAATGACGTACACGTAAACGTCACTGTCAATTCGCCGATAGACCAGCTTGTGGTGTGACGTAAAAACGTTTTGGTACTCAAAGATGCCAACGGAGGTAAGCTCCTGGACGGGCGCTCCAGTCAAAAGTCCTGTGTCAACCAGCGCCAGCTTTTCGAATATTTCGTTTTCGGCATTGAGCCAGTCAGTCTCGCTCCACTTGTTGAGCATGTACTCCTGAAGAGAGAGCAAGTCTTCTTGTGCATCGGTAAGAATGATGATGGCCATTACTTGCGGCGTTGGCGAGCTGCTGCCAGTTGCGCCCGTGACTCGGCAACGGAAATGCCTTTGCCTTGCAAGCGGTCTTTCTCACCCAGGGCGATGATTTTCAAGGCGGCGATGAGCGCTTCCTTTTCCTGAAAGTGCTTGACACTTTCAATCACCATGCTGGCTTCGCCATTCTGGGTGATGAAAAAAGGCGTGCCGTTCATCTCCAGGTCTTCGGAAATCTGGGCTGCATGGCTTTTCAGGTAGGAGATGGATTTGATGTTGGCGGCGGACAGCATAGCAATCCTTGAATGTTGTAAGGTCTGAATTTAGTACCAAATTTAGTTGAAGTCAAGCGAGTATGTCAAAACTGAATCGCAAGCTTCCCCAAAAATGGAGGCACAACATTTTTTTCTGCTGGGTTCCGGCGCACGTCAAGGTAGTTGTCGCCTCAGTCAGGCAGCTTTCTGCTGAATATGTTGAGCACTGGCAGCCATGTTGACCACCGCGTCGCGCTCGGGATTGAGGGTGACCGCTCCGATGTGCGACCAGTCGCGCGTCTTGCCGGACCAGCGAGCCGGATGGCGCTGGCGGGCTTCTTCGTAAAGCGCATGGCGAGCTGCCAGGATGGCTTGGTCGCAGCCCTCGTGGCGCTGCTGAGGGCTGACATAGCGGATGCCACTGTGACGGTGATCGACGTTGTACCAATGCACGAACTCAGCCGCCCAGGCCCTGGCCGCCTCCAGGCTGGCGAAACCCTTGGCCGGGAACTCGGGGCGGTACTTGGCCGTGCGGAACAGCGACTCGGCATAGGCGTTGTCATCGCTGACGCGAGGCCGCGAGTACGAGGGCTTCACGCCCAGCCACTGCAGCATCGACAGCACCGTTGTGGCCTTCAGGGTCGAGCCGTTGTCGCCATGCAGCACGGGTTTGATGTCCATGGTGGCAATCCCCCCGCGTCAGAATAGTTGTCGCCTCCATAGAAGCAAGAACCCGGGGGCGGCGATGAAGGACGAAAGTGGCTCGATACGGACAGACATTCAAGGACAAGGCGGTAGCGAGGTTGCTGCCGCCGCAGAGCGCATCACTGGAGGTGGTGGCGCGCGAAGTTGGCGTTGGTGCGGGAACTCTGGAGCGTTGGCGCGAGGATGCGCAGGCCAGGCCACGCGTGCGGATCGCAAGCGCATCAAGGAACTCGAACGCGACCTGCTGCGCAAAGACCGGGCGCTGGCCGAGACGGCAGCCCTGCTGGTGCTGTCAAAAAAAGTCGCGGCGATCTTCAACAGGGGCGAGGACGAATGATCGGCCTCGAAGATCGCCAAGCCCTGGCCCAGGACATCGAAGCCGCACATGCGGCGGGCTCGCGCTTGCAGCCCGCCTGCGAGATCGCCGGCATTGATCTACGCACCCTGCAGCGCTGGAAGGCTCAGGCGGGCCTCACGGCGGGCGATGGCAGGCCGCTGACGGTGCGTCCCTGCCCCGGCCAAGGTCACTGACATTGCCAATCCACGCGTCTTTTATCAGGAACCGGGCATCCAGCCAGCGTTTGAGTTCGTTCAGCACGGGCGCGCGTTCCAGCTCGTTGAATATCTCGTGGTACAGCGTGTCAAAGCAGCGCGCAGTCACTATCTCTTTGGGTGCTGTCGCCGCAAAGGCCCGGCTGCCGGCCGGGCTGACCAGCCGGTCGGCCCCGGCATACAGCAGCAAGGTGGGCACCGTCCAGTTCGGCGCCTGGGCCAGCGTGGCCGGGCCGCCGTTGGCGATGAAGCGTGCCAGCCGGCCCGAGATGCGGTCATGCACCCGGCGGTCTTGCCGGTAGGCGGCCACGACCGCCGGGTCATGTGAAATCAGTGAAGGATCCAGCCCGTTGCCAACGCGCAAATCGGGTGCGATGGTCGGCAGCACGGCCAGCAGCAGTTTCTGCACGGTATTGAGTCCCGGGTCCAGCGCCGGGGAAGACAGGATCAGGGCCTCGACCGGGCGCAGCGCCAGCGCCACAAAGCGTGCCGCCACCAGTCCGCCCATGCTGTGGCCGAGCAGGAGCAGCGGCGTCTGGCGGTCCATGCGGGCCCGGGTGCTGTCCACCAGGTCGGCCAGGTCTTCCAGCAGACGGTCGTCCGTGGGCAGGCCGCCGCGCCGCCCGCCCGATTCACCATGGCCATACTGGTCGTAGCCGCGCACCGCAAAGCCCCAGTCGGTGAGCTGGCGCGCCAGCTGGTCGTAGCGGCCGGCATGTTCGCCCAGGCCGTGGACCAGCAGGATCATGCCGCGCGGGGTGGTTCCCGGTGCCAGCGGCCAGTCCTGCACGGCAATGTTTTCGCCGTCGCTGGCGACGAAGGTGGTCAGCGTGCTCCCGGCCATCATGCGGGCAGCCGGGCGATGACCTGGGCCACGGCGGCGGTGAGTTTCTTGGCGTAGGGCACGTGCAAGAACTCATTGGGGCCATGCGCATTGCTTTTGGGCCCCAGCACGCCGCACACCATCATTTGCGCCTTGGGGAAACCGGTCGACAGCATGTTCATCAGCGGAATGGTGCCGCCCTGGCCGATGTGGCCGCAGGGCGCGCCAAAGTAGGCCTGCGACGCTGCATTGAGCGCCTGCTCGAACCATGGCTCCGCGCCGGGCGCGTTCCAGCCGGTGGCGCTGCTCTCACCTTCAAAAGTAACGCGGGCCTGGTAGGGCGCGTTGTCTTCCAGCAAGGCTTTGAGCTGCCGCACGGCGCTGGCCGCGTCCACCAACGGCGGCAGGCGCAGGCTGAGTTTGAACGCGGTGTAGGGCCGCAGCACATTGCCGGCGTTCTTGAAATCCGGCAAACCTTCGGCCCCGGTCACGCTCAGGGTTGGCGCCCAGGTGCGATTGAGCAGCGCCTGCAGCGGGTCGGTGGTGGTGGGCAGGGTGAATCGGGTGGTGTCGCCGCAATCGACATGCGCCCACGGAAAACGCTGGTGCAGTGCATCGCCCAGAATTGCCGCCGTGGCCCGGGCCTGCGCCAGCCGGTCGGCGGGCACCTTGCAGTGAAAGCTGGCCGGCAGCAGGCGGCCGCTGGCGCTGTCCTCCAGCCGGTCCAGCACCTGGCGCATGATGCGAAAGCTCGACGGCACCAGGCCGCTGGCGTCACCCGAATGCACGCCCTCGGTCAGCACTTCCACCTTCAGCACGCCGCTGACCATGCCGCGCAGGCTGTTGGTGAGCCAGAGCTGGTCGTAATTGCCTGCGCCCGAGTCCAGGCAGACGACCAGCGCCACCTCGCCCAGCCGGGTGCGCAGCGCGTCGATGTAGGGCAGCAGGTCGTACGAGCCGCTTTCTTCGCAGGTCTCGATCAGGCCCACGATGCGCGGATGCGCCAATTGCTGGTTTTTGAGCGCCGCAATGGCGGCGATGCTGGCGTATACGGCGTAGCCGTCATCGGCGCCACCCCGGCCGTACAGTTTGCCGTCTTCGTACTTGGGCGTCCAGGGTCCCAGGTCGCTGCGCCAGCCGCTGAATTCGGGCTGTTTGTCGAGGTGGCCGTACATCAGCACGGTTTGGGTCGAGGCTGCTCTCCCCGTGTCCGCCGCGCCGGCGGAGGCAGGCACTTCAAAAAACAGCACCGGGGTGCGCCCTGGCAGACGGATGATCTCCAGCCGCAGGCCGTCCACCTTTTGCGCCTCGACCCAGGCCGCCGCGTTCTGCACCACGGTGTCGATAAAGCCGTTGCGCGCCCAGTCGGCATCAAACGCGGGCGACTTGGCCGGAATGCGGATGTAGTCCTCCAGGCGGTGAACAATGTCGTCATCCCAGGCGCGGCTCACCTGGCTCAGTGCCTGCGCGGCGTTCAGTGCGGACTCGGGTACTCGGACATTCATGCAAGCCTCCTTGGGCGATCCATCAAAACGGGCGCTCATCATGCCACGCCCGGTGGCCGCGCAGCGGCTGGTCCCCGTTACCGCCAGGGTTTGAGCCAGCCCAGTCCGGCCGAGGTGCCGCCCGGCTGCTCGCCATGGCGCGGCCGGTATTCGCAGCCGACCCAGCCGGCGTAGCCCAACTCGTCCAGCAGTGAGAACAGGTAGGGGTAGTGCAGCTCGCCGTCATCGGGTTCCTGCCGTTCGGGTACGCTGGCGATCTGGACATGGCCGACGCGGCCGGTTGGCAGGTGCTGGCGCAGCTTCATCGCCACGTCGCCCTCCATGATCTGGCAGTGGTACAAGTCCATCTGTACCCTGAGATTGGGCGCGCCCACCTCGTCGATGATCTGGTGCGCCTGGTCCTGCCGGTTCAGGAAGAAGCCCGGCATGTCACGCATGTTGATGGGCTCGATCAGCACCTCGACTCC